>JADHZE010000059.1 GCA_026934365.1 Isoptericola sp. QY 916 | reverse complement strand
CGCCGCCGATCCCGGACGCCGCGGGATCGAGGCCTCCGGCGCACGCCCCGAGGAGCAGCGCGACGGAGGCACCCAGCGCCGCGATGCCGCCGCGCCGGGTGGTGGTCGCCGCCCTCACCGGGCGGGGTGGGCGAGCAGGTCGGCGTACTCGGGGTGCCGCTGCACGTACGCCTTGACGAACGGGCACAGCGGCACGATCTTCTCCCCGGCGGCGCGCACCTGGTCGAGCGCGCCGGCGGCGAGCTGGGACCCGATCCCCTGCCCCTCGAAGGCGGGGTCCACCTCCGTGTGCGTGAAGACGACCACCGCCGCCCCCCCGTCGTCCTTCCGCTCGTAGTACGCGCCGCCGGCGCGGCGACCGTCGTCGAGCCGGGCGAGGAAGACCTGGTGATCGCGGTCGTCGACGACCGTCACGGGGGTGGGAGTGGCGTTCATGGCCCCCATCCTGGCCGCTGACCCCGGCGTCTGTCGCCTGCCGTGCCGGGGCGAGACGGACCTCACGGTGCCTGGCGGGCCGGCTCCTCGTCGCCGGGCAGCAGGCGGTGCAGCAGCGGCGTGTTGACCCGCACGGTGAAGAAGTCGATGAGCGGCCCTGCGAAGAACGCCGTCATGACCGTTCCCACCCCCACGGGGCCGCCGAACACGACCGCCAGCCCCACGAACGCCAGGTCCTGCACCACCCGGACCGCCCGGTAGCGCCACCCGGTGCGGTCGACGACGATCGGCGCGATCGCGTCGTACGGCGCCGTCCCGATCCCCGCGGTCATGTAGGCCGACGCGCCCGCGGTGAACAGCACGATCCCCACCCCGAAGAGCACGGCCTGGCGCAGGTGGCCGGGCGGGTCGGGCACCAGGGGGTCCAGCAGCGCACCGAACCACTGCACGAAGAACCCCGTCATCACCATGTTGATGACCGTGCCCAGGCCGACGTAGCGGCGCGCCCACACCACGACGGGCACGAGCAGGACGACGTTCACGGCGAGCTGGTACGCCCCGAGCCCCATGCCGAGGTGCCCGCTGACCCCGATGTTCGCCGCCGTGAACGGGTCGACGCCGACGTGCGCGGACAGCAGCACGGCCGACCCGAGGGCGAGCACCGCGACGCCGCCGAGTGCCCAGAGCGCACGCGGGACGAGCTGCGCCGCGCGCACGCGGCCCCTGGCGGTCATGGGTCGTCACGGTAGGCGTCGTGCGGCGGGCGCGCGCGGTGGCGCTGCCGCCCCGTGGCCGGGGTGGGAGAATCCGGCAGTGACCGTGCCCGTCCCCGAGGGCCCCGACACGGCGTCGGCCGCCCGGAAGCGCAACCCGTACCTCGACGTCCTCCGCGTGCCGGGAGCCCTGCCGTTCTCCGCCGCGGGCGTGATCGCCCGGCTGCCGATGTCGATGGTCGGCATCGGCACGGTGCTCATGGTCCAGGCCCTGTACGGCTCGTACGCGATGGCGGGCCGGGTGTCGGCGGTGCTGGTGGTGGCGCAGGCGCTGGTCGCGCCGCAGATCGCCCGCCGCGTGGACCGATCGGGTCAGGCCCGCGTGATGACCCCGATGCTGATCGCGACGACGGTGGGGCTGCTGGGGCTGGTGGCGGCCGCGACCCTGGGCGCCCCGGAGTGGGTGCTGTGGGTGTGCGCCGCGGTCGGCGGCGCGAGCCAGGGCTCGTACGGGTCGCTCGCCCGGGCCCGCTGGTCCCACGTGCTGCCCGAGGCGCAGCGCGTGCACACCGCCTACTCCCTGGAGTCGGCCCTCGACGAGCTGGTGTTCATCGTGGGCCCGGTGCTGGCCACGACGCTCGCGACGACGGTGATCCCGTCGGGCGGCCTGCTGGTGGCGGCCGTCGTGGGCGGCGCGGGCGCCGCCTGGTTCCTCACGCAGCGACGCACGGAACCACCCGCTCGCGGCGCCGCCGTGCCCGCGGACGGCGAGCGCGTCGGCACGGTGGCGCACCCCGACGCCGTCCGGCTCGAGCGCCGCTCCGCGATCCGCATGCCCGGGATGCCGGTGCTCGCCGTCGTCTTCGTCGGCATGGGTGTCATGTTCGGGTCGAGCGACGTCGCCACCGTGGCGTTCGCGGAGGAGCAGGGGGTCAAGGGCCTCGCCGGGCTGGTGCTCGCCTGCTTCGCGCTGGGCTCGATGGTCTCGGGTCTGGCGTACGGGGCCCGGCACTGGGTGTCCCCGCTCTCGGTCCGCTTCACGGTCACCGCCTGCGGGATCGCCGTCGGCGTCTCGCTGTTCTTCTTCGTCCAGAACCTCGTGGTCCTGGGCGTGGTCATGTTCGTGGCCGGCTTCGCCATCGCGCCCACGCTCATCAACGGCAACGCCCTGGTGCAGGCGCTCGTCGCACCGCACCAGCTCACCGAGGGCCTCACCTGGGTGGGCACGTCGCTGGGCGTGGGCGTCTCGATCGGCTCGTGGCTGGCCGGTGTGGCCGTGGACGCCGCGGACTCGCACGCCGGGTTCCTCGTCACGATGTCGGGCGGCTGGGCGTGCGCCCTGCTGGCGCTCGCCGCGCTGCCCGGGATGAGACGCCGGCGCCCATACGCCGCCGTCGCCGGCTAGTCGAACCGCGGGGTCAGGGCTCCGGGTGGCGCGCGTCGTAGCGCCAGAACCGGGGCTGCAGCCGCACGACCAGCCACAGCACGGCGACGCACGCGAGCCCGCCGACGACGGCCGCCCACCCCTCGCCGAACCACGTGGCCTCCGAGCCGAGCACCATTTCCCCGAGCCGCGGCCCGCCCGCGACCACCACGATGAACACGCCCTGCAGGCGGCCGCGCATGTGGTCCGGCGTCGCGGTCTGCAGGATCGACTGGCGGAACACGGACGAGATCGCGTCGGAACCGCCCGCGAGCAGCAGTGCCACGCCCGCGAGCACCACGGCGCCCCACAGCACGCCGTCCGGCGCGCCCGGCCCGACGGCGACCAGCACCGCGCCGAAGGCGGTGACGCTCAGCCCCCACGCCGTGATCGCCCACACGATGATCCGGCCCTGCCACCGCACGCGGACGAGGGCGCCGGAGAACACGCTCGCGAGAATGCCGCCGACGGCGAACCCGGCGGCGAGCACGCCCGTCGTCGTCTCCCCGCCGCCCAGGTAGAGGGCGCCCGCCGCGGGCCACAGCACGCGCGGGAAGGCGAGCACCATCGCGGCCAGGTCGACGACGAACGTCGTGCGCACGTTCGGCCGCGTCGCGAGGTAACGCAGCCCGTCGAGCACGGAGCTCAGCCCGACGACGCGCCGCCGGGCGGGCGCGGCGCCCGTCGCGTCAGCGTCCGCGCCGTCGTCCAGCGGCTGCTCGGGCGGGACGGCGGGCAGCCGCCACACCGCCCACAGCGCCGCCGTGAACAGCAGCGCGTCGAGGGTGTACGCCCAGGCGTACCCGAGCCGGGCCACGAGGAGCGCGCCCACGAGCGGGCCGCACGTGAGCGCCACGTTGAACGCCAGCGTCTGCAGGGCGAGGGCCGCCGGCATGAGCTGCGGCTCCAGCAGGCGCGGCACGATCGACGTGCGCGCCGGGTTGTTGATCGCGAACGCCGCCGACTGCAGCGCCACCAGCCCGTACAGCAGGTTCACCGAGCCGACGTCGAGCCAGGCCTGCGCCGCGATCGCCGCCGTCACGAGCCAGAGCACCGACGACGCGAGCAGCGAGACGCGGCGCCGGTCGTAGTGGTCCACCAGCGCCCCGCCGTACAGGCCGAGCGCGACCAGCGGCACCAGCGCCGCGATGCCCAGCGTGCCCACCGCGAGCGTGGACCCGGTCAGGGCGTACACCTGCAGGCCCACCGCGACCACGGTGATCTGCGTGCCGATGTTGGAGACGCCGAGGCCCCACCACAGGCGACGGAACGCCGGGGAGACGCGCAGCGGCGTGAGGTCGGCGATCAGTCGGGGCACGGTGTCCCAGGGTAGGCGTGTTCCACGGGCAGCCCCGGGCGGGTCTCCCGGGCACCTCCGTCGAGGGTCCGGTGATCGTCCGCCCGGGGCCGCCACGCGCACCCCGCGGTGCCGGTGGTGTCGTGGGCGCGGCCCGGCCCCCTGCGCCGTGCTGCGCCCACGCCGACCCCAGCCGGGGCGGAGCTGCCACGGGACACTCCCCAGTGATCTCCCGTGACAGCGCCGCCCCGTCCGGAGCCGGTACCGGCTCCGGTGGGTCAGCGGGTCGCGACCGCGAGCGCCTCCCTCCGACGACGCAGCAGCAGCACGCCGCCCGTCAGCATCAGCAGCAGGGACAGCCCCAGCAGCCGCAGGTCCCCACCCGTCGTCGGCAGGGTCTGCATCGCGTCGGTCCCGTCGGCACCGGCAGCGCCGGACGCCGCCGTGGCGCCGTCGGACCCGGTACCGCTCAGCTGTCCCGAACCGTCCGAGCCGGGCGCCTCGGCCACCGGACCGCCCACGGGGCCGGTCGCGCCGTCGCCGGTGCCGTCACCGGGGTTGTCGGTGCTGCCACCGCCACCGTTGTCACCGTCACCGGGGTCCGTGCCGTCACCAGGATCCGTGCCGTCACCAGGATCCGTGCCGTCACCGGGATCCGTGCCGTCACCGGGATCCGTGCCGTCACCGGGATCCGTGCCGTCACCAGGATCGGTGGCGGTCGTGCCGTCCTCCAGGACGTCGTCGACCAGGCCGTCCTCGGCGAGGACGTCGTCCGTCACGGCCCCGAGGTCGCCCTCGAGCAGGTCGTTCGCCGTGTCGTTGAGGTCCTCGACGACGTGCTCGACGAGCTCGTCGGTCACGCCGTCCTGCGGCTCGTCGGCGCCGATGATGTCGTCCACGGTGCCGTCCTCGCCGGCGATCCCGTCGACGGTGTCCTCGACCAGGTCACCCGTGCCGAGCAGGTCGTCCACCGCGCCGGTCGAGTCGACGACGTCGTTCAGCACCGGGTCGAGACCCTGGTCCTCCAGCACGTCGTCCACCAGGCCGTCGTCGGCGGTGAGGTCGTCCACGACGCCCGGCAGGTCGCCGGCCGTCACCGAGTCGAGCGTCGAGTCGACGTCGTCGACCACGGCCTCTACGAGGCCGTCCGTGACGCCGTCCTGCGGCTCGTCGGCGCCGACGACGTCGTCGACCACGCCGTCCTCGCCGAGCAGCCCGTCGGCCGTGTCCTGCACCGCCGAGCCGGTGCCCAGCAGGTCGTCCACCGTGCCGGTCGAGTCGACGACGTCCCCGAGCACCGGGTCCAGGCCCTGGTCCTCGAGCACGTCGTCCACCAGGCCGTCGTCGGCCGTGAGGTCGTCGGTCACGGCGCCGAGGTCACCCTCGGTGACGTCGCCGACGATCTGCTCCAGGTCGTCGAGCGCGTGCTCCACGGCCTCGTCCGTGACGCCGCCCTCGGGCTCGTCGGCACCGACGACGTCGTCCAGGACGCCGTCGTCACCGGCGATGCCGTCCACGACATCCTGCACCAGCGACCCGGTCCCGACGGTGTCGTCGACCGTGCCCGCCAGGTCCGAGACGTGATCGACCAGGTCGTCCGCGGCCGTGTCGACGCCGCCGTCCTCCAGCACGTCGTCGAGCACGCCGTCCTCGGCAGCGACCTCGTCGACGACGCCCGGCAGGTCGCCGGCCGTCACCGAGACGAGCGTCGAGCCGACGTCGTCCAGCACAGCCTCCACGAGACCGTCCGTGACGCCGTCCTGCGCCTCGTCCGGGCCGACGACGTCGTCCACCACGCCGTCCGGCCCGAGCAGACCGTCCACCGTGGACCGCAGCAGCGACTGCGTGCCCAGCACGCCGTCGACCGCGCCCGCGGTGTCGGCCACCGCAGCGGTCAGCTCGTCCACCGCGCCGTCCAGCCCGGACACCTCACCGAGGTCACCGAGATCACCGAGATCACCGAGGTCACCGAGGTCACCGAGGTCACCGAGGTCACCGAGGTCACCGAGGTCACCGAGGTCACCGAGGTCACCGAGGTCACCGACGATCGTGTCGGTCGCACCGTCCTCCAGCGCGTCGTCGACGAGCCCGTCGTCGGCGACGACGGAGTCCACGACGCCGTCCAGGTCACCGGCGGTCAGTGCACCCAGCGTCACGTCGACGTCGTCGAGCGCGTGCCCCACGACCTCGTCCGTCACACCGGCCTCGGGCTCGTCGGCACCCAGGATGTCGTCTGCGACGCCGTCCTCACCGAGCAGCCCGTCGACCGTGCCCTGCACCACAGGCTCGGTACCCAGCGCAGAGTCCAGCGCACCGGCCGCGTCCGAGACCCCGGCCAGCACGTCCTCGACCGTGGCGTCGACATCCGTCAGCGCACCGAGGTCACCCAGCCCAGCGCCCGGCAGCTCACCGCCGCCAAGACCAGGCAGACCATCCACGACACCGGTCAGATCACCGACATCACCCAGGCCGTCGAGGTCACCCACGCCGTCGACCGACCCCAGGTCACCGATACCGGGAAGACCGGCGGTCGCGTCACCCTCGAGCGCATCGTCGACGAGGCCGTCGTCGGCCACGACGGAGTCCACGACGCCCTCCAGGTCACCGGCGGTGACTCCGTCGAGCGTGCCGTCGACGTCGTCGACCGCGTGCTCCACGACCTTGTCGGTGACTCCGGCCTCGGCCTCGTCGGCACCGAGGACGTCGTCGGCGACGCCGTCCTCACCGGCCACCGCGTCGACGGCGCCGTCGGCGACCCCGCCCACGGTGTCCCGCACCGCCGTGCCGGTACCGAGGACCTCGTCCACCGCCTCGGTCGCCGAATCGGCGGTCTCGCCGACCTGCTCGAGCGCCGCATCGACGCCCTGGTCGTCGAGCGCGTCGTCCACGACACCCCCGTCGGCGGTGACGTCGTCCACGACACCCTCGACGTCACCGGCGGCGAGACGTCCCGTCGCCTGCTCGACGTCGTCGACCACGTGCTCGGTGACCTGGTCGGTCACGCCGGACTCCGGAGCGTCGGCGCCGAGGACGTCGTCCACGACACCTCCGTCACCGGTGACCCCGTCGACGGTGTCCCGGACGTCCGCACCGGTGCCGAGCGCCTCGTCGGCGGCTCCCGCCACGTCCGACACGGCGTCCGACGCACGGTCCACGGTCTCGTCGACCGCGCCCCCGGCGCCACGCTCCGCGGGTTGCGGCACGTCGCCGCTCCCGCGGTCGTCGCCCCCGCCGGACGTCGCGTCCTCGGGGGCGGACCCGTCCGGACCGTCGCCGGCGCCGTCCCCGGCTGTCGCGTCGTCCGACCCGGTGTCCGCCCCGGCGCCATCGTTCGCAGCGCCGTCGTTCGCAGCGCCGTCGTTCGCAGCGCCGTCGTTCCCGGAGTCGCCGCCCGCCGGTTCGGCGGGCTGGTCCTCGATCGCGTCGTCGACGACGCCGTCGTCCCCGGCGACGTCCTCGACGACGCCCTGGACGTCACCGGACTGGACGTCGTCCGCCGTCCGGTGCACGTCCTCGGCGACGGCGTCCACGAGGTCGTCGGTCGTCGTGTCGGACTCCTCGTCCGGCCCGGCGACGTCGTCGGCCGCGCCGTCGTCGCCGGCGACGGCGTCGACCACGGCCTCGACGCCCTCCGTGTCGACCTCGGGGAGGTCCACGGGCGTGTCGAGCTCGGCATCGTTCGTCTCCTCGGAGACCTCGCTCAGGCGGAGGTCGACCGAGGTGTCCGTTCCGACGGTGGCGTCGACGACGTCATCGTCCGCAGCTTGGGCCGTCACGGCCCCGGCGACCACGAGGCCGCCCGCGACGAGCGCTACTTTCAGCGCTCGTCGGACATGGGTATGCATGATCCGCTCCTGACTGACGTGGTACGCGGGTGGCGGACGCCGCCCGCGGTCGCTGTCGCGCGTGAGGGCGCGACGCGACCACGTCAGGCAGGAGAGACGGGGATGTCGAAGGCGACCGCGGGAAGGCGGTCGAGCTGGTCGCCCGCGGGGACGATCCACGCCCGCGCGGTCAGGTTCGTGCGGCCCGCGAGGTCGGCGGCGGCGTCGCCGCCCGACGGCACGCGGGTGGTCGAGGAAGAGCCCGACGACGCCGGGCTCGCGGCGGGTGCCGAGGGCGTGCCGGGCACGCTCTCCCGCTCGGACGGCGCACTCCGCAGCTCCTCGGCAGCCGCGGCCGCGTCGAGCACGGGGGCGGCCGGCGCCGGCGGGGCGAGGGCGGGCGCCGCGGGGACGACCGGCCCGGGCGCAGCGGCCGGGTCGGTGGCCGGGACGACGTCGGACGTCGACGCACCGGTCACCGACGGCTCGGGCACCGTGGCCGTGACCGCGTCCCCGTCGACCGGGGCGGGCAGGTCGAGCACAGGCTCCAGCACCGGCTCCAGCACGGGACCGACGGCCGGGGCCACCGCGTCCACGACCGGCTCGACGACGGGCTGCAGCGCACCGCCGACCGGCTCGACCACGGGCGCGAGGGCGTCGACCACCGGCGCCGCGGCGCCGAGGACCGGCCTGACGACGGGCTCGAGGGAGTCCGTCACCGGCGTCACCAGCCCGACCACCGGGTCGAGCACCGGGTCCAGGGTCGTCAGGACCGGCGCCACGACGGCGCCCACGCCGTCCGTGACCGGGGCGAGCGGGCGCGTCACCTCGTGGACCACCCGGCCCACCGGCACCAGCACGGGCGACAGCGCGTCCGTCACGGGGGCCAGCGTCTCCGCGGCCGCACCCGTCACGGGCTCGAGCGCCCCGCCGACCGGCGTCGTGACCTCCTCGACCACACCGGCAACCGGGTCGACCACCGGCGACAGCGGGGTGACGATCCCCTCGATCAGCGCGCCGACCGGATCGGTCACCGCACGGACCGGGGTCGTCACCGCCTCGACGGTGCGAGCCACCGGCTCGAGCATCGTCTCCCGCTCCGCGGGCTCGTCGGCAGGAGCATCGGCGGGAGCGCCGGTTGGAGCATCGGCCTCCTCCGGCGCCACGTCCACAGGTGCGGGCGAGGTGCCCGGCAGCCCGGACGGGGCGTCCTCGCCGCGGGCGGGTCGCTCGGGCTGCCCCTCCGGTTCCGCGGCCGGCTCCTCGGCCGGCGCCTCGGTCATCTCCCCGGCCGCCTGCTCCGCCTCGCCGGTCAGCTCGCGGGCCACCCGCTCGGCCGCCTCCTCGGCGGGCGCGACGACCTCGTCGTGCACGGCCTTGTGCAGCCGCTCGACCTTCTCACGGACGGGGGCGACGGCCTCGTCGACCGCGTCGCGCACGACGTCGGGACGAGGCTCCGCGGACCGCTCGCCGTCGACAGCCTTGGCCTCGTCCGCGTCAGGCTCGACGACGTCCGGCTCTGCCACGTCCCGCTCGGCGTCCACCTCTGCGCCGTCGGAGGTCGCGGCGTCCGGCGTTTCCTCCGCGCCCTTCTCGACCGCGCCCTTCTCGACCGCGGGCTTCGCGGGAGCGGGCTTCGCGGGAGCGGGCTTCGCGGGAGCGGGCTTCGCGGGAGCGGGCTTCGCGGGAGCGGGCTTCGCGGGAGCGGGCTTCGCGCGAGCGGGCTTCGCGCGAGCGGGCTTCGCGGGAGCGGGCTTCGCGCGAGCGGGCTTCGCGCGAGCGGCGTCCTCGACCGGTGCCTGCGTCGCGGGCTCGATGTCGGCGGGCTCGCTCCGAGGCGGCTCGGGCGCCGCCTTCTCCTGGCCGACCGGCTCCTCGGCCGGTGCCTGCGCCGGCTCCTCCTGGCGAGGCTCGCCGTCGCCGCGCGCGCGGTCGTCGTCGTGGTCGATGAGCGACCGGACGACGGACGCCAACGGGCCCTCGTCCCCGCCGTCGTCGGCGGACGCTGCCCCGGCGAGGGTGACGCTCAGCGCGGCCGCCCCGGCGAGCCCGACGGCCGTCCCGCCCACGCGCGCGAGCCAGCGCCGGCGGCGTCCTGCCGCCGGAGCACGGTCCACGCTGCGTGTCACTCGGCCCCCTTCGATGCCACGCGGGGTCACGGGTTGCTCGGTCATGACCCAGATCACACTGTGACGCCCGAGCAACAGTCCCGCAACAGCAGCGGGCGAGATTTCACCCGCGGGTCAGGCCACCGACGTCCCGAACAGCAGGCCGAGCGCGTACGTGACGGCAGCGGCACCGAACCCGATGGCGAGCTGGCGCAGCGCGCGCGTCCACGGCGACGTCCCCGACAGGAGCCCGGTGATCGCGCCCGTGATCAGCAACGACACGCCCACGAGCGCGGCTGCGACGGCGATCGCCGGGAAGCCGGTGAGCCCCAGCAGGTAGGGCAGCACGGGGATGATCGCGCCGGACGCGAAGAAGCAGAAGCTCGAGATCGCGGCGCCCCAGGCGGTGCCGTGCGTCTCCAGGTCGTCGTCCTGCTCGACGACCGGGGCCGGCGCGGGCTCGCCGTCCCGCTCGTCGTCGAGCACCTCCGGGGCGAGCGTCCCGGTCGCGGCGAGGCCGGCCAGCACGCGGTCGGCCCGGCCCTGCGCCTCGTCGGACGACATGCCCCGGGCGCGGTAGACGAGCGCCAGCTCGTTGGCGTCGACGTCGAGGTGCGGCAGCACGGTGGCGCTCTTCGGGTCGGGCGTGGACGCCTCGAGCAGCTCGCGCTGCGAGCGCACGGACACGAACTCGCCGGCGCCCATGGACAGCGCACCGGCGAGCAGCCCCGCGATGCCGGTGAGGAGCACGGTCTGCGACGAGACGCCGGAGGCGCCGATGCCGAGCACGAGCGCGAGGTTCGAGACCAGGCCGTCGTTGGCGCCGAAGACGGCGGCGCGGAACGTGCCGGACATCCGGTTGCGGCCGCGGGACGCGAGCGCGCGCACGACCTCCTCGTGGATCTGCTCGTCCGCCGCCATCGTGGCGGTCGCGTGCTCGTCGGCGTCGTACGACGACCGCGCCTCGGCCCGCTGCGCGAGCGCGAGCACGAAGACGCCGCCGAAGCGTCGGGCGAGCAGGCCGAGCATGCGGGTGCGCAGGTCACCGCGCAGCGGCCGGCCGACGTCGTCGCCCAGGAGGTCGAGCCAGTGCTGCTCGTGCCGCCTCTCGGCGTCCGCGAGCGCGAGGAGGATCGCGCGCTCCTCGCCCGCGCGTCGCCGGGCCAGGTCCCGGTAGGTGGCGGCCTCGGCGCGCTCGTCGGCCAGGTAGCGCCGCCACTTGCGGATGTCGGCCGGGCGCCGGGCGGGCTGGTCGCGCGAGGGCCGGTCGTTCTCGGGCATGCGGTCTCCGGGCATGCCACTTCCAGGCATAGCGGTGCCGTCGGTCATGCCGCCATGATCACCGCCGCGGACCGCTCGTGGGTTCCGGGCGGAGCCGCGCCCTCTTCCGGGGCCGCGCGCCCGAGTTTTCGGGCGTCCGCAGCCTGCGGGTTCCTCGTTCGGCGGGCGACGGCGTGGACGCGGCCCCGAGTGTCACCGGCTCGGGGCACAATGGGGGCGGCAACCAGGGGCTCGGACACTGGGAGACTCCGGCGTGATCATTGTCAGCACTGACGGCTCGTGCCTCCGTAATCCCGGGGGCGCGATCGGCTGGGCGTGGATCGCCCACGAGGGCGGCCGCTTCGACTCGGGCGGCGCTGCGTCCGGCACCAACCAGGTCGCGGAGCTCACCGCGCTCCTCCGCGCGATCGAGGCGCATCCCGGGGCAGAGCCGCTCCTCATCGAGTCGGACTCGCAGTACGCGATCCGGTGCGCGTCCGAGTGGATCCACGGGTGGAAGCGGAAGGGCTGGCGCACCGCGTCCGGCGACACCGTGAAGAATCTCGAGCTGATCCGCTCCATCGACGCCGCCATCACCGGCCGCAGGGGCCCGGTCCGGTTCCGATGGGTGCGCGGCCACGTGGGCAACCCGTTCAACGAGCGGGCCGACCAGCTCGCCGGCCTCGCCGCGCAGGACTGGGCGGCCGGCCGCGGCGGCGTCGACGAGCTGCTGCTCTCGGAGGACGCCGGCACGAGCACCTCACCGCGCGAGGACGGCGCGGACCGCTCGGCGGGACGTCCTGCGCGGGACGCAGGGTTCGCCGAGGCCACGCCCGTCGGCGCGCGCGGCGACACCGGCTGGGAGCTCGGAACCCTCTTTGACTAGCACGACCCCTCTGACCAGCGCGGCCTCGACCGGCACGGACGTGACGGCCCGCCCGGCCGCTGCCGACGTCACGGTCGAGCACGCCTCGGACAGGCCGCTCGACCTCGCGCTGACGCTGGGCCCGCTGCGGCACGGCGCGTACGACCCCACGTTCCGGCGCACCCCCGACGGCGCCGTGTGGCGCACCACGCTGGTGCGCACCGGACCGGTGACGCAGCGGTTCGTCGCGACGGGACCGCGCTCCGCCGTGGTGCAGCACTGGGGCCCGGGCGCACGGGAGGCGGCCGACGCCGTGCCCGAGCTGCTGGGCGAGGCGGACGACGCCTCCGACTTCGTCCCGCCGCCGCAGGCGCACGACGTCGCGCGGCGCACGCCGGGGCTGCGGATGTGCCGCAGCGGGCGGGTGCTGGAGGCGCTGGTGCCGGCCGTCCTCGAGCAGAAGGTGCAGGTCGTGACCGCGCACCGGGCGTGGCGCTGGCTCGTCGCCCGGCACGGCTCGCCCGCCCCGGGGCCCGCCCCCCACGGCCTGACGGTGGTGCCGTCCGCGCGCGGCTGGGCCGCCGTCCCCACGTGGGACTGGCACCGCGCGGGGGTCGACCCGCGACGCGCGGCGACGGCGGTGCGGTGCGCGCAGGTCGCGGCGCGGCTCGAGGACGCCGTCGGGATGCCGGCCGACGAGGCGCGTGCCCGGCTCGAGAAGGTGCCGGGCGTCGGGGTGTGGACGTCGGCCGAGGTGGCGCAGCGCGCTCTCGGCGACGCGGACGCCGTGTCGGTGGGCGACTTCCATCTCGCCGCGGCGGTCGGTTGGGCTCTCACCGGCGAGCGCACCGACGACGACGGGATGCTGCGGCTCCTCGCGCCGTACGCGCCCCACCGGCACCGCGTCGTGCGGCTGCTGTTCCTCGACCGCAGGCCGCAGGCCCCGCGCCGGGGCCCGCGGCTGTCGATCGCGGACTACCGCGCGATGTAGCCGGTCAGTCCGGCAGGCTGCACACGCCGTCCACGCAGACCGCGCCGTCGTCGCCCAGCAGCTGCAGCGGACGTTCGTCCGCGCCGTGGTGGGGCGCCGCCGCCTCGGCCGCGCTGACGGTCATCAGCGTGGTGCGGCGCGGGTTGGCGATCGAGCGGTACGAGCTCTCGGTGGCGTCGTTCATGTTTCTCCTCCAACGGAACCACTGCCGCGGTACGACCGGGCGTGGTGGGCCCGAGACCGCGGCGCCCCGCGACGGTGCGGGCTGGCCTCGATTCTCGGTGATACTGCGTCTCACAGCCAGGGCTGGCGGTGTGAGATGCGCCTCGCTCGCCCGGCTCAGGCCTCGGCGAGCACCTGGTCGAGCACCTGGACGAAGACGCCGGGGTCCTGCGCGCCGGACACGCCGTACCGGCCGCCGAGCACGAAGAACGGGACGCCGTTGATGCCGTACGCGCGGGCGCGGGCGATGTCGTCCGCGACCGCCTCGGCGTAGGTGCCGGCGTTCAGCGCGACGACGACGGCCTCGCGCTCCAGGCCGACCTCGGCGGCGAGGTCCGCGAGGTCCTCGACGTGACCCACGTGCTCGCCCTCGGTGAAGTACGCGCGCAGCAGGCGCTCCTTCATCTCGTCCTGCTTCCCGAACGCCTTGGCCAGGTGCAGCAGCTCGTGCGCCTTGAGCGTCTTGGTGTGCCGGACCTGGTCCATCCGGTAGGTGAGGCCCTCGGCGGCGGCGAGCGCCGTCACCTGGTCCTGCATCTGCTGGGCGGTCTCCAGAGGGATGCCCTTGTGGTCGGCGAGGAACTCCGTGGCCGTGCCCTCGAAGTCGACGGGGGTGTCGGGCGAGAGCTCGAACGAGTGGTACTCGACCTCCACCTCGGGGGCGGCGCCGTCCCGCTCCGCCATCCGCTGCAGCGCGGACTCGAAGCGGCGCTTGCCGATGTAGCACCAGGGGCACGCGACGTCCGACCAGACGTCGACCTTGAGGGGGGCGTTCTCGATGGTGGTCACGTACGCACGAACGCCCCGCCGCGGGAGGCGATTCCCAAGGCGGGGCGTGTCGTGCGTCGCAGACGCCTCTGAACGACGGGGCGTCAGTTGAGCGGCGCGGTCTCCTCCGACTTCGTCGGCAGCTGCCCGCCCGCGATGCCCGCGATGAGCTGGTGGATGTCCACCCCGGTGAGCTGCTTGACGACGCCCTGGCCCTCGCCGAGCACGGACGCCACCGTCTTGGTCACCGCCGACGCGCCGTCGGTGGAGACGACGGTCATGCCCTGGATCGAGCCGATCGGCTCGGCCGCGGCACGGACGATCTCGGGCAGGCGCTCGATCAGCTCCTGCACGAGGGCGGCCTCGCCGTACTTCTTCAGCGCCTCGGCCTTGGCGTCCGTGGCGACGGCCTCGGCCCGACCCTCGGCCTCGACGGCGAAGGCCTTCGCCTCGCCCTCCGCCTTGATACCGGCGGCCAGGGCGATCTGCCGGTCGCGCTCCGCCTCGCCGGCGCGGCGGACCGCCGTCGCCGAGGCCTCGGCGTCCTGGATCGCCGCCGTCTTGTTCGCCTCGGCGATCGTGGTGCGCTTGAAGGCGTCCGCCTCGGTGGCGGCGTTCGCCGCGTCACGGCGGGCGGTGGCCTCCTGGACCTCGGCGTACGCCTTCGCCTCGGCAGGCTTGCGGATCTCGATGTCGAGACGCTCCTGCGTGACGCGGGCCTGCTCGGCCAGCGCCTCGCGCTCCTGCTGCGCCACGAGCCGGTCCTGCTCCGCGCGGGCGAGCTGCCCGGCGGCCTCGGCCTCGGCGTTCGCGCGGTCCGTGTCGGCCTTGATGACCGCCTTCTTGAGGTCGAGCGCCTTCTGCCGCTCGGCGATCTGCTCGGCCGCCTCGATGACGGCGAACTCGGAGACCCGGCGGGCCTCCGCCTCGGAGACCTCCGCGACCTGCAGGGCGCGGGCGCCCTCCGCACGTCCGAGGTTGGAGAGGTAGTCCGACCCCGGCGTCGAGATGTCGGAGATGTTGAGCAGGTCGACCTGCAGGCCCTGCTCCGCCAGGTCGGTCTTGGTCGACTCGACGACGCGGTCCGACAGCCCCTTGCGGTCGGAGATGATCTGCTCGATCGTCATGTCGCCGACGATGGAGCGCAGCGAGCCCTCGAGGGACTCCTTGATGATCTCGGTGAGCATCTCCTGCTGGGACAGGAAGCGCTGCGCCGCGCGGCGCACGCCCTCGTCGTCGCCCCGCACCTTGAAGTTGATCGACGCCTTGATCGCGATCTTGATGCGGTTCTTGTCGACGCCCTCGACGGTGATGCCGATCTGCCGCTGCTCGAGCGAGATCGCGAAGCCCTGCTGCAGGATCGGCCAGACGAACGTGCGGCCGCCGATGACGACGCGCTGGCTCTGGCCGGCCGTCTCCTTCTTGCCGGCACCACGGCCGACGATGACGAGGGCCTGGTTCGGCGGGACCCGGCGGATGCGCTGGGCGACGAAGATGCCCACCGCGAGGAACGCCACGACGAGCGCGAGCACCGCGATCGTGGTGATGAAGCTGCTGTCGGTCGAGTCGAACATGGTGCGCGCCGGAGCGCGTCTCCTTCCGGTCGTGGGGAGGGTTCAGCGGGCCTGCGGGCCGGGGACCCCGACACGCACGGTGGAGCCGGAGTGCTCGAGCACCACGACGCGGGACCCGGCCGCGATGGGCTCGTCGGACCGGGCCAGGCGACGCTCGAGCTCGCTCGGGACGTCGAGGGAGACCTCGCCCGAGGCCGCCGTCACGTCCGTCGTCGCCGTGCCGTGCGCGCCCACGAGCGAGACGGTGACGCCGTCGTCGCTCGCCGCGAGCCGCCGCACCAGCACCTGCGCCAGGACGACGGCCAGGAGGCCGACGACCGCGGAGGCCACGTACGCGATCCACGTCGCGAGATCGTTGGCGACGACGATCGTGCCCACCGCACCGAAGACGACCGCGCCGACCCCGAGCGACGTGCCCGACAGCGCCCCGTCGCCGAGGTCGACCAGGTCGCCGACGAGGAGCGACACGAGCAGCAGGACCATCCCTGCGGCGCCGATGAGAACGAAGACGAGCACGGGCGGCCTCCCCGAGTGGCGAGTGATGAAGATGTGACGGTCCTGTGACGGCGACGACACCCTAGCGAACTCTGGACGGTTCCTGGAAAGCCCGTCCACAGCGCCCTCCCCAGGCCGTCCGGGTGCCGTCGTCGCAGGTCTGCGTGATGCTCGGAGCATGCCTCTCGTGCCGAGCAAGGACCCCCAGCTCGTGCTCCTGCGCCACGGCGAGACGGAGTGGAGCGTGAGCGGCCAGCACACCGGCCGCACCGACGTCGCGCTCACCCCCGCCGGCGAGGAGCAGGCCCGCACCGCGGGGCGAGCCGTCGCGGGGATCGAGTTCTCCGCCGTCTACACGTCGCCGCTCGAGCGCGCCCGCCGCACGGCCGCGCTCGCCGGCCACCCGGACGCCGTCGTCGACCCCGACCTCGCCGAGTGGGACTACGGGCCCGTGGACGGGCGCACCAGCGCCGACGTCGGCGAGCTCCTCGGCCACCCGTTCCAGATCTTCGACGACGGCGTGCGCGTGCTGCCGCCCGACCCGGAGCACGGCGACGGGCGCCCCGGCGAGCTGCTGGAGGACGTCGCCGCTCGCGCCCGGCGCTTCGTGGAGCGCGCCGACGCGACCCTGCAGGACGGCGGGAACGTGCTCGCCGTGGCGCACGGCCACCTGCTGCGCGTGCTCGCCACCGCCTGGCTCGGCATCGACCCGCGGTTGGGGTCGCGGCTCGAGCTCGGCACCGCCGCGATCTGCCAGCTCGGGTACGGGCACGACCTGCGCACCATCGAGGGCTGGAACCTGCCGCCGCACGTGTGAGCAGCCCGCGGCGCCGTCGTGCCGCGTCCGCCGTCTGGCACGATGTGCGCCATGGCGCTGAACGACGACGACCTCATCGACGGCGAGCGCGTGGTCATGGACCTGCACGAGCACGCGAAGGCCGTGGTGTGGCCCTTCCTGCTGCTGCTCGTGCTGCTCGTCGCCGCCGCGTTCTCGTTCGTCGTCCCGATGGACGACGTCGTCCGCTGGATCGCGCTCGGCGTGCTCCTCGTCGTCGCCGTCGTGTGGGTGCTCGTGCCGTGGCTCAAGTGGCGCACCACCTCGTGGACCGTCACCACCAGGCGCATCGCCATGCGCTCCGGCATCGTCACCCGCGTCGGCCGCGACATCCCGCTCTACCGCATCAACGACGTCGCGCTCGAGAAGGACCTCCTGGACCGGCTGCTCGGCTGCGGCACCCTGCAGGTCTCCGACGCCACCGAGAAGGCGGGCATGGTGCTGCGCGACGTCCCGCGCGTCGAGCGCGTGCAGGTGCAGCTGCAGGAGCTGCTGCACGGCGCCGACGACGGCTCGGACGACGGCGAGTGGCCGCCGACCGAGCCGCCGCGCGGGCGTCGTCGCTGAGCCGCCCCTGCTCCGTCAGGCCCGGCCCTTCGGCAGGGGCAGCGGCTCCATCCACTGGTCGTCAGCCGTGAGGTCGATGCCGAACTCGGACGCGAACCGCATCGTCGTGTCCACGAGGACGCCGTCGACCGCCTCGTCGAGCCGGTAGACGCGGGCGCCCCGCAGGCGGTTGCGCTCCGCGCCGCTCAGGCCGTACGTGCCGAACCCGGTGTTGCCGGCGTAACCCAGCAGCACGCCGTAGTAGCTGCCCGAGTACGTGTTGACGTGGTCGTGACCGCAGAAGATGCCCTTGACGTCGCCGCGGTGCTGCACCGCGGAGAAGAGCCCGGAGTTGAAGGGCCCGGGGCACTCCTCCTCGTTGCGCTCCCCCACGATCCCGTGGCGTGCGGCGCCGCGCTCGTGGTCCGCGGCGGTGCGGCCGTCGACGGAGCCGAACCACATGAAGCGGTACTCCCACAGCGGGATGTGGATGAACATCAGCGACGGGATCGCGCGGCGGTACCGCTTCTCCAGCTCGACGGACGTGCGGTAGTACCAGTCCACCTGGTCCATCCGCACCCAGTCCCACGTCGGGTAGCCCGTGAAGTCCTGCCCGTCGATCGTGCCCGGCGCGTACCGACCCGAGTCGAGCAGCCACACGTTGAACGCCGGCTTCCCGTTCGTG
Source organism: Isoptericola sp. QY 916 (assembly GCA_026934365.1). GTDB lineage: Bacteria > Actinomycetota > Actinomycetes > Actinomycetales > Cellulomonadaceae > Isoptericola > Isoptericola nanjingensis. The sequence goes on along the minus strand of JADHZE010000059.1, from coordinate 3,096 downwards.
CCGTCGATCAGCAGGTGCGAGTTGCCCTGGCCGGTCACGCCCTTCGCCGTCGGGCCGTTCACGTTGTGGCGGTACGACCGGTAGAACGCGAGCATCTGCGCCTCGTCCACCCCGCTGCTGGGCGTCGAGTCCTCGTCGTGGTTGCCGAACGTGATCGCCCAGGGGATCTGCCGCTCCTCCATCGGCTGGGCGACGTTGTTCATCGCCTGCCGCATCTCGAGCGGGGTGTCGCAGCCGCCCGTGATGTTGTCGCCGTTGAGGATCACCAGGTCCGGCTCCTCGTCGTCCAGCACCGCGCGCATGAGCTCCAGCGTGCGGCGGTCGATCTTCTCGTCGTCCTGCGTGTCGTTGAACTGCACGATCGTGTACGTGCCGTCCTTGCGGAAGCGCAGCCGCGGGCCACGTCCAGCCCCCGGGGACGCGGCGGCCGACGGCGCCGCAGCGACGGCCGCCCCCGCCACGGCCGTGCCTGCCGCGCCCAGCCCGGTCAGGGTCATGAACGTGCGGCGGCCGAGCCCGTCCCGCTCGGCACCGGGCCGATCGGGGGCGAGCCGGTCAGCAGCGGGCTGGTCAGCGAGGCGGGGCACGTCGACGTGCTCGTTCCGGTTCTCGGTCATGCCCTGGAACGTAGGAGGCCCAGGAGGCGCCGGATCCACCGGACGATGAACCTCCGGTGCACACGTGCCGAACAGCACGGGCGACGACCAGCCGGGGTAGGGACCCGCACGGGGAACGACCGTGGGCGACGGGCGGCGCGCTCACGGTGGGCTCGCAGCGCGTCGGTCAGAAGGGCGGCGGACCGCCCCGGTCGCGGGGTGGACGGTCGGAGCGCGGCCGGGCCACGACCCGCGGGTCCTGCGACACGGGATCGCGGGCGAACCGGTGTCCCGTGGGCGCGACCCAGGTGGTGCGCCCGCCGTCCGGGTGCCGCACGACCTGCCACCCGCCGACCGTCTTGGCCCGGTGGTGGGTACGGCACAGTGCGTGCAGGTTGTCGCCGTGGGTCTGCGCGGCGTCCGACGCGGGGTCGTAGGGGTCGACATGGTCGAGGTCGGACGACGCGGCGGACACCCGGCAGCCAGGGAACGTGCACGTGACGTCCCGAGCGACGACCGCGGCACGCAGCGCGACGCTCGGACGGTAGGAGCGGGACGACAGGTCGGTCAGCACGCCGCTCCCGGGGTCGGTGAACAGGCGCTGCCAGACGGCGTCCGGGTCGGACGCGAGCGCTCGCGCCATGTCCGCCGGGATCGGCCCGTGCCCGGCGAGGATCGCGGGCAGGTCGTCCGAGCCGAGCAGGGTCGACGCCGCCACCATCACCCGGATGCCCGGCCCCGGGCGTCGCCGGGACGCGCGCCCACCCCCGTCGCCAGCCGGAGTCGTGCCGCCGACGGTGGGCCGCCCGGTCGCGGCTTCTCCGAGCGCACCTTGTCCGGGCGAGGCAGGGCCGGGCACGGTCTCTCCGGTCGCGAGCCGGCCGGTCACGAGGGCGGTGAGGGCATCGGCACGGCACTCGTCGAGCCGCCGGGTCTCGCCCGGCGCGCGGCGCAGGGCGAGCCCGACGCCGTCGATCGCGGCGAACGCACGCACGGCGTCGTCGGCGGGCAGGTAGGCGGTGAGGTAGGCCATCGCGTCGTCGACCGGCTCGAGCCGGACGAAGCGCTCGGCGCGCGCGGCGCGGTGGCGCTCCTCGGTGCCGTCGGGGTCCGCCTCGATCTGCGCACGGCGCATGCGCGCGCGGATCTGCGGCGCAGTGAGGTGCTCAGCCTCGGGCAGGATCTCGGCGACGACCTCACGGCGGAGGTCGTCGGGAAGCCGGCCCGCGTCGATCAGGGCTTCCGCCTTGCGCCGGTCGACGACGCCCGCCGCGAGCGCGTCCGCCACCTCGGGCAGCCGGGCGGTCCCGTGCGCCACCGTGACGAGCTGCGCCGCCGCGTGCCGGGTCAGTCCGAGCCGCGCCGCGACGGCGTCCGCCACGAACTCGTGCCGCGACGACCCGCGCGTGCGCTCCAGCATCTCCGCCAGCACCCGCGCCGACCCCGCCTGGGCCCACGCGGCGACCCGCTCCCACGCCGCGAGCACCTCGAGGATCGTGAAGTCGTCGAGCTCCGCCTCGTCCAGCGACGCCAGCGTGCCGGCGAGGTCCGGTCCGGCGGCCGCGTCGTCCAGCACGGCGAGCAGCGGGCGACCATCGCTTGGCTCGAGCGCTCCGCTGGACCCTTGCCTGCCCGCGCCGTCGATCGCGGGCGCTGGGTGCGCCGCCCGGTCGTGCAGCTCGCCCGGCGCACCACCGCCGACCGCCCTGCCGTCGAGTACCGCACCAGCGGGCGACCAGCGCAAGGAGGCGACCCGACCTCCCACGACGTCGAGGGTCTCGCCGGGTACACGGTCGGCGACGCCGTTCGGGAGCAGCCCGGCGAGTGCACGTTCGAGGACCGTCGCGCGCACCGCCGTGACGTGCGGTGCGCGCGACGAGGGCGGTTCCGGCGCGACCGGGGCACTGGCCGCGCCGGAACCGAGCGCCCGAGAACGACGGTGCACGGCCGCGGGCGGCGCGGCTGTCGCTCCGTCGTTTTCGAACATGTGTTCGAGAGTAGCGGTCCGGCACCGCTCTCACAAGGGCAGACGCGGATCAGCTCGAGGACCGGACCGCACTGTCCTTGATCGTGCGGATGAACCGGTCGGCGACGTGGGTCGGCGTGAGTTCCAGGCCGAGCGCGCCGACCTGGTCCTCGGTGACGTGCGTGCGGGCGGCGTCCCCCACCTCGTCGGTCACGCCCTCCGCGCCGTTCGTGCCCTCCGCCCGGGAACCGTCCGTGCTCTCCATGGGCTCCGCCTGCATGGGTCAGTCTCGCGTCGGGGAGCGAGCGCACGCCCGGCTCGGGGCCGTCGTGTCAGGTTCCCGCGCGCGGGGGACGCCGTTCCCCCGCACGGGGGAAGCCCCCGCGTCCCGGCAGCGCGAGCGTGGGAGCACACGCACCCACCGACCGGAGGCAGCACGATGACCAGCACGTCCGTCCCCCGAGACGTCCCCCGGCGCGACGCCGGGACCGGCGCCGTCCCACCCCCCGTCGACGCGCCGCCGGACCGCCGCCT
>JADHZE010000058.1 GCA_026934365.1 Isoptericola sp. QY 916 | reverse complement strand
CTGTCCGACGACGGCGCCGCCGTCCTCGGGGCGGCCGCGCTGGTCGAGGCCGCCGGGCCCGCGGACGCCTGCCGGGTGCTGGTCGTGGACGACTACGCGGACGTCGAGGTCCACGACTGGCACGTCGGCGGGCGCCCGGCGGCACGGGACGGCACCTAGGTCGGGACGGCACCTAGGTCGGGACGGTTAGGCCGCGGCGCGGTCCGACAGCTTGCGCGACGTGACGACCGCGTCCGCCACGCCGTATGCGACGGCGTCGTGCGCGGACAGGAGGAGGTCACGGTCGGTGTCCGTCCGCAGCCGCTCCACGGTCTGCCCGGTGTGCCGGGCCAGGAGAAGCTCGGTCTCGGCGCGCAGGCGGAGCACCTCGCGGGCCTGGATGGCGAGGTCGGAGACGGTGCCCTGCCCCTGGGTGGACGGCTGGTGCAGCAGCACCCGGGAGTGCTCCAGCACCGTGCGCTTGCCGGGCGTGCCGGCGGCGAGCAGCACCGCCGCGGCGGACGCCGCCTGGCCCATGCAGGTGGTGGCGACGTCGCTGCGCACGTACTGCATCGTGTCGTAGATCGCGGTCATGGCCGTGGCCGAGCCGCCGGGGGAGTTGATGTACAGCCCGATCTCCTGCTCGGGCGCCTCGGACTCCAGGTGCAGCAGCTGCGCCATGACGACGTTCGCCACGCCGTCGTCGATCTCCGTGCCGAGGAAGATGATGCGGTCGCGCAGCAGCCGGCTGAAGACGTCCGAGTAGCGCTCGCCGAGCGGCGTGCGCTCGACGACGTTCGGGATCGTGTAGCTCATCCGCTCGTTCATCGTCGTCGTCATCACAGCCCCGCCCTCCGGCCGGCGGCCGACGGCCGCACGTCCTCCACGCTCTCGACGATCCGGTCGACCATGCCGTACTCGACCGCCTCGGTGGCGGTGAACCAGCGGTCGCGGTCGCTGTCGGCGGCGATCTGCTCCACCGTGCGGCCCGTGTGCTGCGCGGTGAGCTCGTGCATCACGCGCTTGGTGTGCTCCAGGTTCTCCGCCTGGATCGCGATGTCGACGGCGGTGCCCCCGATGCCGGCCGACGGCTGGTGCATCATCACCCGCGTGTGCGGCAGCGCGTACCGCTTGCCCTTGGTGCCGGTGGTGAGGAGGAACTGGCCCATGCTGGCGGCGAAGCCGAACCCGACCGTCACGACGTCGTTCGGCAGCAGTCGCATGGTGTCGTAGATGCCGAGCCCCGCGCTGACGGAGCCGCCGGGGGAGTTGACGTACAGGGCGACGTCGGACCGTGGGTCCTCGGCCGACAGCAGCAGGAGCTGCGCGACGACGCGGTTCGCGACGGCGTCGTCGATCTCGGTGCCGATCACCACGATGCGCTGGTGCAGCAGCCGCGCGGTGAGCTGGTCGTCGAAGGCGGGCGGGGTGGGTGGTGCCGGGGTGCTCAGTTTCGGTGTGCTCATGTCCCCACCGTCCGACGACGACGGTCGCAGCGGGAGGCTTCTCTGCCGGGAGCGCATCTGCTCAGGGCAGACGGCACGGCGCCGGTCGTGGGGCGAGGTCCACGAGAGCAGGCGCCGGCGGTCGTCAGGCCGGGGGAGTGTCCCGCTTGTAGGCGTCGAGGTCGGCGTTGAGGCGCTCGACGAGCTCGGCCAGGAGGACGCGGTCGGCGGGGCTCCAGTCGGCGAGCACGGTCGAGTACGTGGCGCTGCGTCGACGCCGCTGCGCGTGCAGGGCGGCCCGGCCGTCGGCGGTCGCGGAGACGAGGACGGCGCGGCCGTCGTGCGGGTCGCGGGAGCGCTGCACGTGGCCCGCGCGCTCGAGGGCGACGACCTGGCGGGTCACGGTGGAGGCGTCGATCCCGAGCCGGTCGGCGAGGGCCTGCACGCGCTGGGGGCCGCCGTCGCGCAGCGCGTGCAGCAGCAGGTAGCCGGAGCGGTCGAGGTCGTGGCCCCCGGTCCGGACGGTGGTCGCCGCGGTGGTGCGCTCGGCGCGGCGCAGCAGCTGGGCGAGGCCGAGCTCGACCCGGGCGACGACGTCGGACGCCGTCGTACCGCCGTCGTCGTCCTGGTCGGGACGCTTCTTCTCCACACTGTTTCCCCGGGAAGCGGTCATAGGTGTATCCTACAGGTAATTACCTGCACGATGCAGGCATCTTGGCGCCCCGCACGGCTCCTCGCCGGCGACGACGGCGGCGCGACACATCGGCAGACCAGCAGCAGACGACCCCGCGGCGGCCCGTGGGGCAGGAGTGAGGAGTCCGTGGCAGGCACACGCAACGAACCGAACAAGACCGCGATCTACGCGACCGCGCTGACGGCGTTCTTCGCGATCGCGGGCATCGCCGTCGTCGACCCGATCCTCCCGGTGATCGGGGAGGCCATCGGCGCCACCACGTGGCAGATCGAGCTCCTGTTCACCGCGTACATCGCGGTCATGGCCGTCGGCATGATCCCGGCCGTGCTGGCCACGGGGAAGTTCGGCTTCAAGAAGATCCTCGGCACGGGGGTCACCATCGTCGCGATCGCCGCGATCCTCGCCGCGCTGAGCACGTCGATCGGCCAGCTCGCCGCGCTGCGCGGCCTGTGGGGCCTCGGCAACGCGATGTTCTTCGCCACCGCGATGGTGCTGCTCGTCTCGCTCGCCAACGACCGCGAGTGGGTCGTCGGCATCTTCGAGACCTGCGTCGGCCTCGGGTTCGCCGTCGGCCCGCTCATCGGCGGCCTGCTCGGCAGCATCAGCTGGCGCGTGCCGTTCTTCGCGTGCGGCCTGTTCATGATCGTCGCGCTGGCGATGTCGATCACGAAGCTCAAGGACCCGGCCGAGAAGCCGGCGCCGCTGCACGTGGGCCAGGTCTTCGGGCTGTTCCGCAAGCCCGCGTTCCTCGCGCTCGCCGTCGTCACCGCCACGTACAACTTCGTGTTCTTCATCATCCTCGGCTACACGCCGATCTTCCTCGGGCTCGACGTCGTCCCCCTCGGCCTGGTGTTCACCGCCTGGGGCCTGGGCCTCGCGTTCGGCATCCTCGTCGTCGGCCACAAGCTCGCGCACACGATCGGCGCGGTGCAGACCCTGGGCATCGCCGTGGCCGGCGTGCTCGTCATGACGCTGCTGCTCGCCCTCGGCCTCCCGACGGCGGCCTCGATCGTCGTGCTCGTCGTCGCCGGCGTGTTCATGGGCATCGCCAACGCGATCCTCACCGACCTGTCGCTCGCGCTCGGCGACCCCGACCGCCGCGTCACGACCGGCGCCTTCAACCTCGTGCGCTGGGGCTTCGCCGCCCCGGCCCCGGTGATCGCCGGCCTGCTGCACCCGGTCGGCGCTTCCGCCCCCTACTGGGTCGGCGTCGGCGTGCTGGCCGTGGGCGTGATCGTCTTCCTGCTCACCGCGCACAAGATGGCCGGGCAGCTCGGCGAGAAGGTGCTGTGGTCGCGCTGGAACAAGGCGGCCGCCGCCGTCGAGGGCACGCCCGAGGAGGCCATGTCCGAGCTGTGACCCCGGCGCCCCGGGGGGTCAGCCCTCGGGGGCGTCGTCGGCCGAGCGGACGGCGTCCGCCTCGGCGCGCGCGGCCGCGAGCACGGCGGTGAGCCCGCGGCTCAGCGCCTGCAGGTCGTCGGTGGCGATCCGCTCGATCAGGCCGTGGGGGGGTCGTCCTGGGCGACGAGCCGACGCACGGCGTCCGCCCCCCGCGTCGTGGCCGCGACCAGCCGGACGCGGCGGTCGCGGGGGTCCGGCCGCCGGGCCGCCATCCCGGCCGAGACCAGGCGGTCGACGATGCCCGTCACCGTCGCGGGCGCGACCCCCATGACCTCCGCCAGCCGGTGGGAGCTCGTCTCTCCGTCGAGCTGGAGGATCGCCAGCGCGCGCAGCTGCTGGACGGTCAGGCGGGTGTGCAGCAGCGGCTCCAGCCGCTGGGACAGGAAGGTCTCGCCGATGGCGTGGTGGATCCGGACCAGCTCGTCGAGCAGAGCGCGGCGCTCGTCGTCGGGGCCGGCGTTCCCGGGGACGTCGCCGGAGGACGCGGCGGGCTCGTCGGTCGTCGGGATCACGGGGCAGACTGTATCCCGATCCCTGGGAACCCGCCGGCGTTCCTTAGCGTTACCCTAAGGAATCGCGACGGCGTCGTCGTGCCGTCCTGCCGACCGCCCGTCTGGAGTGAGCGTGTTCCGACTTGCCCGCCTGTCCCTGGCGAACCGCGCCGTCGTCGCCCTGGCGACGATCGCGATCTTCGTCTTCGGGGCGATGAGCCTGGGCTCCCTCAAGCAGGAGCTCATCCCGTCCCTGGAGCTCCCGGCGGGCGCGGTCGTCGCGACCTACCCGGGCGCGTCGCCGGAGGTGGTCGAGCAGCGCGTCACCGAGCCGCTCGAGGCCGCCGCGCAGTCCGTCGAGGGCATCGAGTCCATCGGCTCGACGGCGTCGACCGGCAGCTCGGTCACCACCGTGCAGTTCGAGTACGGCACCGACATGGACGCGGCCACCCAGCGGCTCCAGACCGCCGTCACCCGCATCCAGTCCCAGCTCCCGGAGGACGTCGAGCCGCAGGTCGTCACGGGCTCGCTCGACGACCTGCCCGTGATCCAGCTCGCAGCGGCCGGCGCGGACGGGGACGTGGACGCCGCGGCGCTCGCGGACACCGTCGACACCGTCGTCGTGCCCGCGCTCGAGGACCTGGACGGCGTGCGCTCCGTCGCCGTGACCGGCGGCGAGACGGACCAGGTGCTGGTCGACGTCAAGACGAAGAAGCTCGCCGAGGCGGGCCTCACGACGCAGGACGTCGCCGACGTGCTCAAGGACAACGGCGTGGTGCTCCCGGCGGGCACCATCACCGACGACGACGTCACCTACTCCGTGCAGGCCGGCTCAAGCATCGACAGCGTCAAGGAGCTCAAGGCGCTGCCGCTCGTGCCGGACCCGGCCGCCGCGGGCGCGACGACGGGCGCTGGCGACGCGACCGGCGGCACCACCGGCGAGGTCGGCGACGGCACGGGCGCCCCGCCCGCGGCCGACGGCGCCGCGCAGGACCCCGCGCAGGGCGCCGAGGGCGCCACCGCCCCGCAGACCCCGGCCGCCCCGGAGCCCGTGACGCTCGCCGACGTGGCCACCGTGAAGGTCGTGCCGGTCGAGGCGACGTCGCACTCCCGGCTCGACGGCGAGTCCTCGCTGGGCGTCGCCATCACCAAGACCCCCGACGGCAACACCGTCGACGTCTCCCACGCCGTCCAGGACGCGATGGACGACCTGAAGCCCGAGCTCGAGGACGCCGGGGTCACCACCGCCGTCGTGTTCGACCAGGCGCCGTTCATCGAGGAGTCCATCGAGGGGCTCGCGACCGAGGGCGGGCTCGGCCTGCTGTTCGCCGTGATCGTCATCCTCGTGTTCCTCGTCTCGCTGCGCTCCACCCTCGTGTCGGCCGTGTCGATCCCGCTGTCGCTGGCCGTGACCTTCGTGGTCATGAACGCCACGGGCTACACGCTCAACATCCTCACGCTGGGCGCCCTGACCATCTCGATCGGTCGCGTCGTCGACGACGCCATCGTGGTCATCGAGAACATCAAGAGACACCTGTCGTACGGCGAGGACAAGAAGGCCGCCATCCTCACCGCCGTGCGCGAGGTGGGCGGCGCGATCACCGCGTCGACCATCAGCACGGTCGCCGTCTTCCTCCCGATCGCGCTGGTCGGCGGCATGGTGGGCGAGCTGTTCCGGCCCTTCGCGATGACCGTCGCGATCGCGATGCTCGCGTCGCTGGTCGTAGCGCTGACGATCGTGCCGGTACTCGCGTACTGGTTCGTCAAGGCGCCCGCCGTCGCCACCGACCCGGCCGAGGCGGAGCGCGTCCGCGAGGCCGCCGAGGCCAAGGAGCGCCGCGGGCTGTGGCAGCGGGCGTACGTCCCCAGCCTCGGGGCCGCGCTGCGCCACCCGTGGGTCACCCTCGTCGTCGCGGTCGCCGTCCTCGGCGGCACGCTCGCGCTGGTGCCCCGCCTGGAGACCAACTTCATCGGGGACTCCGGCCAGGACACCGTCACCGTGACGCAGACGTTCGAGACCGGTGCGTCCCTCGAGGCGCAGGACGCCGCGGCGGGCGAGGTCGAGGACGCCCTGGCCGACGTCGACGCCGTCGAGAGCGTGCAGACCACGGTCGGCTCCGGCGACGCCGCGATGGCCGCGTTCATGGGCGGCGGGTCTTCGCCGCAGGCCACCTTCGCGATCACCCTCGACCCCGACGCCGACGGCGTCGAGGCGCAGAGCGAGATCCGTGACGCCGTCGAGCCGCTCGCCGACACCGGTGTCACGACCGAGGTCAGCGTCTCCGGCGGGGACTCCGGCTTCGGCTCCAGCACCGTGGACCTCGTCGTGCAGGCGCACGACAGCGACGACCTCGAGTCCGCGGCCCAGCAGGTCACCGACGCGGTGTCCGACCTGGACGGCGTGGCCGAGGTGACCAACGACCTCTCCGCCGCGCAGCAGGTCGTGCAGGTGTCCGTCGACCGCGAGAAGGCCGCCGAGGCGGGCCTGACCGAGACCCAGGTGTCCGGCATCGTGTCGGGCGCGATGGACCCGGAGCAGACCGCCGGCGAGGTGGACCTCGGCGACGGCCCGATCGACGTCGTCGTGAAGACCGGCGACGCCCCCGCCACCCAGGCCGAGATCGAGGACCTCGAGGTCCCGACCGCCACCGGCACGGTGCCGCTCACCGACGTCGCGACGGTCGAGAAGGTGGACGTGCCGACGTCGATCTCCCGCACCGACGGCCAGCGGTCCGCGACCGTGTCGGTGACGCCCGAGACGCAGGACGTCGGCACGCTCAGCGCCGACATCACCGCCGCGACGGACGACCTCGACCTGCCCGCGGGCGCGACCGTCGAGATCGGCGGCGTCGCGGCGGACCAGGCCGACGCCTTCTCCGACCTGGGCCTGGCCCTCGTGGCCGCGATCGCCATCGTCTACCTGGTGATGGTCGCGACCTTCGGGTCGCTGGTGCAGCCGCTGATCCTGCTGGTCTCGGTGCCGTTCTCGGCCACCGGCGCGCTGCTGGCGCTGCTCGCCACGGACACCCCGCTGGGCGTCCCGGCGCTGATCGGCGTGCTGATGCTCGTCGGCATCGTGGTGTCGAACGCGATCGTGCTCATCGACCTCATCAACCAGTACCGGGACCCGGCGCACGGGCACCCCCGGTCGCTGGACGAGGCGGTGCGCGAGGGCGCCCGCAAGCGTCTGCGCCCCATCGTCATGACCGCGCTGGCGACGATCTTCGCGCTGACCCCGATGGCGATCGGCCTCACCGGCGGCGGGTCGTTCATCAGCCAGCCGCTGGCGCTGGTGGTCATCGGCGGGCTCATCTCCTCGACGCTGCTCACGCTGTTCGTGGTGCCGGTGCTCTACGAGCTCATCGAGCGCCGCAAGGAGCGCCGCGGCACCAAGCGCGACTCGCGCGTGGTGCGCAAGGCCGAGAAGGCGGAACGTGCCGCGGCGCGCGCCGCGGAGAAGGCGGAGGCGGCCGAGGAGGCCGCCGCCGTCGCCCGCCGCCAGGCGGGCACCGACCCGGCCTGATCGTCGTGGGCGCGATCTCGGGGACTGTGCGCGACCGAACAGTCCCCGAGATCGCGCCCGCAACGATCAGGGGTCAGGCGTCGCGGCGCTTGAGCGTGATCGCCGCGGCGACGAGCAGTACGACGGTGTACCCGACGAGGACGGCGTAGCCCACCCACGGGTCGAGCAGGGCGTCCGTCTCGGCGCCGCGGGAGATGATGCGCTCGCCGGCCACGCTGGGCAGCAGCTTGTTCACCCAGTCCGTCCACGCGGCGTCGGACGCCTGCACGACGATGCTGAAGATGAGCGGCACCACGAAGAAGATCGCCACGATCGTGAAGATGGCGCCGGCGCTGTGCCGCATGAGGGTGCCGACGGCGAGCGCGAACGCCGCCACCGTCGCCAGGTAGAGCACGCAGCCGACCAGCGCGCGCACCTGCTCGGGGTCGGAGAGGTCCACGCTCATCCCGGCGTCCTCGAGCAGGGGCGCAGTGGAGACGAACGCGATCACCAGGGCGACGGCCACCACGACGGCGGTGGTGAGCACGATGACGACCAGCTTGGCCCACAGCACCGGCAGGCGGCGCGGGACGGCGGCGAACGTGGACCGCACGGTGCCCGTGGAGTACTCACTGGTGACGATGAGCGTGGCCAGCACCCCCACGGCGAGCGCGCCGAACGAGTAGCCGAACGACACGATCGTCGTGCCCGTGAGGCCGATCGCCTGCAGGCCCGGGTCCTGCGACATGCCCTCGGCCATCTCGGGGGTGTCGACCATCGTGCGGACGATCGCGGCCATCATCAGCGCCAGCCCCACCATGACGACGGCCGTGATCACCACGGTCCACACGGTGGAGCGCAGGGTGCGGAACTTGATCCACTCACCGCGCAGCACGCGGCCGAACGTCACGCGGTGCACGACGACGGCCGGCGCGGCCTCGCGGGCGGGTGCGGTGGCGGTCATCGGGGCGCTCCGTCCGTCGTCGCGCCGGTCTCGGCGCCCGTCGCCCGGCCGGCGTCGTCCAGGGCCTCGGCCTGGTACTCGACCGAGTCGGCGGTGAGCTCGAGGTAGGCCTCCTCGAGGGTGGAGGACACGGGCGTCAGCTCGTGCAGGACGGCGCCGCCCGCGGCGGCCAGCTCGCCCACCCGGGCGGCGTCGAGGCCGGTGACCTCGAAGGCGCCGTCGTCACCCGGCGCGACGTCGCCGCCCTCGCGCCGCAGGGCGTCGGCAAGGTCGGCGGCCTGCGGCGAGCGCACCCGCACGAGGCGGCGGGAGGCGCCGTCGACGAGCTGCTGCACCGGCATGTCCGCGAGGATCCGCCCCCGCCCGATGACGATGACGTGGTCGGCGGTGAGCGCCACCTCGCTCATGAGGTGGCTGGACAGGAACACCGTGCGGCCCTCGCCCGCCAGGAAGCGGGCGAGGTTGCGCACCCACAGCACGCCCTCGGGGTCGAGGCCGTTGACGGGCTCGTCGAGGATGAGGGTGCGCGGGTCGCCCAGCAGCGCCACCGCGATGCCGAGCCGCTGCCCCATGCCGAGGGAGAAGCCGCCCACGCGCTTGCGGGCCACCGCCGAGAGGCCGGTGAGCTCGATGACCTCGTCCACCCGCGAGGGGGCGATGCCGTGGGTGGCGGCCAGCGCCAGGAGGTGCTGGCGCGCCGTGCGGCCGGGGTGCGCCGCCTTCGCCTCCAGCAGCGCGCCCACCTCGGCCAGCGGCCGGCCGTGCTGCGGGTAGGAGCTGCCGTTCACGGTGACGTTGCCCGCCGTCGGGCGGTCGAGGCCCATGATCATCCGCATGGTGGTGGACTTGCCGGCGCCGTTGGGGCCGAGGAAGCCCGTCACGACGCCGGGTTGCACGGTGAACGTCACGTCGTCCACCGCGAGCTTGGGTCCGTAGCGCTTGGTCAGGCCGTGTGCTTCGATCATGTCGCCCCTGGAGATCTTCTCGGGTGCCGTCGTCATGCCGTCGTCACGGGGAGCACGGGTCCTTCCCGAGCCTACGTGCGGGTCGCCCCCGCGGCATGGGCAGGGGCCGGGTGATCTCCGCCGACAGGGCATGCTGCGGCCATGGATGCTCGTGACCTGCCCGGGGACCTCGACCTCGCCCTCGCGGCGGCGCTCTCCGGCGCCGCGCTGGGGCTGCGGTGCTTCGCGCACGTGCGGGACCTCGCGCGCGACCACAAGCTCGACGGGTCCGTCGTGACCAAGGCCGACCTCGCGGTCGAGGAGCGGGTGCGTGCCGTGCTGCTCGCGGCACGGCCCGACGACGCGTTCCTCGGCGAGGAGACGGGCGCGCTCGGGTCCTCGGGCCGCCGGTGGATCCTCGACGGCATCGACGGCACGCTCGTCTTCGTCGAGGGCGACGACCGGTGGCAGACCCTGATCGCGCTCGAGGAGGGCGGCGAGGTGACCGTCGGGGTCGCGATCCTGCCCGCGCAGGGACAGGTCTGGTACGCGGCCCGCGGCCGGGGCGCGTACGTCGCGGACGTCGTCGACGGTCACGTGACCGGCGCGCGGCGCCTGCGCGTCGGCGCGCCGCCGGGGTCGCTCGGTCCGGCGCGGACGGCGGTGCTGCCCCCGCTCGCGATGGTGGCGGCGCGGTACCGCGCCGAGGTGGAGCCGCTCGTCGAGGTGGTCGAGGTCGCGGAGTGGCGCGTGCACGGCGCCCTGCTCGTCGCGGCCGGCGAGCTCGACCTCGCGGTCCAGGTGGGCGGCAAGGTGTGGGACTACGCGCCGCTGTCCCTCATCGTCACCGAGGCGGGCGGCGTCTTCGGCGGCGACCACGGGCAGCCGCACCCCGTGACCGGGACCGGGCTGTTCGCCGTCGACGAGGCGACGGCGGAGGCCGCGCGCGGCGTCCTCGGAAAGAGTCGCCGACCTGGGAACGTCTGAGGAACGCCGCGCGTTCACTACGATGGATCGCACGGCCAGCGACCCGGCCCTGCGCGCGCGACGACCCGTCGTCGGGCACCCGGCAGCCGCGACCAGGAGGAGTTCATGAGCAACCCCGTCTTCTCGAACAGCGACGTCTTCGGCGAGCCCCGCCGCAACGGCGCACGCCAGGGGGCCCGCCCCGGTGGCACCGCGACGGCGCAGCCGCAATACGGCGCGTACGGCGCCGGGGCGGCCGGCACCACGGGCGCGCAGGCCGCCGACGCCGCGAGCCTCGACGCCATGTACCAGGCGCCGTCGGCCACCACGGCCGACACCAAGCGCCTCACCTACGACGACGTCGTCATCAAGACCGGCGGCCTGCTCGCGCTGCTCGTCGTCGTGGCGGCCGCCACGTGGACGATGGCGCCGAACATCTGGCCCATCGGCATGGTCGTCGGCCTCGTGCTGGGCCTGGTGAACGCGTTCAAGCGCAACCCCAGCCCCGTCCTGATCATGCTGTACACGGTGGCGCAGGGTGTCTTCCTCGGCGGCATCTCGAAGTACTACGAGTCGTTCTACGACGGCGTGGTCGGCCAGGCCGTGCTCGCCACGATCTGCACCTTCGGCGCGGCGCTGCTGCTGTTCCGCTCCGGCAAGGTGCGCGTGACCCCGAAGTTCACGCGTTGGCTGCTCATCGGCATGGTGGGCTACCTGGTCTTCTCGCTCGTCAACGTCGTCCTCGTGTGGACGGGCGTGCTCGAGGGCTGGGGCATGCGGGGCGGCACGCTCGGCATCATCATCGGACTGGTCGCGGTCGGCCTGGCCGCTGCGTCGCTCATCGTCGACTTCGACTCGATCAAGCGCGGCGTCGAGGCGGGTGTCCCGGCCAAGTTCGCCTGGTCGGCGGCGTTCGGCCTGCTGGTCACGCTGATCTGGCTGTACCTGGAGTTCCTGCGCCTGCTGGCGATCTTCCAGAGCGGCGACTGACGCTCCGGCTCCCCTCCGGTACGCCTCTGCTCGGCAGAGCCCGACGGCCGGTCACCCCTCGGGGTGGCCGGCCGTCGTCGTGCCCGGGGCGCGCCGGACCGCCCACGCGACGAGCAGGAGGCCGACGGCGACGAGGACGCCGTGCCCGACCCTGATCGCCGGGGTGCCGAAGAACTGCGGCAGGTAGAGCAGCAGCCCGGCGGCCAGCGGGGCGCCGACCCAGCGCGGCCGACCGCCGGCCCGCCACAGCGCGACGGCCGCGAGCACGCCCGCCGCGGCGACCAGCGCCAGGCCCAGGCCGAAGAGGGTCATCGCGGCAGGCTGCTCGCGGAGCACGTCGACGTCGGCGAGCAGCGCCGGGTCCTGCGTGCGCAGCGCGGCCTGCGCGATCGTGCGGATGCCGAAGATCTCGGCGCCGAAGTAGAGGGAGCAGAGCGCGGCCCCGGCCCAGGCGGTGACGACGGCGGCGGTGGCGGCGCGCGCACCCGGGGCGACGGTGCCCGGGGCCCTGCTCCCGCGCAGCAGCGCCCGCAGGCCGAGGAACGTCGGCGCGAGCAGGCAGAGCCCCGCGATACCGCACAGGTGCGCCAGCACCCACCGGCCGGAGGCGAACGACTCCGCGAGCGCGAGGGTCGGCACGGACTCGTCGGGCCACGGACGGAGCGCGGGGAAGAGCAGCAGGAGCACGCCTGCCGCGACGGCGCCGCCCGCGGTCCAGGCGGTGGTCCGGGAGGTGGGCGCCGGGGTTGCCGTCGGGCCTGATGCCGGGCCTGCCGTCGGGGCGGGCATCGTCGTGCGGGCGGCGTGGGTCGTGCGGGTCATGGCTGCTCCTTCGGTGCGGGCGGCGACGACGCGTCCGCGAGGGTGGTGACCCCGGCGACGAGCATGTCGACCAGGGCGTCGAAGCTGCGGTCCAGGTCCTCGGGCAGGCGGAAGCCGCCGGAGAGCTCGAGGGCGACGAAGCCGTGCACGCCGGCGCGCACCACGCGGACGGCGTCGATCGTGCGGTCGTCGGGGAGGCCGAAGCCGTGCAGCACCGCCCCGACGAGCGCGACCATGCGGGCCCCGGCGGCGCGGTGCTCGGCGTCCTCGGGGGCGTCGGGGTCGGGGGCGAGCTGGACGGCGGCGTACCGGCCGGGGTGCGCGCGGGCGTAGTCCCGCCACGCGCGGGCGAGGGCGCGCAGGGCGTCGGGGCCCGCGCGGCCGACGGTCGCCGCGGCGCTCGCCGTCGTCAGCTCGTCGAGGGCGACCAGCGCGACCTCGCGGCGCAGCGCCGCCAGGGAGCCCACGTGCTTGTACAGGCTGGGGGTGGCGACCCCGGCGGACGCGGCGACCTTCGCGAGGGTGAGGTCGGCGAGCCCGGTCGGCCCGCCCGCGTCCACCTGCTCCAGGGCGAGGCGCACCACGGCGTCCCGCGACAGCCCGGCCCTAGGCACGGGCACCCCGCCCGTCGGCGCCGTTCTCCTGAGGGGCAGGGTGGGCGGCGGGCAGGCCGGCGAGGAAGTCGAGCACGGCCGGGGTCACGACCTCCGGCGCCTGGTGCTGGGGGTAGTGACCGACGCCGGGGACCAGGAGCTCCTGGCCGTCGAGCGCCTCCCGCATCCGGGCGAGCTCCGCGCCCGCGTCCTTGTAGTCGGGGTCCAGCTCGCCGACGACGACGAGCGACGGCGCCTGCACCTTCGCCACGAGGGGCTCGATCACGGAGTGGTCGAGCGCGACGGCGAGGTCGCGGAACGAGCGCAGGTGCGCCGCGTCGGCCATGCTGCGCCGGATCTGCGCGACGTGCTCCGCGTGCCGGGGGCCCTTGCGGCCCTTGGCGAACATGGAGGTGTAGAGCGACGCCCACGCCGCCGCGCCCCACGGGCGGACGAACAGCGCGCGGTACAGCAGGCGGTAGGTCCGGGCCTGGGCGGGCGAGGCGGTTTCGCGCAGGTGCGGGGCGAGCAGCACCAGCCCGCGCACGAGGTCGGGGCGCTCGGCGGCGGCCCACACGGCGGCCGACCCGCCCATGGAGCTGCCCAGCAGCACGGCGGGGCCGGCGTCGAGGTGCTCGACGAGGGCGACGAGGTCGGTGCCGGTGGCCACGTCGCCGTTGGCGGTGAAGGTGGTGTCGGAGTCGCCGTGGCCACGCAGGTCCGCGACGACCACGCGGTGGCCGGCAGCGACGAGCGCGGGGACGACGTCGTCGTAGGTGGAGCGGAGGTCGCCCATGCCGGGGACGGCGACGACGAGCGGGCCGCTGCCCGCGTCGGTGTACGCGATCCGCCCCTCGGGGCGGGCGAGGTATCGGAGCTCGAGCTTCGCGGTCATGTCCATAGCCATCAAGCTAATGCTATTAGCCACGCTTGGCAAGAGGCTTCTCGAAGAAACTTCCGGGGCGATGTCGATCCGGCGGTTCCCCGTTCGACCTGAGGATGAGAAGGTCGCCACGAGGGTGACCGTGACCACGACAAGGAGCGGGACGATGGCCAAGTACATGCTGATCATGCGGGGGACCGACGAGGGCCAGGCCGCGTACGAGGAGATGGACTTCACCGAGGTCATGGCGGCGATGGGTCGCTACAACGAGTCGATGATGAACGCCGGCGTGCTCGCCGCGGGCGAGGGGCTGTCCGACGCGTCCGAGGGCGCCGTCGTCGACTTCTCCACCGACACTCCCGTCGTCACCGACGGTCCCTACGGCGAGACCAAGGAGCTGTTCAACGGCTTCTGGATCGTCGACGTGGCCTCGAAGGAGGAGGCGATCGAGTGGGCCAAGCGGGCGCCGCTGAGCGGTGCGGGCACGAAGCTCGAGGTGCGTCGCGTCAACGGTCCCGAGGACTTCCCGCAGGACAACGAGTGGGTGCAGAAGGAGCAGGGGTGGCGCGAGGAGCAGGCCCAGCGGGCCCAGTGAGCGCCGTCGAACCGCACGACGAGGGCCGCGCCGACGACGGTGCGGCCCCTCGTCGCGTCGTCGAGGCGGTCTGGCGCATCGAGTCCAGCCGCATCGTCGGCGCGCTCGCCCGGTACACGAACGACTTCGCGCTCGCGGAGGACGTCGCGTCGGAGGCGCTCGCGGAGGCGCTGGTCGCCTGGCCGCGCGACGGCGTCCCGCGCGACCCGGTCGCGTGGCTGCTCGCGACCGGGCGGCGTCGCGCGATCGACGCGTTTCGGCGTCGGTCCGGGCGCGACGAACGGTACGCGGCGCTGGCCCGCGACCTCGGCGAGGGCGGCGCCGTCACGGGCGGGCCGGGCGCCGTCGTCGAACCGGCCGACGACCTGCTGTGGGACCCGGACAAGATCGAGGACGACCGCCTCGCGCTGCTGTTCGTGGCCTGCCACCCCGTGCTGTCCAAGGAGGCGCGGGTCGCGCTGACCCTGCGCGTGGTGGCCGGGCTGAGCAGCGAGGAGATCGCGCGGGCGTTCCTCGTGCCCGTGCCCACGGTGCAGGCGCGTATCACCCGCGCGAAGAAGACGCTGACGGCGGCGCGGGTGCCGTTCGAGGTGCCGGCCGCCGAGGACCGCGCGGAACGGCTCGGCTCGGTGCTGAACGTCGTCTACCTCATCTTCTCGGAGGGGTCGACGGCGTCGGGCGGCGACGACTGGATGCGGCCCGACCTGGCGTACGAGGCCGTCCGCCTCGCCCGCGTCCTGACGCGCCTCGCGCCCGAGCCGGAGACGTTCGGGCTGCTCGCGCTGCTGGAGCTCACCGCGGCGCGGTTCCCCGCGCGCACCGGGCCGGACGGCGAGCCGGTGCTGCTGGAGGACCAGGACCGGCGCCGCTGGGACCGGTCCGCAGTCCGGCGGGGACGCGACGCGCTCGCCCGGGCGGTCGCCGTCGGGCGCGGGCTGGGGCCGTACGGGCTGCAGGCCGCCATCGCGGAGCAGCACGACGTCGCGCCCTCCGTCCCCGAGACCGACTGGGACCGCATCGTCGTGCTCTACGAGGCGCTGCACCGCGTGGCGCCGTCGCCCGTCGTCGAGCTCAACCGCGCCGTCGCGGTCGCGATGGCGGCGGGCCCGGCCGCCGGGCTCGCCGTCGTGGACGACCTCGTCGCGCGCGAGGTGCTGTCCGGGTCGTACCTGCTGCCGTCCGTGCGCGGCGAGCTGCTGGCCCGGCTGGGGCGGACCGAGGAGGCACGGGGCGAGCTGGAGCTCGCCGCCCGGCTGTGCGGCAACGCCCGCGAGCGCGGCGTGCTGGAGGCGAAGGCCGCCGCCCTCTGACCCGCGACCTGTCAGAGCCACGCGCAGGTTCTGATGGTCGTGGCCCTGACAGGTCCCTGGTCCGCCGAGTAGTCAGGGCCACGCTCATGGATTCGTGATCCTGGTCCTGGCAGGTCGGCGGGGGAGGGTCGCGACGGCGACGCCGGCCAGGGCCAGCACGCCGCCGAGCAGGACGACGGCAGCAGGCACCTCGTCGAGCAGGGCCCAGGACATCAGCACGACGAGCGGCGGGACGGCGTACGTCGACGCCGCCGCACGACCGGCGCTGACACGGGCCAGGGCGTACCCCCAGGTGGTGAACGCGATCGCGGTCGGGAACACCCCCAGGTAGACGACGCCGAGCAGGGACGACGACGGCGCGACGGACGCCTGCGAGATCAGCGCGGGCAGGAACGGCAGCGCCGCGACGGTGCCGGCGAGGCAGCCGAGCCAGGTCATGGTGAGCGCGTCGGCGTGGGGGAGCAGGCGCTTCTGCAGCGTGGCGGCACCGGCGTACAGCACGGCGGAGGCGAGGCCGAGCGCCACGCCGGCGACGTCGAACCGGCCCGTCGTCGTCGCGACGGCGATGACGACGACGCCCGTGAACGCCACGGCGATGCCCGCGAGCAGGCGGCGTGGGAAGCCCTCGCGCAGCAGGACGCCGGCGAGGACGGCGACGAGCATCGGCGCGATGTTGACCAGCAGCGCGGTGGTGCCGGCGTCGAGGTGCTGCTCCGCGGCGTTGAGGGTGAGGTTGTACGCGCCGAACCAGGCCACGCCCCAGGCGAGCACGAGCAGCAGCACCCGGCCGCGCGGGAGGCGCACGGGGGTGCGGCGGCGGGCGCGGGCGACGAGCAGGATCACGGTCAGCGCCACGGAGCCGACGGCGACGCGGCCGAGGGTGAGCGCGCCGGCGTCGAGGTCGTGCCCGACGGCGCGCACGCCGACGAACGCCGAGGCCCACAGCACGACGGTGACGGCCATGGCGGCCGCGGTGAGGGCGCCGGCGCGGCCGGCGGTGTTCCCCGGCGTGGCGCTCGGTGCGGGCGGCGCGGTGCGCGCGGTGGTCTCGGCCATGGGAACGATCGTCGCCGACGTATCCCGTGAGCACCAGTTCATATATCTACCGAATGCTTCAGTGTCGCTGTATCGTCGCGAGCATGCTCGACGTCCACCGGCTCCGCGTCTTCCGCTCCGTCGTCGCCAGCGGCTCGGTCGCCGCGGCGGCCGCCAACCTCGGGTACACGCCGTCCGCCGTGAGCCAGCACGTCGCCGCGCTCCAGCGCGAGACCGGGCTGCAGCTGCTCGCCCGGCACGGCCGCGGCGTGCGCCCCACCGCGGCGGGCCAGGCGCTCGCCGCGCAGGCCGACGGGCTGCTCGCCCGCCTCGGGGAGGTGGAGACGTTCGTCGCCGACCTGCGCTCCGGGCGCTCGGGCAGCCTGTCCGTCGCCTACTTCGCCTCCGTCGGGGCGGCGTGGCTGCCGGCCGTCGTCAGCGCGCTCAGCACCGGGTTCCCCGGCGTGCGGCTCGACCTCGAGCTCACCGAGGAGATCCCCACCGACCCGTCGAAGCGCGCCGACCTGCAGCTCGCCGTCGCGCAGCCCGATTTCCGGCCTGCCGCCGGCACGACCGCCCACCACCTGCTCGACGACCCGTACGTCGCCGTCGTCCGCCAGGACCACCCGCTGGCCGGGCGGGACGAGATCGAGCTCGCGGAGCTGGTCGGCGACCGGTGGATCGACAACGACTTCGCGCGCGGCTGGTGCCGCCGCAACCTGCTCGAGGCGTGCCGCGCCGCCGGGTTCAGCCCGGCGTTCGCGGTGGAGGCCCACGACTACCCGACCGCCCTCGCGTTCGTCGCCGCCGGCATCGGCATCACCGTGCTGCCCGCGCTCGGCTCCGCGCGCCCCGCGGCCGGGACGGTGGCCGTGCCCGTGGTGCGGCCCGTGCCGGTGCGGTCCATCTACGCCCTGGTGCAGGACGCCGTCGCCGACACCCCGCCGGTGCTGGCCGCGCTCGCGGCGCTGCGCGACGTCGCCGGGTGCCCGGTGCCGTCCGCCGCGTAGGCTGGACGGCGCAGCCCCGCCGGGCATCGCCTGGCCTCTGCACCCCGACTCTGCACGACGACGAAGACGAGGTACCCCTGTGACCACGCTCCCCACCGCCACCGGCGGCTTCGGCGACAAGCCCCAGATCACGTTCCCCGAGGGCGACGCCCCCGCCGGCCTGCAGGTGCAGGTGCTCGAGGAGGGCACCGGCCCCGTGGTCGACGCCGGCCGCACCATCGTCGTGAACTACCTGGGCCAGACCTGGGGCGGCGGGGTGTTCGACAACTCCTACGACCGGGGCCAGACCATCGACTTCCCGATCGGCGTCGGCGCCGTCATCGGCGGCTGGGACAAGGGCCTGGTCGGCCGCAACGTGGGCGACCGCGTGCTGCTGTCCATCCCGTCCGAGCACGGCTACGGCCAGCGCGGCGTGCCGCAGGCCGGCATCCCCGGCGGCGCGACGCTCGTCTTCGTCGTCGACGTCGTCGGCGTGCGCTGACCTCTTTCGATCGCGAGGTAGTGCGGAAGCTGCCGAGGTCGTACGACCTCGGCAGCTTCCGCCTACCCCGGCAACTTCCGGACGACCTCGCGTGCGGGTCAGCGGCGGCGTGACCGCGTGACCGTGAACTTCGGGTTCTGCGCGACGTGCACGGTGGGCCCGGCGGCGCGGGTCAGCGCCTCCCGGTAGTGCAGCGCCGTGTTGAAGACGCACCACAGCTCGCCGCCCTGGCGCAGCGCCCGCCCGGCCGCGCGGAACATGCGGTGGGCGGCGTCGGTGCGCACGGCCGTGCGGTCGTGGAACGGCGGGTTGAGCAGGATCAGGTCGGCGCTCGCGGGCTCCAGGTCCTCGCCCGCGTCCCCGCGCAGCGCGACGACGCGCCCGCCGACGCCGTTCGCCTCCGCCGTCGCCTGCGTGGACGCCACGGCCGCGGCGGAGCGGTCCGTCCCCACCACGCGGGCGTCCGGGTACCGGAGCGCGAGGACCGTGGCGAGCAGGCCGCTGCCGCTGCCCAGGTCGACGGCGTCGTGCACGCGGTCTGCTCCCGGCCACTTCTCCGCCGTCGTGAGCAGGAAGCGGGTGCCGAGGTCGAGCGTCGTGCCCGCGAACACCCCGCCGTGCGCGGCGACGGTGACGTCCGCCGGCGACGTCCCGCCCGACGGTGCCGCGGCCGCCAGCAGCTCCCGGTCGCGCAGCACGGCGCGCGCAGGAAAGGCGGGGGCGGCGTCGCGCGCCTCCGGCCGGACCCCGGTCGCGACCAGCGCGCGCGACTTCTGACGAGCGAGAGTGGCGCGCACGTCGGTGAACGACGCGGCCAGCACCTCGTTCATCGAGCGCGTCATGTGCTTGACCCGCCCGCCGGCCAGCACGACGACGTCGTCCGCGGCGTACCTGGCGACCGCCTCGGCGATCTCCGTGAGCTCGGCGAGGGACGGCGGGAGCTGGAGCAGCACGAGCCGCGCGCCGGCGAGCAGGTGGGACGCCTCGGTGTACAGGTCCGCGCGGACGAGGTGCACCTCGCGTCGCCCACCCCGAACGAGGTCAGCGAGGTCTGCGGAGAGGTGGTGGTCGAGCGCTGCCTCGGCGGTCACCGCGTCGGTGAAGGACCGCACCCGGGACGGTCCGAGCGTCAGCGCCCCCAGGGTGAGCGCGCCGAACCGGTCGCCGATGACGACGACGTCGTCCGGACCGGCGTCGGCCAGGAGGGGAGCGGCCTCGTCGAGCAGCAGCCGATCGGTGGCGTCGACGGCGACGGGGCCGTCCGGCCGCGAGCCGTCCTCGGGCCACGGGGCGAGCGCGCCGAGGACGGCGGCCAGCCGCGCGGCGGGGTCGAGGCTCTCGAAGGGCTCGGTGGGGGCGGGGGAGTCGGGCTCGGAGGCGTGGTGCACCCGACCAGTCTCCCTGACGGGGACGCCGGCGCCCGACCGGGCGCCCTACCCTGGCGCCATGAGTGAAGCCCCCGCCGCGCCGGAGCCGACGTCGACCGCGCGCGTGTCGATCATCTACTGCACGCAGTGCCGGTGGCTGATGCGCGCGGCCTGGGTGGCGCAGGAGCTGTTGCAGACGTTCCGCACGCGGCTCTCCGAGGTCGCGCTGGTCCCGGGGACGGGCGGCGTCTTCCGGGTGGAGCTCGACCCGGGCGACGGCCGGGACGCCGTGCTGCTGTGGGACCGCGCCGCCGAGGGCGGGTTCCCGGAGATCCCGCCGCTCAAGACGGCGATCCGCGACGCCGTCGCGCCGGACCTCTCGCTCGGGCACACGGACCGGGTGCAGCCGCGGGGTTGAGCCGATCTGTTCGGCAGCTCGTCGATCTCCTCGGCACGTTCGGCTGCCGAAGAGATCGATCCGCTGCCGAACTGATCGGGAGTGGCGCTCAGCGGGACCGGCGGGCGGACTTCTCCGCCTTGCGCGCGGCCTCGGCCGCGACGCGGTCCTCCTCCTCGCGCACCTTGGCCGCCGTCGCGCGCTCGTCGACCAGCCACTGGGGCGGGTCCTGGCGCAGCTCGTCGATCTGCTCGGTGGTCAGCGGCTCGGTGACGCCGCCGCGCGCGAGGCCGGCGATGGAGATGCCGAGCCGGCCGGCGACGACGGGACGCGGGTGGGGCCCGAGGCGGCGCAGCTCCTCGAGCCACTGCGGCGGATTCGTCTCGAGCTGCTCGAGCTCGGCGCGCGTGATGCCGTGCTCCTGGAACTCGGGCGGGGTCGCGGGCAGGTACACCCCGAGCTTCTTCGCCGCGTTCGTCGGCTTGAGGACCTGCT
Source organism: Isoptericola sp. QY 916 (assembly GCA_026934365.1). Taxonomy (GTDB): domain Bacteria; phylum Actinomycetota; class Actinomycetes; order Actinomycetales; family Cellulomonadaceae; genus Isoptericola; species Isoptericola nanjingensis. Next base: position 932 of record JADHZE010000058.1, on the reverse strand, counting down.
GGGAGAAGGGGGTTCCGGCCATGGGCACCAGGGTAGTCGCGGCGGGCGGCGCGGCACGCCCACGTAGCCTGGTGCCGTGACCGACCAGCCGGGCGAGGCCCTCGACGACACGGTGGACGACGAGCCGGACGACGCCGTCGAGAGCGAGGACGCCCTCGTCGAGGCGGCCGACGACGGACGTCCCACCTTCCGGCTCGGGTACGTGCCCGGCGCGACGCCGGGCCGCTGGGCGCGCACGTGGCGCGACCGGCTCCCGGGCGTCCGGCTCGCCCTGGTCCAGGTCGACGCCGCCGACGCGCCCGCCGCGCTGGTCGAGCGGCAGGTGGACGCGGCGCTCCTGCGCCTCCCGGTCGACGGCGACGTCCTGCACGCCATCCCGCTGTACACGGAGCTGCCCGTGGTCGCCGTCTCGCGCGACCACCTGCTCGCGGCGACGACGGAGGACGAGGTCGTCGCCGCCGACGACGTCGCGGACGACGTCGTGTGGCTGCCCGCGGACGACGTCCTCTACCCGGCGGGAGAGCCCGTTCCCGGCCGGGCGCCGGAGGCGTACGACGACGGCGCGGGCGGCCTCGTGGAGCCCGAGCGGCCCGCGACGGCGGCCGACGCGATCGCCCTGGTCGCGACCGGGGTCGGGGTAACGGTCGTGCCCATGTCGCTGGCGCGGCTGCACCACCGCAAGGACGTCACCTACCGGGTGCTCGACGGCGGGCCCGGCGCGCCCGTCGGCCTGGGGTGGCTCGTGGACGGGCTGCCCGACGACGTGCGCGAGCTGGTGGAGGAGATGATCGGCATCGTGCGCGGCCGCACCGCCAACAGCTCCCGGGGCCGTGCCGCGGCCGGGCGGTCGGACGCGAAGACCGCGGAGGTCACGAAGCCGGCGAGGGCGCAGGGCCAGCGCGGCGGTGGCGCTGCCCAGGGGCGTGGCTCCG
>JADHZE010000057.1 GCA_026934365.1 Isoptericola sp. QY 916 | reverse complement strand
AGGCCGGCGCCGCGGTCCCCGACGCCGACACGCGCGAGCGGGTCCCGGCGCACGTCGCCGCGCTGGCGGGCCCGTCCCGGCTCCCGGTGCCGCAGCCCGCCTGACCTGGCGCGCTCCCCGTACTACCTCGGTGGGATCCGTACTACCTCGCGGGGTCTCGTACTACCTCGGCGGGGTCTCGTCGTCGCGCTCGGCCATCTTGGCGAGCATGGCGTTGTACTCCTCGAGCTCGGCGTCGCCGTCGCGGTCGGCCTTGCGGTCGCGGCGGCGCGCCTCGCGCTCGTCGGACGTCGTCCACTGGATCGCGACGGCGATGGCGAGCGCGAGCGTCGGCAGCTCGCCGATCCCCCACGCGACTCCGCCGCCGCGCTGCTGGTCCTCGATGGCGGGCAGGCCCCAGGGCCGGCCCATGTTGCCGAACCAGTCGGCGACGAGCAGCGAGGTGCCCGACGTGAGCACGACGCCGAAGAACGCGTGGAACGCCATCGTCGCGAAGAGCAGCAGCAGGCGCTGCGGGTACGGGGGGCGCCTGGGGCCCGGGTCGATGCCCACGAGCGCGTTGGCGAACAGGTACCCCACGAGCGTGAAGTGCACGATCATCCACACGTGCCCGGCGTGGTTGCGCAGCGCGAACTCGAACGCGGGCGTGTAGTAGAACGCGATCATGCCGCCGGCGAAGAGCACCGCGGCCACCACGGGGCGGGCGATGAACTGGCCGAACCGGGAGTGCACCAGGCCGAGCACCCACTCGCGCGGCCCGCGGCTGCCGTCCTTGCGGGCCGGGATGGCGCGCAGCAGCAGCGTGACGGGGGCGGCCAGCACGAGGAACAGCGGCACCAGCATCGCCAGGATCATGTGCTGCACCATGTGGCCGCTGAAGATCACGTGCCCGTACACGGCCGGGCCGCCGCTGGTCACCCAGAACATCACGACCATGCCCAGGCACCACGACACCGTGCGCCCCACGGGCCACGCGTCGCCGCGCCGCGCGAGCCGCCGCACCCAGCGCAGGTAGACCACGAGCCCGGCCACGCACGCGAACGCGAGCAGCGGGTCGAGGCTCCACTCGGTGAACCAGCGGGCCATGGTCGGCTCGGGCGGCAGCGCCTGGCCGGTGAGCTGGAAGGCGGGCGTGACGTCGACCGGCACCTCGTCCGGGACGGGCGGGGCGGTGGAGCCGAGCGCCACGGCGACGCCGGAGACGGCGCCGATCACGAGCAGCTCGACGGTGAGCAGCCGCCAGAACAGGCGTCGGACGGCGCCCGCGGAGCCGGCGCGGCCGAGCCGGTCCACGACCCACATCCGGTGCGCGAACCCGAACCCGCCGAGCGCCACCATGAGCAGCGCCTTGACGAGCAGGAGCACGCCGTAGGGGGTGAGCAGGTCGCCCCAGGACTCCATGCGGAGCCACGCGTTGAGGATGCCGGAGACGCCGACCGCGGCGAAGCACCACCCGGCGACCGGGGAGAAGCGCGCGACGGCGGCCGCCGCGGTGCGCCCGTCGTCGCGTGCCTCGTCCCGCGTGAGCACGGTGACGAGCAGCGCGCCCAGGCCGCCCACCCACACGGCGGCGCCGACCAGGTGCAGCAGCATCGCGCCGACGGCGAGCTCGTGGTTCGCGGCGCCCGACGCGTGGCCGGTGGTCGACTGCATGGCGAGGGCGGCGAGCGGCAGCAGCGTCGTCCACAGGGCGCCGACAGGTCCGCGCACCGCCATCGCGAGCGCGGACGTGAGCGCGGCGACGACGATGATCGCGAGGTAGAGCCGGCCGAGGTCGAGGTCGGTGACGAACTGCGCGAGGCCCTGCCCGAACGCGGGCGAGGCCGGCGAGGTCCCGGAGATGTTCGCGTACCGCAGCACGAGCTGGAGGACGGCGGCCACCGCCCACACGGCGCTGGCGGCGCCGGCCGTCGTGAGCACCCGCGTCTGGGTGCGGCCCGGCGGCACCAGGCAGGCCGCGACGAGCAGCGCGCCGACCGTCACCGAGACGCTGAGCTCGGTGAGCACGGTCGTGACGGGCAGGCCGTAGCGCACGATCGCGCCCGGGTCGGTGAAGCCGCTGAGGGCCTGGAACGCCCCCGAGTAGGCTCCGCCGCACAGCACGGCGAGGACGGCGACGAGGACGGCTGCGGGCCCGGCGGCGACGAGCCACCAGGGGCGCGGCGGCACGCTCGGGGTACCGCCCGGCCGCTGCACGGCGGGGGCTGCGGAGGTCACCCGTCCAGCCTATGGGCGGTGGGCGGCGCCCCGGGACGACCCGGGTGTGAGATCACCTGCCGTGGGGCACCTTCTTCCCAATCCAACGATTATCGATTAGTGTCCCAGTCGTCCCTCCACACCGGACGTCATCCACAGCCGCAAGGCCGAACTCCGGGCACGCGAAGCAGCGTCCCGGCGGGGCGGCAACCCGAGAGGATCAACGATGATCAAGCACCGCACCCTGGCGAGCGTGGGCACGCTCACGGTCGCCGCCCTCGCGCTCACCGGCTGCGCCGGCTCCGACGACGACGGCGGCTCCGGCGGCACCACCGAGGTGAGCATGCTCGTCAACGTCACGCCGAACCTCACCGAGGAGTACTGGAACGAGCTGGTCAAGCCGTTCGAGGACGCGAACCCCGGCATCGACGTCGTCGTCCAGAACCCGGGTGCCGAGGGCGTGGCCGCCGCCCTCCCCCGCCTGCTCACCGCGGGCGACGCGCCCGACGTCGTCCAGTCGCTGCCGCCGACCACGGACCTCGCCCCCGAGCTCGTCGACCTGTCCCAGTACGACTGGGCGACGTCCGGCCCGCTCGCCGACCAGTACTCGATCGACGGCAAGTACTACATGGCCGGCATCGGGTTCCAGCTGCAGAGCCTCTTCTTCTACAACAAGACGGCGTTCGAGGAGGCCGGGATCACGGAGACCCCGACCACGGTCGAGGAGCTCACCACGGCCCTCGGCAAGCTCAAGGACGCGGGCTGGACGCCGCTGCAGACCGGCGGCGACTGGATGACCAGCCACTCGCTCCAGGCCCTCGGCCTCCCGTCGATCGTCGGCCAGGACCCGGAGTGGTACGCCCACATGAGCTCGGGCGAGGCCACCTTCTCCGACACGTACGGCGACTCGGTCGCCACCTACGCCGACTGGGTCGCGAAGGGCTACGTCCCCAAGGACGCGCTGGGCATCAAGTACCCGGACGCCGAGCAGGCGTTCCTCTCCGGCAAGAGCGCGATCTACCCGATGGGCAGCTGGTTCGCCGGCACCGAGGCGAAGGCGGAGGAGAAGGCCGAGATCGGCGTCTTCCGCGCCCCCGCCGTCGACGGCGTGGCCAGCCCCGCCATGGGCGCGAACATCGCCAGCCCGTACTCGATCCTCAAGACCAGCGAGGACCAGGACGCGGCCGCCAAGCTCGTCGAGTTCCTCGTGACGGACCAGGACGCGGTGGCCAGCCAGCTCGAGGTCGACGGCAACTTCCGCGACGGCTACGAGTACGAGATGGACGACCTGGGCAAGGAGCTGCTGCAGATCGTCGCGGACACCCCTGCCGAGTCGTACACGCCGACCGGCCAGGGCTACGGCGAGCGCACGCTGCCCACCGGCTACTCGGACGAGATCAACGCGCAGACGCAGGCGCTCATCGGCGGCACCTCGGCCGACAAGGTCGACTCCGCGATGGACGACTGGTTCGCCGCCACGATCGGCTGACGATGGCGACCACCGTCCCCCTCGCCCGCGCGCGCCGCCGCCCGGCGGCGCGCGTGTGGCGCGACCGCCTGCCCGGCATCGTCATGGGCGGCCCCGCCGTCCTGGTCTTCCTGGCGATGTTCATCGTGCCGATGTTCCTGGCGTTCGTGCTGAGCCTGACCGACTGGAACGGCTACAGCCTGAACTTCACGTTCATCGGCTTCGACAACTACACGGAGGCGTTCCGCAACCCGCGCACCGTGGACGCGGCGATCTTCACCGCCGTCGTCGCCTTCTGCGGCACGGTGCTGTGCAACGCGGTCGGGCTGTTCATCGCCGCGCTCATCGCCGGCAACAGCCGCGCGAACACCCTGCTCCGCACGATCTTCTTCTACCCGTACATCATCAGCTCGCTGATCATCGGGTTCCTCTGGTCCGCGATGCTGTCCCCCGAGGGCGCGGTCAACGGCCTGCTGGGTCACCTCGGCGTCGCGCCGCTGCCCTTCCTCACCGAGGTGACGTTCGCCAAGGCCAGCGTGATCCTCACGATCGTGTGGGCGCACTTCGGCTTCAACATGATCCTGTTCCTCGCGGGCATCAAGTCGGTGCCCACCGAGTTCTACGAGGCCGCCACCGTCGACGGCGCCTCGAAGTGGCAGCAGTTCCGCAACGTGACGCTGCCCCTCATCGCCCCGGTGTTCACGGTGAACCTCGTGCTCACGCTGGTGGGCCTGCTCAAGGTCTACGACGTCGTGCTGGCCCTGACCGACGGCGGCCCCGCCGGCTCGACCCAGACGATCGTGTACCAGATCCTGCGGGACTCGTTCGGCCAGTCCGAGCTCGGGTTCGGCGCGGCGCAGTCCGTGATCCTGCTGATCGTCACGGCCGTGCTCGGCCTCGCGGTGACGTTCGCGCGACGCGGCGCGGAGAAGAAGGTGGCCGACTGATGGCGACGACGACGCACCCGACGACCCCCGTGACCCCGCCGGCCGCTCCCCCGGCGCCCGCGGCGGGACCGACGTCGCGCGCCCGGCGCCGCCGCGTGCCGGGCGTGGGCACCGTCCTCAAGTGGGTGGTGCTGGGCCTGGTGGCGCTGGTCATGGTGGTGCCGCTGTACATCATGGTGATCAACGCCTTCAAGCCGCAGGACGCGATCATCTCCTCGCCGCTGGCGATCGGCCCGGACACGTTCAGCCTGGAGTACCTGCGGGCGGCGCTCACCAGCGAGAAGTTCAACGTGGTGCGCGCGTACGGCGTCACGCTGCTGTTCGTCGCGCTGGTCAACGTGTGCGGCATCGCGCTCGCCGCGCCGGTCGCGTACGTCATCGCGCGCGGCCGGTCGAAGTGGCACCTGGGCCTGCTGCTGCTCTTCGTGTCCGGCCTGTTCATCCCGGGCCAGGTGACGCTGATCCCCGTCGTCTTCGTGCTGCGGGTGCTGGGGCTCATCAACACGATCCCGGGCTTCATCCTGTTCGAGACGGCGGCGACGCTGCCGGTGACGATCTTCCTGTTCGCCGCCTACCTGCGCACCGTGCCGCGCGACATCGACGAGGCGGCCGCGCTGGACGGCGCGGGCAAGATCCGGGCGTTCTGGTCGTGCATCTTCCCGATCATGAAGCCGGTGGTCGCGACGATCGTCGTGCTGAACTCGATCAGCGTGTGGAACGACTTCGTGAGCCCGCAGATCATCCTGGGCCCGAGCTCCGGCATCTACACCGTGACGACCGGCGTGTACGCGGCGGTGGGCGAGTTCTCCACCGACTACACGACCGTCTTCCCGACCCTCCTGCTCGCGGTGAGCCCGGCGATCCTGTTCTTCGTGCTCATGCAGCGGCACATCATCGGCGGCCTCGTCGCCGGCGCCACGAAGGGCTGAGCACGCCGACCATGAGCGAGACAACCGATCCCCGCATCCCCACCACCCCCCTGCACGAGGTCCCGGCCTGGGCCGTGCTGGAGCGCCGCCTGTTCGACGCGACGGAGGAGGCCTGGCGGCTGTTCTCCGACCGCTACACCGGGCCCGACGGCCGCATCCTGCACGCGGGCGGCTTCGAGCATCGCGACGGCGTGGACGACCTGTACGAGCCGTTCTTCAACTGGCCCGCGTTCTACGCCCTGGGCGGCAGCGACGAGATCCTCGCCGCGGCGAAGCGCCACTTCGAGGGCGTGACGGCGCAGCTCACCGAGGGCGGCATGCTCACGGGCGAGTACGAGAACGGGTACGACTGGTTCCACCAGGGCGAGTCGCTGCTGTTCTTCTACGGCCTGTGCGCGGCGGACCCGGGCGACGAGCGGTTCGCCGAGCGCGCCCGCCGGTTCGCCGCCCTGTACACGGACCCGGCGCACGGCAACTACGACCCTCGGCGGAACCTGATCACGGCGCCGCACAACGGCGCGCAGGGACCTCTGGAAGGCCTGGGCACCGAGTGGCTCACCTACCCGGCGTCCCTGGACTACATGGAGGCGTACGGCCTGCCGCTGCACGGGCTGCCCGGCATCACGCGGTGGTCCGACCTGGAGGACCCGGCCCACGCCCGGCTCATGGGCGACGAGCTCCAGCGCCGGGCGGCGGGTGACACGGCCGTCAACCTCGCCGCGACGTCCCTGGTCACCAACCGGTGGCTGTACGACGGCGACGCCGCGTCCGCCGCGTGGGTGGCGCGGTACGTCGACGGCTGGCGGGAGCGCGCCGCCGCGGCGGGCGGCCTCATGCCCGACAACGTGGCGCCCGACGGCGTCGTCGGCGGCCTGCACGACGGTGCCTGGTACGGCGGCCACTACGGCTGGACGTGGCCGCACGGCCTGCACTCGGTGGGCATGAGCACGCTGATCGGCGCGATCAACGCGTCGTTCGTCTCGGGGACCGTGTCGGGGAGCAGGGACGATGCGTCGCTCGACCTCGTGCGCACCATGCTCGACACGGCGCTGGAGCACGCGATCACCGCGCCCGTCACCGAGACGCCGTTCAGCCTGCGCGGCAGCTGGATCGAGCGGCTCGGGCCGCACGCCGCCGAGCCCGCCACGCTCGTGCCGTACCGGTTCGGCGCCGACGGCTGGTTCGACTACGGCCCGCTCCAGCTCGACCTGCCCACCTGGCTGTGGTGGTGGACGCGCGACGACGCCGACCGCAAGCGGCTGGACCGGGTGCTCGACGGCATCCCGGGCTCGGACGAGGTGCGGCAGTTCCGCGACAAGGTGGAGGCCGGGCACGAGGGCCCGTGGCTCGCGTTCCTCGACGGCTCGCTGCCGGACTACCCGGAGCGCGCGCTGTCGATGGCGCTCGGCCAGCTCGCGCGGCGCGTGGCGGTGATGGACGCCGAGCCCGTGGACCCCGAGACCGTGCACCTCCACTTCTGGCAGCGCGCCAACCCGGTCGTCACGGAGGTGCTGGGGCAGCTGGTCACCGGCACGCCGCAGACGCTGTACAACGGCGGGCTGCCGTTCGCCGCCGTCGCGTACACCGACGCCGACCGGCAGCGCCTCGGCCTGCCGCCCGACGTCGCCGCCCTGGTCTCCGGCCTCGACCGCGACACCGACGGCAACGGCCGCGTCGAGCTCAGCCTCGTCAACCTCTCCCCCACCCGCGCCCGGCGCGTGCGCGTGCGGCCCTCGCGGTTCGGCGAGGAGCGCCTGACGGGCGTCGTCGTGCACGGCGAGGACGGCGGCGTCTGGCCCGGCCGGTCCACGGCGTCGGCCGGCCGTGCCGGCACGCGGACCGCCGCGACCGTCCCGCTCGACGCCCCCGACCTGCTCGTCGAGCTGCCGCCGAGCCACCGCGCCGACGTCGTGCTGCTCACCGCACCCGCCGGCAGCGCGCCACGTCACCACCAGCACCACGAAGGAGCCCGACCATGACCGACGCTCTCACCGACGGGTCGCCCGTCGACACCTTGCCCGTCGACACCCTGGCCACCGGCCCCGGCGACGGCCTCGTGCGGCCCGAGATCTCCCTGCCCGTGCGCGGAGGAGCGTACGAGCGGGCGGACGCGGAGGCCCTCGAGCGGCTCGGCCAGGTGTCGGCGGCGACGGCCTGCGCCAAGCTGCACGGCCTCGGCATCCGGCACTCGTTCGTCGAGGGCCCGCGGCCGCTCAGGCCCGGGTACCGCGTCGTGGGCTCCGCGCTCACCCTGCAGTTCATGCCGCAGCGCGAGGACCTCGCCGCGGGCGACGAGCAGGAGTACGTGGAGCGGCACACGGCCCTGTGGCACGTGCTCGAGGCGGTGCAGCCCGGCGACGTGCTCGTCGTCCAGGCGTACGGGAGCCGGTTCTCCGGCTGCGTGGGCGACATCCTCGCGCGCTACTTCCAGCGCAAGGGCGGCGCGGGCATGGTCGTCGACGGCCGCATCCGCGATTCGGGCAAGATCGCCGACCTCGGCCTGCCCGTGTGGTCCACCGGCGTCACCCCGCACTACGCCTCGCAGTCCGAGCTGTTCCCCTGGGCCTACGACGTGCCCGTCGCCGTCGGCGGCGTGCTGTGCATGCCGGGCGACCTCGTCGTGGCGGACGACGACGGCCCCGTCATCGTGCCGCGCGCGATGGCCGACCAGGTGGTGGCGTCCGCACAGGACCACGAGGAGTGGGAGGTCTTCAGCCGCCGCCGGCTCGACGAGGGCGCCCGCCTCAGCGACTACTACCCGCTGACCCCCGACACCCGAGGGGAGTTCGAGGCATGGCGTTCCGCGCAGGGCTCCGCCCGCTGACCCCGGGCGACCGCGGCGCGTCCGTCCCGAGCGGCATCGCCGCGTCGTCGTTCGGCCTCGGCTGCGCGCCGATCGGCAACCTCTTCACCCCCGTGGCGGAGGCGGACGCCGAGGCGACGGTCGGCCGCGCGCTCGAGCGCGGGATCCGCTTCTTCGACACGGCGCCGCACTACGGCGAGGGTGTCAGCGAGCTGCGGCTCGGGCACGCCCTGGCCGACGTCGACCGGGACGCCGTCGTCATCGCCACCAAGGTGGGCCGCGTGATCGTCGACGCCGCCGGCGCGCCCGTGCCCTCGGGCGGCACCGGCGGCCCCGGGGGGACCACGGTCGGCGACCTCAGCCGCGACGGCGTGCTGCGATCGCTGGAGGGCAGCCTCGCGCGGCTCGGCACCGAGCGCGTCGACCTGCTGTACCTGCACGACCCGGGGGACGTGGACGAGGCGCTGCGGGGCGCCCTGCCCGCGATGCTGGAGCTGCGGGACCAGGGCGTGGTGCGGGCCGTGGGCGTCGGGATGGGGCGCAGCGCCCCCGTGGCGCGCCTGGTCCGCGAGGCCGTCGGCGCACTGGACGTCGTCATGCCCGCCGGGCGGGTGACGCTGATCGACCGCACCGCCCTGGACGACCTGCTGCCCGCCGCCCGCGAGCGCGGCGTCGGCGTCGTCGCGGCGGGGGTCTACAACTCCGGCGTGCTCGCCGACCCGGTCGCGGCGCCGTTCTTCGACTACCACCCCGCGTCGCCGGACCAGGTCGACCGTGCCCTGCGGATGGCGGCCGCGTGCCACCGCGAGGGGGTCGACCTGCCCACCGCCGCCGTCCGCTGGCCGCTGCGCGTGCCGGGCGTGGAGGCCGTCGTCGTGGGGGCGCGCACCCCCGCCGAGGTGGACGTGTTCGCCGACGCCGCCGACGCCGTCGTCCCCGACCGCCTGTGGACGGAGCTCGACGCGATCGCGAACGCTGCCGAGGGGGCGGTCGACACCGTGATCGGGTCGCATGGCACCGCATGACGGCGTCAACCGCCTGCTCGGCGAGAGGGCTGACGGGGTCGTGGACGCGCACGTGCACCTGTGGGACACAGCGGCCGTGCGGGTCTCGTGGTTCCGGGACGGCCTGGGCCTGCCCGCGCGGGTCGGGCCCGACGACCTGGCCCGCGCCGTCGCGACGTCGCCGGTGCCCGTCCGCGCCGCGGTGGCCGTGCAGGCCGCGGACACGGAGGGCGAGGCGCGCTGGCTCGCACGGCAGGCCGCGTCGCACGCCCCGCTGCCCGGACCGGTCGTGCTGCAGTACGACGCCCGCCCCGACGACCCGCACGCCTGGGCCGGGATGGCGCAGGCGCTGATCGACGACGGCGTCCCCGTCGCGGGCCTGCGGCTCGCCGTCCCGGGCGGCGCCGCGGACCTGTCCGACGTCGCGGGCCTCGACGCGCTCTGCGAGGGCCTCGCGGCGTCGGGCCGCGTGCTCGAGACGCTCGTGCGCCCCGACCAGCTCCCCGCCGTCGCCGCCCTCGCCGGGCGGCACCCGGTCCTCGACCTGGTCGTCTGCCACCTCGGCCTCGGCACGGGCGACCCCGACGCGGCATGGCGCGACGCCCTCGCCGCCGTCGCCGCCCGCCCCCGGGCGCACGCCAAGCTGTCGGGCCTCCACACCACGGCTCCCGACGACGCCGGGCGCACCGCCGCCGCCGCCCGTGCCGCCGTCGACCTGCTCGGCCCGGGGCGGCTGCTGTTCGGGAGCGACTGGCCGATGTCCGCACGCGTCGCCCCGTACGCGCAGATCGTCGAGCGCACGGCCGCGGCGCTGCCCCCGCTCGACGACGCCGCGGCGACGGCCGTCTGGTCCGGCACGGCGACCCGGCTCTACGGCGTTCGGGGACATCGACGTCGGTCGACGTAGCGATCTCTCCCCGTGCGCCGGCAGGACGGCGAGAATTCGCTACGTCACCTTCGACGAGGTCGTGCGAGGATCCCGACGTGTCGGCGCGACGAGGGAGGAACTGATGTTCGCGAGGTCGCTGGGCGACGACGGCGCGGAGCTGCGGGCGCTGGAGCCGTGGCACGCAGAGGAGCTGCTGGCGACGATCGACCGCGGCCGGGAGTTCGTCGGGCGGTTCATCGGCCTCGCGGACCGGATCACGGACCTCGCGTCGAGCCGGTCGTTCCTCGAGTCGTACGCGCAGAAGGCCGCGACCGACACCGGGCGTCTCTACGGCATCTGGCTGGACGGCACGCTGGTGGGCGGCGTCCTGTTCCGCACGATGGACGTCGCGCAGGGCACGGCCGAGGCGGGCTGCTGGCTGGAGCCGGCGGCCGCGGGGCGCGGCCTGGTGACCCGCGCGGCGCGCGTCATCATCGACTGGGCGATCCGGGAGCGCGGCATCCACCGCGTCGAGTGGTGGGCGGCGTCGGGCAACGCGGCGAGCATCGCGGTCGCCCGCCGGCTGGGGATGCGCCGCGACGGCGTGCTGCGCGAGCACCACGAGCACCGCGGGGTGCGGCAGGACATCGAGGTCTGGTCGGTGCTCGCGCGGGAGTGGGAGGCCGAGGCATGACCGACGACGGCGTCGAGCTGGTGGGTGGGATCGAGAAGCGCGAGATCGTCCTCGTCGAGCCGGACTCAGCGTGGCCGGCGCGGTTCGCGCGGGAGCGCGAGCGCATCGTCGCCGCCCTGGGACCGACGGCGGTGCGGGTGGACCACGTGGGGTCGACGTCGGTGCCGGGCCTCGCGGCCAAGCCGATCGTGGACATCGACGTCAGCGTGCCCGACGTCGAGGACGAGGACGCGTACCTGCCCGCGCTGCTCGCCGCGGGGTACGAGCTGCGCGTGCGGGAGCCCGGCCACCGCCTGGTCCGCACGCCGGAGCGCGACGTGCACGTCCACGTCTGCCCGGCGGGCGGCGACTGGGAGCGGCGGCACCTGCTGTTCCGCGACCGGCTCCGGCACGACGCCGACGACCGCGCCGCCTACGCCGCGCTCAAGCGCGAGCTCGCCTCCCGCGACTGGCCGAGCATGAACCACTACGCCGACGCCAAGGGCGGCCTGATCGCGGAGATCACCGCCCGGGCGGAGGCGTGGGCCGCGCACTCCGGCTGGCGGGTCGCCGACGCCGACCCCGGCACCCGTCCCTGACCCGACGTCCGCGGGCCCCGCACCATCGGTGCGGGGCCCGCGGACGTCCTGTCCCTCGGCGCTCGGACGGCGCGACGGCTCACTCGGCGGGCGCGTCCTGCGCGCCCCCGTGCCGGCGGCGGCCGGCCAGCACCAGCCCGGTGCCCGTGAGCACGATGAGCGCGCTCGCGGCGAGCAGGGCCGGGTCGCTGCCCGTCTGGGCCAGCCGCCCGGGCGCCGCGACGGCGGCCTGCGCGGCATGCCGCGAGTCCGCGCCACCGAGGTTGGCCGGGTCCGCGGCGTCCGCCGCGGCGACGATCGTGCCCTCGTGGGAGACGTACACCGGCGCGGTCGGCGCGGACGTCCGATCCGAGGTGCCGCCGTCATCCGCCGGGTCGGTCGGCCCGGTCGGCCCGGTCGGCCCGGTCGGCCCGGTCGGCCCGGTCGGCCCGGTCGGGTCCGTCGGGTCCGTGGGGTCCGTCGGGTCCGTCGGGTCCGTCGGGTCCGTCGGGTCCGTCGGGTCCGTCGGGTCCGTCGGGTCCGTCGGGTCCGTGGGGTCCGTCGGGTCCGTGGGGTCCGTCGGGTCCTCCGGCTCGTCCGCCAGCGTCACGCCGATCCAGTCCCAAGCCGTCGACGGGCGGTCGAGCTCGCCCAGGCCGATGAACCAGTGCTGGAACTGCGCCGGCGACCACTGACCCGTCTCGGGGTCGATCGTCCCCTCGCCGTGGTTGTTGTGGTCCCACCCGGTGTAGAAGTGCGGGCTGCCCTGCTCGGTGCCCTCGGCCGAGCCCCAGAGCTGGAACGAGGGCAGGTCGGCCACCTTCGTCCCGGCAGGCACGCGCACGAACACCCTCTGCCCCGGCTTCACCGTGTCGATCACGCGGCCGCCCGCGTCCACCAGCGCGACGCCCTCGGGCACGGGCGCGCCGTCCGCCGTGCGGAGCTCGACGTGGACGTCGCCGCTCCCCCCGACCAGCGAGGCGGTGAACCCGTAGTCCGTCGTCCCGTCGGCGTTGTGCACGTAGCCGTTGCTCGTGAAACCCGGCTGCGGCATGACGGCGTTGCTCGTCAGCCCCTTCTCGATGAGCCAGGCCGCGGTCTGCAGCGTCGCCCTGCGGTCGCTGTTGTGGGCGTCCTCCCAGTTGCGTGTCCAGTCCTCGTCCGAGGCCTCGAACTGCGCCAGCGCCTTCTCCGACACCGTGACGTGGTGGTCCGCGTCGACGTCGAACAGCAGGCCCATGACGTCGTGACCCGTGCTGAAGTACCAGACGGCGAACTGGGTGGCCTCGTAGGCGGTGTAGTCCATGACCCGGTCGCGCTCGGCGTCCGACTGCTGCTGCCACCACTCGCGCACCTGGGCCTCGGTGTAGGTGCCGTCGTCGATCCACGCCGAGTACCAGCTGCGGAACGTCTCCCACGGCGTGCCGGGCGTCACCGTAACCCCGGCCCGCTCGAACAGGCGCTCGGCGTCGGCCACGCGGGTGGCCATGTCGTTGCCGCCCTTGTACCCGTTGACCAGCACGGTCTGCTGCGCGGACGTGTTCTCCCAGTGGATGCCGTCGGCGTCGGGTGTCACGCTCTCGTCGCCCGACCACGCGTGGTACCAGGAGCCGGCGATGTCGCGGTCGTAGACCATGTGGACCGTGCCGTCGTCGTCCACCAGGGTGTGGTGGAGGATGTGCAGCTGCGGCTGGCCGTTCCAGCCGCTCCAGTCCTTGCCGGAGCCGCCCTCGGCGGGGTCCAGGAAGTACCAGTAGTCGCAGCTGAAGCCGTCCTGGCCGCCGTCGTGCCAGTGCGGCTGGTAGGCAGGGTCCGGGTAGGCGGCGGACGTGGCGCCGAGCAGCGGTGCCGACGGGGCCGGGGCGGCCACGCGGGAGGCCGTGGCGGCCCCCTGGCCCGCGTCCGCGGTGCCGGTGGGCTCCGCCTCGGCGGGAGCATCCTCGACGGGGGCCGCGTCGTCCGCCGGAGCGGGGTCATCGACGGGGGCCGCGTCGTCCGCCGGAGCGGGGTCATCTGCGGGGGTGGGGTCCTCGGGAGGGGTCGCGTCCTCGGTGTCCTCGGCGGGGGCCGCGTCCTCGGTGTCCTCGGCGGGGGCCGGGGCCTCGGTGTCCTCGGCGGGGGCCGGGGCCACCACGGGGTCCACCGGCTCCGCGGGGGCCTCGGCGGGAGCCATCTCACTCCCGGGCTCGGTGGTCGCGGCGGGCGCCTCGGCGGCGTCCGGCTTCTCGGTGTCGTCGGTGTCCCCGGCGGCCTCCGACGACGCCGTGGGAGCCGCGGGCTCGGGCTGGCCGCCGGACGCGGCGTCCCCCTCCCCGGCGAAGGCAGCGAGCGGCGCGCCCAGCGCGAGGGCGGCGGAGACGGCGGAGACGGTGGCGGTGCGGCGGACCTTCATGATCGTTCCTCGATGTCGTCGGGCTTCCTGATGCCTCTACCGTCCCGCCGGGGAGGGGGCCCCAGGCACGCCCGAACGATGGCTTCCGGTACCGCCGAACGTCGGTATCTGCGGGTACGCCCGGGCGCCCCGCGCGGCCGCCGGTCCGGTCGCCGTCGCGGGCCCGATGGCTACGCTGAGGTGGTGGGCCCGACCCCGACGCGGATCGACGTGCTCGTCGCCTCCGTCTGCGCCGCGGGCGGCGTGCTCCTGGTGCTGCTGCGCAGCCGTTCCGGCGTCGGCTGGGCGCCCCCGGCGGCCGAGGTGGCCACCCAGGTCGGCGCGGCGGCCCTGCTCCTGGCGCGGTCGCGCCACCCCCTCCTCGTCCTCGTCGGCTGTGTCGCGGCCAGCGTCGTCTCCCCCGTGATCGCCACGCTGGCCGCCGCCCACGCCACCGGGCTGTACGTCGCGTCCCCCCGCGTCAGCGTGGGCGCGATGCTCGCCGCGGTCACCGTCACCTGGCCCACCTGGCTGCTCACCTCGGAGACCACGGGGCCGAGCGCACTGTGGGGAGGGATCGTCATCCTTCTCTTCGCGTACGCCGCGGGCAGCCTCCAACGCGTCCAGCAGGACGCCGACGCCGCCCGGGCGGCCCGCGGGGAGGCCGAGGCGCGGGCGGCGGAGCGCGCCGCGCTCGCGAGGGACCTGCACGACGTCGTGTCCCACCGGATGAGCTACGCCGTCGTCGAGGCGGAGGTGCTCCGGACCACCAGCGCGGACGACGGGGTCCGCAGCGCGGCGCAGGAGATCGGCACGAGCTGCCGCGACGCCCTAGCCGAGATGCGCACGGTGCTGCGCGCCCTCACCGCACAGGAGGGCGGGCCCGCCGCCCCGGGCATGGGGCCCGACGGCGCGGCCGAGCTGGTGGCGCGGGTCGCCGAGGCGCGGAGGGCCGGCCAGCCGGTGCGGGTCGTCGGCGCGGTCGCCGCGCATGCGCCGCCCGACGTCGTCGACCGCACGGTGCTGCGGGTTGTCGGGGAGGGCCTGACCAACGCGGTGCGGCACGCGCCCGGGGCCGCCACGGTGGTCGCGCTCGACGACGGGGACCGCGAGCTGCGGGTCTCCGTGCGGAACGAGGCGCCGTCGCGCCCGCCGACCGGGCTGACCACCGGCGGCTTCGGCCTCACGGGCCTGCGCGAGCGCGTGGAGCTGCTGGGCGGCACGCTGGACGCCGGGCCGACAGCCGACGGGGGTTTCCGGCTCCGTGCCGTCCTACCGAGGGAGTCCGCATGATCCGGGTGGTGGTCGCTGACGACGAGGCGCTGCTGCGCGCCGGGATCGTCCGGCTCGTGGAAACGGCGCCCGACCTCGAGGTGGTCGGCCAGGCGGGGGACGGCACGGAGGCGGTCCGGCTCGTGCGGGAGCATGGCCCGGACGCACTGCTCCTCGACATGCAGATGCCGGTGATGGACGGCCTGGACGCCACGATCGCCGTCCACCGCGAGCACCCGGAGACGGCGGTGGTGGTGCTCACGAGCCACCTGACCGACGACTACGTGCTGCCCGCCCTGCGCGCCGGGGCGTCCGGGTACCTGCTCAAGGACTCGACCCCTGAGGAGCTGCACCAGGGTATCCGGGCCGCAGTGGCGGGCGACGCCATCCTCTCGCCGCGCGTGGCGCGCCACCTGCTGACCGCCGCGGGAGACGACGCCGAGGGCCGCCACGCCGACGCCCGCCGCCGCCTCGCCGCGCTGGCTCCCCAGGAGCGCGAGGTGGTGGCGGCGCTCGCCGACGGCCTGTCGAACGCCGGGATCGCCGCGCGGCTCTACCTCGCCGAGTCGACGGTCAAGGCCTACCTCGCGAGCGCGATGGGCAAGCTCGGGACCACCAACCGCACCCAGACCGCGATCCTCGCCCACGAAGCCACGCACCCGTAGCGCGCTCCCGTCGCGCTACGGGGACGACCCGAGCGTCAGCGCGCGCCGTCCTCGGCGGCGGCCTCCTCGTCGGCGACACCGTCCAGCAGCGTGCCGGCGGCGTGCGCCTCGAAGAGCGCGGACGCGGCGTCGGCGTCTCCGTCGTCGAGCACGTCGAGCAGGCTGCGGTGCCAGTCCGCGACCTGGTGCCAGTCGCCCGTGAACTCGGGGTCGCCGAGCAGGTGCATGGACCGGAGGCTGGGCTCGATGATGTCCCACATGCGCGGCAGGTAGGTGTTGCCGCTGGCCTCGATGACGGCGCGGTGGAAGCCGAAGTCGAGCTCGCGGAAGGCGGGCAGGTCGGCCGCGTCGACGGCGCCGTGCATCTCGTCGATGACCTTCTCGAGGCTGGAGCGCGTCTCGGGCGCGAGCTGCCCGCACGCGAGCCGGCCGGCCAGGGCCTCGACGGCGACGCGCGCCTGCTTGGCCTGCTGCGCCTCCTCGTCGGAGTACTGCGCCACGAAGTTGCCCTGGTGGCGCACGTGCGTCACCAGGCCCTCGTGGGCGAGGCGCTTGAGCGCGTCGCGCACGGGCGCCTGGCTGACCTGGAGGCGGCGGGCGAGCTGCGACTCGACGAGCTGCTCCCCCGGGGCGAGCTGCGACGTCTTGATCATCGACTTCACGAGGTCGTAGATCTGGTCCGACAGGAGCCCCCGCTCCAGGCCGCTGATCGAGCTGAGCGCGTCCGTCATCCGTGCAGCCTCACGTCGTTCCTCGGGTCGTTATCGACAATCGTTTGTTGGTCGTCAGCGTACGCCGCCAGCCAGGCGTCCGCGATCATCCGGGACGCCGGCGGCGTCGGGTGCACGCCGTCGGGGGCGAGCGCCGCGGCGCCGGCGTCCTGGGCGGCGCGGGTCAGCAGGGCGTGCAGCGGCACCAGCGCGGCCCCGGTCTCGGCGGCCAGCCGCGCGACGACGTCCCGCTTGCCGTCGAGGTCCTCGAGCCAGCCGTGCTGCTCGTCGCGCACGGGCAGCAGGAACGGCTCGACGAGCACGAGCCGCGGGCTGCCCGGCACGCGCGCCAGCAGGCGCCGGTAGGTGGCCTCGAACGCCTCGGCGCTCGTCGCGTCGTCGGAGTCGAAGCGGCGCCACGTGTCGTTGACGCCCACGTACACCGTGAGGACGTCGGGCGCGGTCGCCGCGACGTCGCGCTCCCACCGCTCCTCGAGGTCGACGGCGCGGTTGCCGCCGATGCCGAGGTTGAGCACGACGGCGTCGGGCAGGTCCGCCGCGACGAGCGAGACGTAGCCGTCGCCGAGCGACGCCTCGTCCGCGCGGTCGCGGCCCGCGTCGGTGATGGAGTCCCCGACGAACACGAGTCGATCGGGGGCTGCACTGCTGGTCATGAGCTCTCCTTCGAGTGGCGGACGGGTCCGACCGTAGCGGGTCGGGGCGCCCGTCGCCGCATTGTCAGCGATTATCGATTAATGTAACCTGCGGGTGCTTGACGATCCGGGCGCGCCGCACCCGCGTCGCCCCGAGAACCCCGTGACCACACGAGAGGTCGGAGCACTCGCAATGAAGCGACCACTGTCAGCACTGCTGCTGACGTCCCTGCTCCTCGCAGGGACGCAGACGGCGGCCCACGCCGCACCACCCCCGCCCGCCGGCGCCCACAAGGCCGGCGTCGTCCTCTACGTCTCCCCCGACGGGAACGACGGCGCGAAGGGATCCCAGAAGCGTCCCCTGGCGAGCCTCGAGGGCGCGCGCGACGCGATCCGCGAGCTGTCGAAGGGACAGCGCAAGAAGGGCGTCACCGTGTACCTCCGCGAGGGCACGTACGAGCGCTCGGAGTCGTTCCTCCTCGGACCGGAGGACTCCGGCACCGCGGACGCCCCCATCACCTACGCCTCCTACCCGGGTGAGACCGCGACGATCTCGGGCGGCAAGGAGCTGCCCTACGACGGCTTCTCCCCCGTCACCGACCAGGCCGTGCTCGACCGGATCATCGAGACGTCCGCGCGCGACGACGTCCTCCAGATCGACCTGCGCGAGCTCGGCATCGACGACTACGGCCAGCTCAGCCGGCACGGCTACTGGAAGGCCAACGACGTCAGCACGACGCCGCCGATGGAGCTGTACGTGGACGGCGAGGACATGACCCTCGCGCGCTGGCCCAACGCCGGCGCCGCGAAGGACACCGTCCAGATGAACAAGATCGTCGACCCCGGCCCCACCAAGGACGACGCCGACCTGCAGGAGCGCGGCGGCACGTTCAGCTACTCCTACGACCGCCCGCAGTACTGGGGCGAGGCGAAGGACGTCTGGATGGACGGCATCTTCGGCCAGAGCTGGGAGTGGTCGTACAACAAGATCGAGACGATCGACACCGACGCGCGCACCATCACGCTGCGCTACGGCGAGATGTCGGGGCTGATGAAGACCTGGTACCCCGACTTCCACTTCGCGCAGAACCTGCTCGAAGAGCTCGACGCGCCGGGCGAGTACTACATCGACCGCGACACCGGGATGCTCTACCTGGTGCCGAACGCGTCGTTCCTGGCCGAGCGCGGGGCGCCCGTCGTCACGACGCTGGACGAGCCGATGATCCGCACGGACGGCGCGTCGTACGTGACGTTCGACGACCTGGTCCTCGAGTACGGACGGGCCCTGGGCGCCGTCATCCTCGGCGGCAGCCACGTGACGATCTCGCACAGCGACGTGCAGAACTTCTCCGACGGCGGCGTGTCCATCAACTCACCGGGCCGGTACACCTACGACGGCATCCCGGTGAACCGGGGCGGGCGCGACCACGCCGTCGTCTCCAGCGACATCCGGCACGTCGGCGGCGTCGGCGTCGTGCTGCAGGGCGGGGACAAGACGACCCTGGAGCCCGGCCGCAACCGCGTCGAGGACTCGCACATCCATGACTTCGCGTACTACCACAAGGCGTACAACCCGGGCGTGATGTTCGACGGCGTCGGGAACGTCGCGCGCGGCAACGAGATCAACGACGCGCCGCACCCGGGCGTCATCGTGCACGGCAACGATCACCTGTTCGAGCAGAACGAGGTCTACGACGTCTGCAAGACGTTCCAGGACCTCGGCGCGATCTACATGAACTCCGGCGAGACGCCGCAGCAGCGCGGGCACGTGTTCCGGCAGAACTACTTCCACGACGTCGGCCTCACCAAGCACGGCGTCGAGGGCATCTATGCCGACAACTTCACGTGGGACCTGGAGATCAGCCAGAACGTCTTCGTGGACATGGGCAACGACGCGATCAAGTCCGGCTCGGCCGACTACATCGACGCCACGAACAACGTGTTCGTCGACACGACCGTGCCCTACGACAACTACACGCAGTGGATGGGCGACGGGGAGGGCAACACCGTCGACCGCGTGTACATGCCGAAGTGGAAGAAGGTGTTCGCCGACAACAAGGACTTCGTCGGCACGCCGTACCTGGAGAAGTACCCCGAGCTGGGCCACTTCTTCGAGGACAACCACTACTTCCCGAACAACTCCACGTTCGCGAGGAACGTCGTGTGGAACCCCGACCGCACGCGCAACCCCGACGTCAACGCCGAGGGCGCGCTCGACACGAAGGACCTCCTCGACTACGGGACCGGCGACGACGCCAACTGGGTGGCGGACGCCGACCCGGGCTTCGTCGACGCGGCGAACGGCGACTACACGCTGCGCGACGACGCCGCCGTCTTCGACCAGATCCCCGGCTTCGAGGCGATCCCGTTCGACGAGATCGGCACGGACGGGCACGTCGGCCAGTCGCAGACGCCGGACACCGTGGCCCTGGAGTCGCTCCAGCTGCCCGCGGACCAGCTGGCGGTGACGCTCGGCGACGAGGTGTCGGTGGCCGCGCAGGCGGTGCCGTGGAACGCCACCCAGCAGGCCGTCACCTACACCTCGAGCGACCCGGAGGTCGCGACCGTCAGCGCCGCGGGGATCCTCACCGCCGTCGCGCCCGGCGAGGTGACGGTGACTGCGGAGGCGAAGGCCGACGCGAGCATCCGTGACGAGATGACCGTGACCGTGGCGGCCGGCGACGGCGTGCTGCACTCCACGGACTTCGAGACGGGCGGCAACGGCTGGGCCACCGACCCGAACCGCGCGATCGTCGACGACGGCACGGGCGACCACGTCTACCGGATCAAGAACGGCGCCAACTCCCAGCTCGACCGCTCCTTCACGGAGTACGCGCTCGACTTCACGGTGACGACGCCGGCAGAGGTGCCCGAGGGCGGGCAGATGCTCGTCTACGACCGCACCGGCAGCACGCCGGGCGGGTACGTCCGCTACCGCCACGCGGCGGCCGGCTCGACGTGGACGATCTTCGACTCCGCGTGGGGCACGGTGAAGGAGGTGACGCTGCCCGCGGGCGAGGGGCTCGAGCCCTCCACCCAGTACGACGTCCGCGTCGTGGTGACGGCCGGCGGCGTGCGCGTGCTGCTCGACGGCGAGGAGGTCGTGGCGGGCGCCAACCCGGCGCCCGACGGGGCCGGCAAGGTCGGCTTCTACGTGCAGGGCTTCGCGTCGCTGGACTTCGACGACGTGCGGTTCTCGCTCGTGGGCGTCGACCCCGACGGGCTCACCCTGGCGCCGTCCGAGGCGACGATCGAGCCGGGCGAGACGCACCCGCTCGCGCCGTCGTTCACCCCCGCGGACGCCACGCGCACCGGGCTCGGGTGGACCTCGAGCGACGAGTCCGTCGCGACCGTGGACGCGAAGGGCGTCGTCCGCGGCGTCGCCGCCGGCACGGCCACGATCACGGCGACGTCGACCGTGGTGGCCGGCCTCGCGGCGTCGTCCACCGTGACGGTGCAGGCGGCCGACCACCCCGTGTCGTCGCTCGGCGCCGAGATCCTCGACCCCGCGGCCTGGACGCCGGGCGAGGGGATCACGGTGGCCGACGGCGCGGCCCACCTGGCCCCGCGCGGCGCGTGGAGCTTCAAGCCCCGGCAGTTCGGCGACGAGCTGCTCCGGTTCGACACCTCGGTCGGTGCCTTCAACGGCGGCTGGTTCGGGTTCTCCGTCCGGTCGAAGACCGCCGGCGACCCGGTGTGGACCAACAGCAGCTCGGGCTACCTCGTGGTGATCAAGGAGGACGTCATCGAGATGCAGAAGTGGAGCCCCGCCGTCTTCATGGTCGACACGTTCCCCAACACGGTGATCGAGCCGAACTCGACCCACGAGGTCACGTTCGGCGCCGTCGACGTCGAGGGCGGCACCCGCGTCGTGCTGCGCGTGGACGGCGAGCCGGTCTGGAGCTACCTGGACGACGCGGCCGACAACCCGCTCGCCACGGACGGGTACTTCACGGCCTACCGCCAGGGCCCCGCGGGCGAGATGAGCCTCGCGCCGGCGAGCTGACCGAGTCGCCTTCGAGCACGGGAACCGTGTCGCCATCCGCCCGGTTGGCGACACGGATCCCGTGCTCGAAGGGAACTCCTCCTCCCGTCCCCTAGGGTCCTGACCGTGCGGTCGAGAGCGACGTCCCGGGAGACGCGGCGCGTGCGGGCGGCGCTCGACGACGCCACGCACGCGCTCGGCTCGACGCTCGACGACGGCCAGCGCGCCGCCGCGGACGCACTCGCCGCCG
>JADHZE010000056.1 GCA_026934365.1 Isoptericola sp. QY 916 | reverse complement strand
CGGCCTCGAGGGCGCCACCCTGGCCGGGATCGCCGCGCTGCTGGGCCGCTACCTCGGCGACGACGACGCGTTCGCCGCCTACCCCGCCGCGCTGGCCGAGCTCGCGGCCGCAGACCCCACCGCCCGCCCCCTGCGCGGCTACCTCACCGGGTCGATCGACGCGGTGCTGCGGGCGCCCGCGGAGGACGGCGAACCGCGCTTCCTCGTCGTCGACTACAAGACGAACCGCCTCGGCGCGTTCGACGCCCCGCTCACGGCGCACGACTACCGGCCCGAGGCCACGGTCGACGCGATGCTGCACGCCCACTACCCGCTGCAGCTCGTGCTCTACCTCGTGGCGCTGCACCGCTACCTGGCGTGGCGGCTGCCGGGCTACGACCCGGACGTCCACCTCGGCGGCGGGCTCTACCTGTTCGTGCGCGGCATGTGCGGGCCGGGCACCCCCACCGGGCCCGACGGCGCCCCGTACGGCGTCGTGTCGTGGGTGCCGCCGCGCGGGCTGGTGCCGGCGCTGTCCGCGCTGCTCGACGGAGGCGACGCATGACCGACACCACCACGTTCCCGGTCGGACCGGTCGCGACCTCCGGCGACGTCCGCTTCGCCGCCGCGGCGCCCGAGCTGCTGCGGGAGTTCAACGCGGCCGGCCTCGTGGCCGCGACGGACGTGCACGTCGCGACGCGGCTCGGGCGGCTCGACGACGAGGCCGAGGCCGGCACGCCGGTCCGGCTCGGCGGCGTGCCGCTGGCCGACCTCGACAAGGAGGCGCTGCGCCACCGCGTCGTGGTCTCCGAGGCGACGCCGCACCTGTTCTCGGGCGTGCTCGGCGAGGCGCTCGACGCGCGCGGCCGCGCCACCGAGGCCGACCTGCTGGCCGCGATGGTCACCGCGGACGCGCACGACGTCCTCGACAGCGTGCCCGGCGGCCTCGCCGGCGAGCTGCCCGAGAAGGGCCGCTCCCTGTCGGGCGGCCAGCGGCAGCGCGTGGCGCTCGCGCGGGCCCTGCTCACCGAGCCGGAGATCCTCGTCCTCGTGGAGCCCACCAGCGCGGTGGACGCCCACACCGAGGCGCGGATCGCGGAGCGGGTCGCTCAGGTCCGTCGAGGCCGCACCACGCTCGTCGTCACGGCGAGCCCGCTCGTGCTCGACCACCTCGACGAGGTCGTGCTGCTCGACGACGACGCCACGGTCGCGGCGTCCGGCACGCACGCCGAGCTGCTCGCCCGCCGCGACGCCCACGGCGCCGCGTACCGCGCCGTCGTCGGCCGGAGCATGGCGGAGGACGCCGACGACGAGTCCGACGAGCTGACCGACACCGACCTGGAAGGAGCGGCACGATGAGCAGCACCACCAACCCCAACCGGCTGCCGATCGCCGACCGCGCCGAGGTCAACCGCACGGTGGGCCGCCTGTTCCGGCGCCACCGCGGCCAGCTCGGCGGCGTCGCCGTGCTGCACACCCTTGCCGCGCTGGCCGGCCTGGCGGGCCCGTTCCTGCTGGGGCGGATCATCGACCTCGTCGCCGACGGCACCACGCTGTCCGCCGTCGACTCGCTCGCGATGGTGCTCGTCGGCGCCGTCGTCGCGCAGGCCGTCATCACGCGGTACGCGCAGCGCCTGTCGATGGTCTTCGGCGAGCGGGTCTTCGCCGACCTGCGCGAGGAGTTCATGGACGCCGTGACCCGGCTGCCGCTGTCGACGGTGGAGAAGGCCGGCACCGGCGACCTCGTCGCGCGCACCACCAACGACGTGAACAAGCTGCAGCACGCCGTGCGGTTCGGCGTGCCGCGGGTGCTCGTGTGCGTCGTGACGATCCTGCTCACGCTGGTCGCGTCGTTCCTCGCGAGCCCGCTCGTGGCGGTCGGGCTGCTCACCGGCGTCCCGCTGATCGTCGTGGCCACGCGCTGGTACCTCAGGCGCGCGACGCCGGGTTACCTGCGCGAGTCGGCGGCCTACGCCGCGATCAACGGCTCCATCACCGAGTCCGTCGAGGGCGCCCGCACCACCGACGCCCTGCACCTCGGCGCCCGCATCCGCCGGCGCATCGACCGCGACCTGCGCGAGGCGTTCGACGCCGAGTCGTACACCCTGGGCCTGCGCCTGCGGCTCATCCCGGCCCTGGACGCGGCGGTCGCGATCGCGCCGATCGTCGTCATCCTCTGGGGCGGCTGGCTCGTGTCTCAGGACCTCACCACCGTGGGCACCGTCGCGACCATCGCGATGTACGGCCACCAGATGGGCGGCCCGGTGTTCGACCTGGTGTTCTGGCTCGACGAGCTGCAGGTCGCGGCCGTCGCGCTGGCGCGCGTCGTCGGCGTCGGGCTGGTCGGCCCGGACCGGACCGCCGGTACCGCCGTGCCGTCGTCGGAGGACGTCCGCGCCCGGTCGGTGCGGTACGCGTACCGCGAGGGCCACGACGTGCTGCACGGCATCGACCTGGACCTCGCCCCCGGCGAGCGGCTGGCCGTCGTCGGACCTTCCGGCGCGGGCAAGTCCACGCTGGGTCGCATGCTCGCGGGCATCCACCCGCCCACCGGCGGCTCGGTCACCGTGGGCGACGTGCCGCTCGTCGAGCTGCCGCTGGAGGACCTGCGCCACCACGTCGCGCTGGTCACCCAGGAGCACCACGTGTTCGTCGGGTCGCTGGCGGAGAACCTGCGCCTGGCCGACACGTCGGCCACCGACGACGCCCTGTGGGGCGCGCTCGGGGCGGTCGACGCCGCGTCGTGGGCGGCCGCGCTGCCCGACGGCCTTGAGACGGCGGTCGGGTCGGGCGGTCATACGCTCACGCCCGCGCAGGCGCAGCAGGTCGCGCTCGCGCGGCTCGTGCTGCTCGACCCGCACACGCTCGTCCTCGACGAGGCGACGTCGCTGCTCGACCCGCGGGCCGCCCGCCACCTGGAGCGTTCGCTCAACGCCGTGCTCACCGGCCGCACGGTGGTCGCCATCGCGCACCGCCTGCACACCGCGCACGACGCCGACCGCGTCGCCGTCGTCGACGGCGGCCGCATCACCGAGATCGGCCCGCACGACGAGCTCGTCGCCGCCGGCGGCGACTACGCCAGGCTCTGGCACAGCTGGCAGCACGAGTGAGCGCGAGGTAGTCCACCCCGCGCCGAGGTAGTACCGAAATCGCCGAGGTAGTCCCCTTCCGCATCGACCGGGGACTACCTCGGAGATTTCGGTACTACCTCGCAGCGCGACGACCTACCTCGGCGGGTTCGGTACTACCTCGGCGCGACGGGCTGGCGGATCAGGGTGCGCAGCTTCTCCGGGGCGGTGCGGCGCAGGTCGGACAGGTAGATCTCGTGGTGCCGCCCGCGCAGCACCCGCCTCTCGGAGTCGATGAACGCGTGCAGACGTTCGATCGTCGCGGGCTCGGTGGCGAACGGGCCGCGGTGCAGCACCTGCGCGGCGTCGCCCTCGGCGTAGCTCTCCAAGCGGACGCGGTCGCCGGCCGGGGGCCGCTTCGCGGCGACGGCGCGCGCCAGCACGTCGGCGGCGTCGACCTGCTCGACGGCGTCCGGCAGGCTGATCATGAGCGTCCAGCGCCACTCGTCCTTGGCGGCCACGCTGAACGTGCTCATGTCGTCCGCCCACCACAGCCCCTCGAGCGGCATGACCGTGTAGGCGTCGCCCGTGGCGGCCTTGACCGCCGCCCGCAGCGCGTACGCGAGCGGGTACAGCGTCTCGACCGCCGCGCGGTACGCCGGCGCGGCGTTCGGGTCGCCCTCGCCGTCGACCATGAGGAACGGGCGGGGCGGCACCGTCACCATCGCGGGCGTCGTCGTCGCACGGTAGCGGTACCGCGGCTCGCGCTTGAGGTCGATGCTCGCCATGCCGACAGCCAAGCAGCCGCCCCCGACATCACGAGGGGGTCAGCCGGGCAGACCCGCGATGCCGGTGCCGACGGGGTCGTCGGAGTCGTCGTGCGTGCGGCCGCGCTTCGTCCCCGCCGCCTCGTCGCGCACGAGCCGGATCCAGAGCACCACCGCGAAGAGCCCGAAGACCCACCACTGCAGGGCGTAGAACAGGTTCTGCAGGTTGACGCCGTCGCTGCCCTCGAGCACGGGGCGCGGCAGCAAGGCTGGCCCGCCCTCGGCGGCGGTCGCCTGCGCGGGGTCGGACGTCGTGAGCACGACGTACCCGGAGTAGATCGGCCCGCCCCACGTGTTGACCAGCGCGCCGGTGGAGATGGAGTCGGTGAGCGGGGGGCCGTCCGGGTTGTCGGGGAGCGGCTCGGCGCCCTCCTGCACGGACTCCGACGCCTGCAGCCAGCCGGTGACGCGTACCTCGCCGTCGGGGACGTCGAGCGACGCGGCGTCCGGGGTGGGAGAGTCCACCCACCCGCGCACCACCGGCAGGACCGGCGGCCCGGACAGGTCCGCCCACGACGCACCGCCAGTGCCGTCGTCGGTGACGCGCAGCGGCGTGAGCACCAGGTACCCGGTGCGGCCGTCCAGCGCGCGCCCGGCGACGAGCATCTGCCCCTCGGGCTCGTACTCCCCCGTCACCCACGCCTCGGTGCCGACCAGCTCGCCGGGGAACGACGTCTGCGGCGGGAGCAGGTCGCCCAGCGCCTCGGGTCCGTGCGACGCCTGCTCCGCCGCCTCCTGCTGGGCGGCGAGCTCCGCGCGCTGGTAGGCGCGGTCGAGCTGCCACACGCCGAGCCGACCGCACACGGCGGCGGCGAGCAGGAAGAGGAGCAGGATCCCGATCATGCGGGGCTGGAGGGCCACCGCCCAGAACGACCTGCGGGCGGGCTGGGGGCTGGGCACGGCACCACCGTAATCGGCCCGGGCCCCACCCCAGGAATCCGTGCGCCGCCGGCACCTGACACGGCGCCAGATCGACGTCACGCCCTCTGACCTCGCCGGTCGTGCTGCATTCGCGCACCGGGTGCGGTGGAATGAAGGCGCCGGCCTTCCCCGAGCCTCTGGAGCGTGTGATGAGCACCACGACCACCCCGACCGTCAGCCCCACCCCGTGGCGCGCCGGCGCCGGCACCGAGCTCTCGGCCGAGACGATCGACCGGATCGACCGGTGGTGGCGAGCGGCGAACTACCTGTCGGTCGGTCAGATCTACCTGCTCGGCAACCCGCTGCTGCGCGAGCCGCTGACCCGCGACCACGTCAAGCCGCGCCTGCTGGGCCACTGGGGCACGACGCCGGGCCTGAACTTCCTGTACGCGCACCTCAACCGGGTGATCAAGGAGCGCGAGCAGTCCACGGTCTACGTCGCCGGCCCCGGCCACGGCGGCCCCGGCCTCGTCGCGAGCACGTATCTGGACGGCACGTACTCCGAGCTCTACTCGGACATCACCGAGGACACCGACGGCGTGCGCCGCCTGTTCCGCCAGTTCTCGTTCCCTGGCGGCATCCCGAGCCACGTCGCCCCCGAGACGCCCGGGTCCATCCACGAGGGCGGCGAGCTGGGATACGCCCTCTCGCACGCGTACGGCGCGGTGTTCGACAACCCGGACCTGCTGGTGGCGGCGGTCGTGGGCGACGGCGAAGCCGAGACCGGCCCGCTCGCCACGAGCTGGCACTCGAACAAGCTGCTCAACCCCGCGCAGGACGGCGTCGTGCTGCCGATCCTGCACCTCAACGGGTACAAGATCGCGAACCCCACGATCCTCGACCGCATCGGCCGCGACGAGCTCGAGTCGCTCATGGTCGGGTACGGGCACAAGCCGCACTGGTTCGAGGTGGCCGACGGCTCCGACGAGTCGCACGAGTCGATCCACCGCCGCTTCGCCGCGGTGCTGGACGAGGTGCTCGACGAGATCGCCGCGATCAAGGCGCAGGCCGCCGTCGAGGGGGTGGACATGGCGCGCCCGGCCTGGCCCATGATCGTGTTCCGCACGCCGAAGGGCTGGACGGGCCCGGAGTACATCGACGGCAAGAAGACGGTGGGCTCGTGGCGCGCGCACCAGGTGCCGCTCGCGAGCGCGCGGGACACGCCCGAGCACCTCCAGGTGCTGGAGACGTGGCTCAAGTCGTACCGGGCCGAGGAGCTCTTCGACGACGACGGCCGCATCCTCGACGACATCCGCGAGCTGGCCCCGCCCGGCGAGCTGCGCATGAGTGCCAACCCGCACGCGAACGGCGGCGTGCTGCTGCGCGACCTGCGCCTGCCCGACTTCCGGGACTTCGCCGTCGACGTCCCCGCGCCGGGAGCCGGTGCGGTGGAGGCGCCGCGAGTGCTGGGCCAGTTCCTCACCGAGGTGATCCGCCGCAACCCGGACAACTTCCGGATCTTCGGCCCGGACGAGACGGCGTCCAACCGCCTGCAGGCCACGTTCGACGTCACCGGCAAGCAGTGGAACGCCGAGTACTTCTCGCCGGAGGTCGACGAGCACCTCGTCCGCGCCGGCCGGGTGATGGAGCAGCTGAGCGAGCACCAGTGCCAGGGCTGGCTGGAGGGCTACCTGCTCACCGGGCGGCACGGCCTGTTCACCAGCTACGAGGCCTTCATCCACATCGTCGACTCGATGTTCAACCAGCACGCCAAGTGGCTCAAGGTCACCAACCACATCCCGTGGCGGAGGCCGATCGCGAGCCTCAACTACCTGCTCTCCAGCCACGTGTGGCGCCAGGACCACAACGGCTTCAGCCACCAGGACCCTGGCTTCATCGACCACGTCGTGAACAAGAAGGCCGAGATCGTCCGCGTGTACCTGCCGCCGGACGCGAACACCCTGCTGTCCACCTACGACCACTGCCTGCGCTCGCGCCAGTACGTGAACGTCGTCGTGGCGGGCAAGCAGCCGGCGCCGCAGTTCCTCACGATGGAGCAGGCGATCGCGCACTCCACGCGCGGCCTGGGCATCTGGGAGTGGGCCGGCACCGAGGTGGAGGGCGAGGACCCGGACGTCGTGCTCGGCGCCGCGGGCGACGTGCCCACGCTCGAGGTGCTCGCGGCGGCCGACATCCTGCGCCACCGCATCCCGGACCTCAAGGTCCGGGTCGTGAACGTCGTCGACCTCATGCGGCTGCAGGACGAGAAGGAGCACCCGCACGGCCTGTCCGACAAGGACTTCGACACGCTGTTCACGGCCGACAAGCCGGTGATCTTCAACTACCACGGCTACCCGTGGCTCATCCACCGCCTCACGTACCGCCGCACCAACCACGCCAACATCCACGTGCGCGGGTACAAGGAGGAGGGCACCACGACGACGCCCTTCGACATGGCGATGCTCAACGACATCGACCGGTTCCACCTCGTGGTCGACGTCATCGACCGGGTGCCGGCCCTGCGCTCGCGGTACGCCGGCCTGCGGCAGGAGATGGTCGACGCCCGGCTCGCGGCCCGGCAGTACACCCGCGAGCACGGCGAGGACATCCCCGACGTGCGCGACTGGGTGTGGCCGGACGTCGGCGAGACGGGCACCGAGAACGGCGGGCCCCAGTACGACGCCGCGGCGGCGACAGGCGGCGACAACGAGTGACAGGGGACGCACGATCGACAGGGGACGCCGCGTGACGAGCACGACCCGCTCTCTCTACATCGCCTCCCCCGAGGGCGAGACCGGCAAGTCGACGGTCGCGCTGGGCGTGCTGGACCTGCTGGTCCGGCAGGTCTCGCGCGTCGGGGTGTTCCGGGCCGTCTCCCGCGTGCCGTCGCCGCCGGCGTCGGACGCGGGGGGCGACGCCGCGCGCGACCACGTCCTGGAGATGCTGCTCGCGCACGACGGCGTCGACCTGACCTACGAGGACGCGGTCGGCGTCACCTACGACGACGTTCACGCGGACCCGGAGGCCGCGCTCGCCCGCATCCTCGACCGCTACCACGCGGTCGCGGAGCGGTGCGACGCCGTCGTCGTGGTCGGCACGGACTACACCGACGTCGCGGGCGCCACCGAGCTGGCGTTCAACGCGCGCGTGGCGGCCAACCTGGGCGCCCCGGTGCTGCTGGTGGCGTCGGGCCGGGAGCGCTCGCCCGAGGACGTGCGCGCCCTGGTGCGCCTCAGCCTGTCGGAGCTGCGCGCCAACCACGCGCAGCCGGTGGGCGTCGTCGTGAACCGGTGCCCCCCGCGGGTGCTCGCCGCGGGCGCCGCGGCGCTGGTGGGCGACGGCGACCTGCCCGTGTGGACGATCCCCGAGGAGCCGTTCCTGCACGCGCCGACGGTCGGCCGCCTGGCCGAGGCCGTGGAGGGCACGCTCATGCTCGGCGACGCCGACCTGCTGGGCCGCGAGGCGCTCGAGGTCATCGTCGGGGCGATGTCGTTCGAGCACGTGCTCGACCACCTGTCCGACGGCGCCGTCGTCATCCTGCCGGGCGACCGCTCCGACGTGCTGCTCGGGCTGCTCTCGGCGCAGTCCGCGGCCACGTTCCCGTCCCTGTCGGGCATCGTGCTCACCGGCGGCTACGTGCCGCGCGGGGTGATCGCGCAGCTGCTGTCGGCGCTCGGCCCGCGCGTGCCCATGGTGGCCACCGCGCTCGACACGTTCCAGGCCGCCCGCCGCGCGGCCGAGACGCACGGCTACGTCACCGTCGCCTCGACACGGAAGATCGACGTCGCGCGCGCCCTGTTCGAGCAGCACGTGGACGGCGCCGCGCTGCTGGCCCGCCTGGACCTGCCGCGCACGCGCGTCGTGACGCCGCTGATGTTCGAGTACGAGCTCATCGAGCGCGCGCGCGGCGACCGGCGCCGCGTCGTGCTGCCCGAGGGCGACGACGACCGCATCCTGCGCGCCGCGTCGACCGTGCTGGCCCGCGGCATCGCGGACCTGGTGATCCTGGGCGACGAGACGTCGATCCGGGCGCGCGCCGCCGAGCTGGGCCTCGACATCGCCACCGCCACCGTGCTCTCCCCCACCGACCCCGAGCACGTCGAGATGTTCAGCGCGGAGTACGCGAGGCTCCGGGCGCACAAGGGCATGACGGTGGAGCGGGCCAAGGAGATCGTCACCGACGTGTCGTACTTCGGCACGATGATGGTGCACCTCGGGCTCGCGGACGGGATGGTCTCGGGCGCCGCGCACACCACGGCGCACACCATCCGGCCCTCGTTCGAGATCGTCAAGACGCAGCCGGGCGTCTCCGTGGTGTCGTCGGTGTTCCTCATGTGCCTGCAGGACCGGGTGCTCGTGTACGGCGACTGCGCGGTGATCCCCGACCCGACGGCGGAGCAGCTCGCGGACATCGCCATCTCGTCGTCGGCGACGGCGGCGCAGTTCGGCGTCGACCCGAAGGTCGCGATGCTGTCGTACTCGACGGGCACGTCCGGCTCGGGCGCGGACGTCGACAAGGTGCGCACCGCGACCGGGCTGGTCCGCGAGCGCCGGCCCGACCTGTCCGTGGAGGGGCCGATCCAGTACGACGCCGCCGTGGACGCGTCGGTCGCGAAGTCGAAGCTGCCGGAGTCGTCGGTCGCAGGGCAGGCGACGGTGTTCGTCTTCCCCGACCTCAACACGGGCAACAACACGTACAAGGCCGTGCAGCGCTCGGCCGGGGCCGTCGCCGTCGGCCCCGTGCTGCAGGGGCTGAACAAGCCGGTCAACGACCTGTCGCGCGGCGCGCTGGTCGCGGACATCGTCAACACCGTCGCCATCACGGCGATCCAGGCCCAGTCGTTCGGGGCACAGGCACAGGAGGCCACCGCATGAGCATCGTCCCCGAGGCCGAGCGCCCCACCCCGTACAGCGCGTACGGGGCGCACGGGTCCGTGCTGGTGCTGAACTCGGGCTCGTCGTCGCTCAAGTACCAGCTGGTCAACCCTGTCGGCGGGGAGGCGATCGCGGCGGGCACGATCGAGCGGATCGGCGAGGCGTCCGGCATCGTCACGCACACGTTCGCAGGCAACAGGACCCGCCGCGAGCTCGAGGTGCCGGACCACGGCGAGGCGCTGCGGATCGCGCTGGGCCTGTTCGACGAGATCGGCCCGCGCCTGGCGGACGCCGGCATCTACGCCGTCGGGCACCGGGTGGTGCACGGCGGCGCGGAGTTCTCGGGGCCGGTCGTGGTGGACGACGACGTCGTGGCGCGCATCGACGCCCTCGTCCCGCTCGCGCCCCTGCACAACCCGGCCAACGTGCAGGGCATCCGGGTGGCGCGCGAGCTGCTGTCCGACGTCCCGCACGTCGCCGTCTTCGACACGGCCTTCTTCTCCGCGCTGCCCGCCGAGGCGTACACCTACGCCATCGACCGGGAGGTGGCCAAGGAGTACGACGTGCGCCGGTACGGCTTCCACGGCACCAGCCACCAGTACGTGGCGGGCAAGGTGGCGCGGGTGCTGGGCCGCCGGGTGCAGGACCTGCACACGATCGTGCTGCACCTGGGCAACGGCGCGTCCGCGTCGGCGGTGGCGGGCGGCGTCCCGATCGACACCTCCATGGGCCTGACGCCGTTGGAGGGCCTCGTGATGGGCACCCGGTCGGGCGACATCGATCCGGCCGTCGTCTTCCATCTGGCCCGCAACGCCGAGCTGGGCATCGACGAGCTCGACACGCTGCTCAACAAGCGCTCGGGGATGCTCGGCCTCTCGGGCGTGAACGACTTCCGCGAGCTGCGGCGCCTCATCGACGACGGCGACGAGGCGGCCGCGCTCGCGTTCGACGTCTACGTCCACCGCCTGAAGAAGTACGTGGGCGCCTACGCCGCGCTGCTGGGCCGGGTGGACGTCATCGCGTTCACCGCGGGCGTCGGCGAGAACGACGCCGCCGTGCGCGCCGCCGTCTGCGACGGCCTCGAGGGCATGGGCATCGCCGTCGACCCGGAGCGCAACGCCGCGTCGCGGCGCGACGAGCGCATCATCTCCCCCGACTGGACGTCCACGCTGGTGATGGTGATCCCCACGATGGAGGAGCTCGCCATCGCCCGGCAGTGCGTCGAGGCGGTGGAGCACCTGCGCCCGTCGTCGTCGGTCACGGCGGGCTGAGCGGCGCGGGCGCCGGCCCTCAGGCCAGCGCGAACGCCACGCAGGCGATCCCGAAGCCCATCACGCCGATCGCCGTCTCCATGACGGTCCAGGTGCGCAGCGTGGTCTTCACGTCCATGTCGAAGAACCGGCCCACGAGCCAGAACCCCGAGTCGTTGACGTGGCTGAGCACGACGGACCCGGCCGCCACGGCGACGACGATCGCGGCCGTCGCAAGCTGGCTGAACCCGCCGGCGGCCACGGCCGGGGCGATGAGCCCGGCCGCCGTCGTGAGCGCCACGGTGGCGGAGCCCTGCGCCACCCGCAGGACCGCGGCGATGACGAAGCCGGCGACGATGACGGGGAGGCCCAGGTCGGCGAGGACGTCGGCGAGGGCGTCGCCGATGCCCGACGCGCGCAGCACGCCGCCGAACATGCCGCCGGCGCCCGTGATGAGGATGACGGAGCAGACGGGCCCCAGCGCCGAGTCGAGCGTCTGCTCGAGCACGGTGCTCTCGACGCCGCGGCGACGGCCGAGCGCCCAGGCCGCCACGAGGACGGCGACCAGCAGCGCGACGGGTGTCGAGCCGACGACGCCCGCCCAGGTCACGACCGGGCTCTCGGCGGCGACCCAGCCCGCGGAGACCGCGGTCTCCAGCCCGGTGTTGGCGAAGATCAGGACGAGCGGGAGCAGCAGGATGCCGACGACCGTGCCGAAGCGCGGCGGGTTCGCGATCTGCGCGGCGTCAGCGCGGCCGAGGATCGCCGGCACCGGCAGCTCGATCCGGCGGCCCGCGAACCTGCCGAAGAGGTAGGCGGTCACGTACCAGGTGGGGATCGCGATGATCAGCCCGAGGAGCAGGACCATGCCGACGTTCGCCCCGAGGAACTCGGACGCGGCGACGGGGCCGGGGTGCGGCGGCACGTAGATGTGCATGACCGAGAACGCGCCGGCCACGGGCAGGCCGTACAGCAGCAGCGACCCGCCGAGGCGGTGGGCCACCGCGAACACGATCGGCAGCATCACGACGAGGCCGGCGTCGAAGAAGATCGGGAAGCCGAAGATCAGCGACGCGACGCCGAGGGCCAGCGGGGCGCGCTTCTCGCCGAACCGCGCGATGAGCACGTCGGTCATCACCTTCGCGCCGCCGCTGGTCTCGATCAGGCGGCCCAGCATCGCGCCGAGCCCGACGAGCAGCGCCACGGACGCGAGGGTCGAGCCGAAGCCGTCCAGCAGGACGTCCAGGACGCCGCCGGCGGGCAGCCCGGCGGCCACCGCGGTGAGCAGGCTGACGAGCACGAGCGCGAGGAACGCGTGCAGGCGCACCTTGATGATGAGCAGGAGCAGGAGCGCGACGGCTCCGGCGGCGATGGCGAGCAGCGGCCCGGCCGTGAGCGTCTGGGTCCAGTCGTCGGTGGGTGCGGCGGCCGGCAGGGCGAAAGGCATGGCGAAGGGCATGGCAGAGGGCAGGGAGAAGGGCATGGCGAAGTCCTCGTCGACGGTCGTACGGGGTGGGTCCGGCCGGTCAGGCCCGGTCGGCGAGCCAGGCGAGCACGGAGTCGACGATCTCCTCCGGCGTGGCCGCGACGTCGATCCTGATGCCGTCCTCGTCGTCGTCGAGCGGCTCGAGGGTGGCGAGCTGGGACGGCAGGAGCGCCGGCGGCATGAAGTGCCCGCTGCGGTGCGCCATCCGGTCGGCGAGGAGCTCGGGGGTGCCGTCGAGGTGGACGAACCGCACCCGGCCGTGCGCGCCGCGCAGGACGTCGCGGTAGGAGCGCTTGAGCGCCGAGCAGGTCACGACGGCGGACCGGCCGCTGTCGGTCTCCCCGGTCAGCCAGTCGCGGATGGCGGCGAGCCAGGGGGCCCGGTCGGCGTCGGTGAGGGGCGTGCCGGCCGACATCTTGTCGATGTTCGCCTGGGGGTGGAACTCGTCGGCCTCGGCGACGTCGACGCCGAGGCGCTCGGCGAGCATCCCGGCGATCGTGGTCTTGCCCGAGCCGGCGACGCCCATGACGACGAGGTGCCCGGCGACCGGAGACCGCGGCGCGCTCGCGGCGCGCCCGTCACCGGTGGCGTTCATGACGACAGTGTCCATCTCGACTTCCCTGTTCGGTCGGCGACCCGCCGGGGCGGGCCCCGCGGCGACTGCTGCGTCGCCGCGTCGTCCGAGGATGCCTCATTGGTACTACCTTTGACAAGACTGATCACACCAATGGCTCGCCCGACCCCACGTCGATAGGCTCCGCCCATGTCGTCACCGTCCCTGCACGCCGGAGTGCTCGACGCGCTCGGCCGCGCGATCACCAGCGGAGACGTCCCCGCGGGCACCCCCCTCACGCTCGACGGGATCGGCGCAGAGCACGGCGTCTCGCGGACCGTGGCGCGCGAGGTGATGCGGATGCTCGAGGGCCTCGGGATGGTGCGCTCGCGGCGCCGGGTCGGCCTCGTGGTCCTCGGCATGGAGGACTGGAACGTGCTCGACCCGCGCGTCATCCGGTGGCGGCTGCAGGGCCCCGGCCGCGACGCGCAGCTGCGCAGCCTCACCGAGCTGCGGCACGCGGTCGAGCCCCTCGCCGCCGCCGGTGCCGCCCGTCACGCCACCCCCCAGGTGCGCGGCGAGCTCGTGGACCTCGCCCGCCGGATGCGCACCCTCGGCGAGGCGGGCGACCTCACCGAGTTCCTCGCCCTCGACGTCCGCATGCACGAGCTGCTGCTGCGCTCCAGCGGCAACGAGATGTTCGGCCCGCTGGCCGACGTCGTCGCCGAGGTCCTCGCCGGGCGGACCCACCTCGGCCTCATGCCGCCCTCCCCCGCGCCCGAGGCCCTCGACCAGCACGAGGCGGTCGCCCGGGCGGTGGCCGAGCACGACCCCGACGCCGCCGAGGCCGCGATGGCCCGGATCGTCCGCGAGGTGCGGCGCGCGCTCGACGACCTGCCCGACCTCATGCCCGACGACGAGGACGGCGCCTCGCGCCAGGGTTAGTCTCGACCGCGATGCTGCGCTTCACGCCTCCCTGCGGACCGGTCGACGGCTGGGCGGACGACGACGTCGTCCGCGCCACCGGCATCCCGTACGCCCACGCGGACCGGTTCGCCCGGCCCGTGCCGGTGCCCGACCGCAGTGAGGCGTTCGCGGCGACGGGGTGGTCCCCCGCCTGCCCGCAGGCGCCGGTCCCGTTCCTCGACGAGGTGCTGGGCTCGCCGGGCGCCGGCGTCCCCGGCGACGAGCACTGCCAGCGCCTGTCCGTGACGATGCCCGCCGACGTGCGCCCCGACGACCGCCTCCCCGTCATGGTGTGGATCCACGGCGGCTCGTACACCTCCGGCGCGGGCGACCTGCCGATCATGGACCCGCGGCCGCTCGTCGCGGAGCAGCGAGTGGTCGTCGTGACCGTCACCTATCGGCTCGGCCTGCTGGGCTACCTCGGCGACGGCCCCGAGCGGCCCGCGAACCTCGGGCTGCTCGACCAGCTCGAGGCGCTGCGCTGGGTGCACCGCAACATCGCCGCGTTCGGCGGCGACCCCGCGCGGGTCACGCTGTTCGGCCAGTCCGCGGGGGGCGACGCCGTCGCGCACCTGCTGGCCGTGCCCGCCGCGGCGGCCCTGGTCTCGCGCGCGATCGTGCAGAGCGCGCCGCTCGGCATCTCCCGGGGGCGGGACCGGATGAACGCCGCCATGGCGCGCGCCGCCGCCGGGATCTCCGCCCGGACGCCCGTCACGGACGTCGTGGCCGCGGAGGCGCGGGTCGCGCGGGCGGCGACGGGCGCCGGGCTGCGCGCCGCGATGCCGTTCGGCACCCAGTACGGCCACGACCCGCTGCCGCCCGAGGGCGAGATCGACGCCGCCTGGGACGCCGTCGCGCCGCAGGTCGCGCTGCTCGTCGGAAGCACCGCCGAGGAGGCGCGGCTGTTCGTCCCCCGGATCCCCGCGATCCGGCGGCTCGCCGCGCTGCCCGTCGTCGGGCCCTGGATACGACGCGCGCTGGTCGCCGCCGTCACCGCGGCCGTCTACGGGCGCCCCGCCCGGCGGCTCGCCGCCCGGCACGCGGCCGCCGGCGGCACCGCCTACCGGTACGTCGTGACGTGGACCGCGCCAGGCAACCCGTGGGGCGCCGCGCACACCGTCGACCTGCCGCTGCTGTTCGGCGACGAGAAGGCGTGGGCGCCGGCGGCGCTCACGGACGGTACGTCGTGGGACGACCTGCAGCGCTCCGCGCGGCGCGTGCGCGCCGTGTGGGGCGCGTTCGCGCGGGGCGAGGACCTCGGCGACCGGCTCGAGGTGCCGGGTGCCCTCAGGGTGCGGCGGGTGCGCCGATGACGCTCCTGCTCGACCCGCCCGCCTGGCCGGCGCACGGCACCCTCTGGTCGCACCTGGTCTCGGACACGTCGCTGCACGAGCTGCGGTCGTTCGCCCGCGCCCAGGGCGTGGGCGACCGGGCCTTCGACCTCGACCACTACGACGTCCCCGCCGACCGGCACGACGCGCTGGTGGCCGCCGGGGCCGTGCCGGTGACCGGCGGCGAGCTGTCGCGGCGCCTCGCCGGCTCCGCCCTGCGGGTGCCCGGCCGCGAACGGCGGCGCGCCTCCCACGACGCGCTGCTCGCCCGGTGGACGACGCTGTGGGAGCCGGACGACGGCGCGCGGTCCGCGCTCGCCGCGGCGGACGACGCCGGGCGCGACCTCGTGGGCCGCTGGCGCGAGCCGCACCGCGTCTACCACTCGCGCCTGCACCTGGCCGACTCCCTCGACGCCCTGGACCTCCTCGTCGCCGACGGCGCGCCCGGCTCGCGCTGGCACGCGGCGGCGGCGCTGTGGTTCCACGACGCGGTGCACGACGGCGAGGCGGGCCGCGACGAGGAGCGCTCGGCCGCGCTGGTGGGCGCGCTGCTCGGGCCGCTGACAGGCGAGGTGCGCCGGGCGGGGACGGGCGAGCCGCTGACGCACCACGACGTGGACGAGGTCGCCCGGCTCGTGCTCGTGACGACCGCTCACGACCCCGGCGCGGCGGACGCCTCGGGCGCGCTGGTCAGCGACGCGGACCTCGCCGTCCTCGGCGCCGAGCCCGGTCGGTACGCGCGCTACGCGGCCCAGGTCCGCGCCGAGTACGGGCACGTGCCCGACGACGCGTTCCGGGCCGGCCGGGCCGCCGTCCTGGACCAGCTCGCCGGGCTGCCGCGGCTGTACCGCTCGGCCGCGGCCGCGGCCCGCTGGGCCGACACGGCGGGACGCAACCTGCGCGCCGAGCGCGCCGCCCTGGTCCCCTGACGCTAGGTTGCGGGGCGTGACCCCGACGCCGGCCGCCGCACCGACCCCCGTCCGCTCCCGGCGCCGTCGTGCGCTGCGGGTCTCCTCCGCGACCGCGGGGGCGCTCGCCCTGGCCGTCGTGGTGCCGGTCGCGTGGGTGCAGCTGACCGGGCAGGCCCGGGTCCGGCCGTCCGTCGAGTCCGTCGAGCCGGTCGACGCGATCCTCGTGCTCGGGGCGGGCATCCGGCCCGACGGGACACCGTCGCCCTACCTGCGCCGCCGCCTCGACGCGGCGGCCGAGCTGTACCACGCCGGCGTCGCCGACCGGGTGGTGCTCAGCGGCGACGGGCAGCCGCGCCCGGACGGCACCCCCTACGACGAGCCCGCCTCCATGCGCGAGTGGATCCTCGGCCGCGGCGTGCCGGACGCGGCGCTGACGCTGGACCGCGACGGCCTCGACACCACGGCGTCCTGCCGCCGCACCGCCGAGCTGGGAGCCCGCACGGCCGTCGTCGTCACGCAGGACTACCACCTGCGCCGCGCGCTGTTCAGCTGCTCCCGCGCGGGCCTGGACGCGCAGGGCGTGGGTGTCTCGGCGGCGAGCGCGACGCCCCGGAAGTGGGTGTGGTGGCACGTGCGCGAGATCCCGGCGTCGTGGCGGGCGGCGGTCCGGGAGCTCTGACGGGGCACCGGGAAGGCGGAGGGGGCCGCTATCGTCTCGGCATGACCGACGACGTCCTCACCAGCGCCGCCGAGGGCGTCGCCACCGTGACCCTCGACCGGCCCGCCAAGAAGAACGCGCTCACCACCGCGATGTACGCCGCGCTGGCCGACGCCCTCGACGCGGCGGAGGCCGACGCGGGCGTCCGGGCGGTCGTGCTGCAGGGCGACGAGACCGTGTTCTGCGCGGGCAACGACATCCGCGACTTCCTGGACCGCCCGCAGGCCGGCACCGACGACCCGGCGTTCCGATTCCTGCGCACGATCGCGCGGTTCCCGAAGCCGGTCGTCGCGGGGGTGTGCGGCCCGGCCGTCGGCGTGGGCGCGACCATGCTGCTGCACTGCGACCTCGTGTACGCCGGCGAGGGCGCGACGCTCCACTTCCCGTTCGTCGACCTGGGCCTGGTCCCCGAGGCGGGGTCCAGCCTGCTGCTGCCGCAGGTCGTCGGGCACCAGCGTGCCGCGGCCGCCCTCCTGCTCGGGGAGCCGTTCAGCGCCGCCGCGGCGGCCGACGCCGGCCTGGTCAACCGGGTGCTGCCGGACGCCGAGGTGCTCGGCCACGCCCGCGCGCAGGCCGCCCGGCTGGCCGCGAAGCCGGTCACCGCGCTCGTCGAGACCAAGCGCCTCCTGCGCTCCGGCACCCAGGCCGCTCTCCTCGACCGGATCGAGGACGAGGGGGCGGTCTTCACCCGGCTGCTGGGCGAGCCCGCCGCGCAGGCCGCCCTGGGCTCCTTCCTGTCCCGCCCAGGGCGCTGAGGCGGGCCTACGGCAGGCGCAGCCGCCGCATCGCGCCGAGCGCGACGGACAGCACGCGGCTCGGCGTCTCCCCACCGAGCGTGTACAGCGTGTCGAGGGACAGGCCGAACCGGGCGCCGCGCTGGACGGCGACGGTCTGCACCTCGGTGACGGCCTCGATGCCCTCGCGCCCGTGCCGGCGGCCCTGCCCGGAGGCCTTGAAGCCGCCCATCGGCGCGGCCGCGGAACCCCAGGCCGAGGCGTACCCGTCGTTGATCACGACGGTGCCGGACTGCACGCGCGCCGCGAGGCGCCGGGCGCGGGCGACGTCGGTGGACCAGATGCTCGCGTTGAGGCCGAACTCGGTGTCGTTCATCACGCGCACCGCCTCGTCGTCCGACGCCACGCGGGTCACGGCGACGACCGGGCCGAACGTCTCCTCGCGGGCGCACAGGGCGTCCTCGGGGACGTCGTCCAGCACCGTCGGGGCGTAGAAGTACGGGCCGACGTCGGAGCGGTGCACCCCGCCGACGAGCGCGCGGGCGCCCTTGGCGAGCGCGTCGTCGACGTGGCGCGTGACGCGCTCGAGCTGCGCGGCGGAGACCAGCGAGCCCACGTCCGCGGTGTAGTCGAGCCCGGTGCCCAGCGTGAGGTCGCGCACCGCGACGGCGAACCGCTCGAGGAACGCGTCCGCGATCCGCTCGTGCAGCACCAGGCGCTCGATCGACATGCACAGCTGGCCGGCGTTCGCGAAGCAGGCCCGCACGACGCCCGGCACCGCCGAGTCGAGGTCGGCGTCGGCCGCGACGTACAGCGGGTTCTTGCCGCCCAGCTCGAGCGTCGTGCCGATGAGCCGCTCGCCCGCCCGCGCCGCGACCTTGCGGCCCGTCGCCGTCGAGCCGGTGAACGCGATGTGGTCCACGTGGTCCACGAGCGCCGCGCCGACGTCCCCGCCGCCGGCGACGACGAGGAACAGGTCGTCGGGCAGCCCCGCCTCCTGCAGGAGCTCCGCCACCCACAGGGACGACAGGGTGGTCTGCGGGTCCGGCTTGAGCACCACCGCGTTCCCCGCGAGCAGCGCCGGGATCGCCTCCGACAGGACCAGGGACAGCGGGTAGTTCCACGGCGCGATCGCGCCGACCACGCCGACCGGACGGCGGTGCACGCGCACGCCCGTGAGCACGGGCAGCATGCCCGGCACGCGGCGCTCGCCCAGGTACCCGGGGCCGCGCACGGCGTAGTGCCGGCACGCCATCGCGACGTCGGCGACCTCCTCGAACGCGCTGCGCCGGGCCTTGCCCGACTCCATCTGGATCAGGTCGAGGATCTCCGACTGCCGCTCCAGCACCAGCGCGCCGAGGCGGTCCAGCACGGCCGTGCGCTCCCGCAGCGACGTGCGCGCCCACCCGGGCTGCGCGGCGCGGGCGCGGCCCGCGGCCGACGCGACGTCGTCGGGCGACGACAGCGGGAACGCCGCCAGCGGGGCACCCGTGAAGGGAAGGACCGAACGGTGCGTCCCGACCGTGTGGGACGTGACGATGCGCCGCGTCAGCGGCTCCACGACGTCGGGCTCCAGGACATAGGTGGCGGCGGGCAGCTCGGGGTCGAGAAGTTCCCCGAGAGCGCCTTCGCCCTCGTGCGCGGTGGACATGGCCGACACCCTAGCCGGGTCCGGCGACACCGCGGCAACCGTCGTGCCCGGACGGCCGGGCGTTCGCTCTCAGCGCGACCGGGAACCCTCCCCGAGGGGCGTCACAGGTCACGGCCCAGCACGAGGCACTCGGAGTCGGTGTACCCCAGACCGTCGTAGAACCCGAGCACCCGCTCGTTCCCGTGCCGCACCATGAGGCGCACCTTGTGCACGCCCGCGCGGCGGAGCCAGCCCTCGGCGGCGACCACCGTCGCGCGGCCGAGGCCGCTCCCCTGCCGCTGCGGGTCGACGGCCACGTAGTACAGCCAGCCGCGGTGCCCGTCGTACCCGGCCAGCGCGGAGGACACGACGCGGTCGCCGGCCACCCCGATCACGACCGTCGACGTCGGGGTGCGCCGCGCGTCGGCGACGTCGCGGCGCGGGTCGTTCCACGGCCGGGTCAGCCCGCAGGCCTCCCACAGCGCGACGACCTGCTCGACGTCGTCGTCCGTGACCTCCCGGAACGCGACGTCGAGCGCGTCGCGGGTCGTGGAGCCGGCGGTCACCGGGGCTGGTACGGCGAGACGACGACCTCGACCCGCTGGAACTCCTTGAGGTCGGAGTACCCGGTCGTGGCCATGGCGCGGCGCAGCGCGCCGACGAGGTTGAGGGTGCCGTCGGCGGAGCCGCTCGGCCCGAACAGCACCTGCTCGAGCGTGCCGGCCGTCCCGACCTCGACGCGCTCGCCCCGGGGCAGCGCCGGGTGGTGGGCCTCGGGCCCCCAGTGCCAGCCCTTGCCCGGCGCCTCCTCGGCGCGGGCGAGCGCGGCGCCCAGCATGACGGCGTCGGCGCCGCAGGCGACGGCCTTGACGATGTCGCCGGAGCGGCCCACGCCGCCGTCGGCGATCACGTGCACGTACCGGCCGCCGGACTCGTCGAGGTAGTCGCGGCGGGCCGCGGCCACGTCGGAGACGGCCGTGGCCATCGGCGCGTGGATGCCGAGGCCCACGCGCGTGGTGTGCGCGGCGCCGCCGCCGAAGCCGACGAGCACGCCCGCCGCGCCGGTGCGCATGAGGTGCAGTGCGGCGGTGTAGGTGGACGCGCCGCCGACGACGACCGGGACGTCGAGCTCGTAGATGAACCGCTTGAGGTTGAGCGGCTCGGCGTTGCCGGAGACGTGCTCGGCCGAGACCGTGGTGCCGCGGATGACGAACAGGTCCACGCCCGCGTCGACCACGGTCTGGTAGTGCTCCTGCGTGCGCTGCGGGGACAGCGCGCCCGCGACGGTGACGCCCGCGGCGCGGACCTCCTTGAGGCGCTGCGTGATGAGCTCGGCCTTGATCGGCTCGGCGTAG
Organism: Isoptericola sp. QY 916; assembly: GCA_026934365.1. Lineage (GTDB taxonomy): Bacteria > Actinomycetota > Actinomycetes > Actinomycetales > Cellulomonadaceae > Isoptericola > Isoptericola nanjingensis. The sequence goes on along the minus strand of JADHZE010000056.1, from coordinate 1,075 downwards.
ATCTCCTGCATGCGCCGCGTCGCGCGGTCGGCGGGCAGGTCGCGGATCTCGGCCAGCAGCGTCTCGGGCGACTCGTACCGCGTCCACAGGCCCTCGAGGTCGAGGACGCCGAGGCCGCCGTGGTTCCCCAGCGCCACCGCGGTGGCGGGGCTCATCACGGAGTCCATCGGCGCCGACATGATCGGCAGGTCGAAGTGGTAGGCGTCGATCTGCCACTCCACGGACACGTCCTTCGGGTCGCGCGTGCGCCGCGAGGGCACGATCGCGATGTCGTCGAAGGAGTATGCGCGGCGGCCGCGCTTTCCGCGCCCGATCTCGATCTCGTTGCTCACCCGGACAGCCTACCGGCGCGTGCTGTCGGTGGCCGGTGGCACAGTCCGGGGGCATGACGACGTACGCGGAGCTCGACGCACCGCAGGCCGCCCCCGACCCGGGCTGGTCGCGCGGGCCCCTGCTCGGCTTCGACACGGAGACCACGGGGCTCGACGTCGAGGCCGACCGCATCGTGACCGCCGCGCTCGTGCTGCGGGGGCCGGACGGCTCCCGGTCGGTGCGCACCTGGCTGCTCGACCCGGGCATCGAGATCCCCGCCGAGGCCGCCGCCATCCACGGCATCACCACCGCCGAGGCGCGCGCCCACGGCCAGGACGCCGTCGGGGCGCTCGAGGAGATCGCCGCGATCCTCGTCCATCACGTGCGCGACGGCGTCCCTCTGGTCGCCTACAACGCCTCGTTCGACCTCTCCCTGCTCGACGTCGAGCTGGCCCGCCACGGCCTGCCGACCGTGCCCGAGCGGCTCGGCCGGCCCGTCGCCCCGGTGCTGGACCCCCTCGTCCTCGACCGGTGGCTGGACCGCGCCCGCGAGGGCAAGCGGCGCCTCGGCGACCTGTGCGCCCTGTACGGGATCGAGGGCGACGGCGAGCTCCACCGGGCGGACGTCGACGTCCTCGCCACGCTCGACGTCCTCGACGCCCAGCTCGTGGCCCACCCGCGCCTGCGGGGCGCCGCGCTCGACGCGCTGCACGCCGCCCAGGCCGGCGCCCACCGCGCCTGGGCGGAGCGCGTCAACGCGGAG
>JADHZE010000055.1 GCA_026934365.1 Isoptericola sp. QY 916 | reverse complement strand
GACCGCGGACGCCGCCGTCGCCGAGGGGCTGCTGACGGCCCCCCACGCCGCTCTCGCCGTCGCGCGCGCCGTGGCGTCCGTGCTCGGGCCCGACGACCTGCTCGTCGTCGGGTCGTCCAACCCCGTGCGGGACCTCGACCTCGTGCTCGGGCTGGACCACCCCCAGGCCGGCGAGCTGCCCGACGTGCTCGCCAACCGCGGGCTGGCCGGCATCGACGGCACCGTGTCGACCGCGACGGGCGTCGCGCACGCCGCCGCCCGCCAGGGCCGCCGCACCCGCGCGCTGGTCGGCGACCTCACCTTCCTGCACGACGCCGGCGGCCTGCTGCGCGGGCCGCACGAGCCGCCCGTCGACCTCGAGGTCGTCGTGGTGAACGATGACGGCGGGTCCATCTTCGCCACCCTCGAGCACGGCGAGCTCGCGACGTCGTCCGCGCGGGGCGCCGCCACCTTCGAGCGCGTCTTCGGCACCCCGCACGGAGCGAACCTGGCCCAGCTGTGCGCCGGGTACGGCGTGGACCATCAGCTCGTGCTCGACGTCGGCTCGCTGCGGCACGCCCTGCAGGCGCCGACGCGGGGCGTGCAGGTGATCGAGGTGCACGTCTCGCGCGCCGACCGGCTGTCCGAGACGCGGGACCTCGCGGCGCGCGTCGCCGACGCCGTGCGGGAGACGCTCTGACCTGCGCCGTCACGATTCGCAGGAAGTTCTCAGGTTGAGCCAAGCACCACGCCAGGATGGGGTGGTCTCCTAGGGGCACACATCGAGGAGGGCACCATGAGCACCGACACCCCGGGCGCACCGCAGCCGTCGGGCGCCGACGAGCCGAACCGGAGCGAGAACCCCGCTGAGCGGCCGACCGAGCGGCCGGCCGAGCAGCCGGGCGCCGCGGACCGCACCGCGTCGCAGCCGGCCACGCAGGACACCCAGCACCTCACCGTGCAGCCGACCCAGCAGCTCCCCACCCAGGGGACGCCCCAGCAGGGGCCCCCGCAGCCGCCCGCTCCGCAGCAGGCGTCGCAGCAGTACGGCGCGCAGCAGCCGCGGTACGGGCAGATGGCGGCCGGGTCGCCGTACTACGCGCAGCAGCAGTCCCAGCACCCGCAGGGCGCGCCGCAGCAGTACCAGCAGCAGCAGCAGCACCAGCAGCAGGGCCAGCACCCGCAGGGCCAGCACCCGCAGGGCCAGCCGTACGGCCAGGGCCCGGGCAACCCCTACGGCCTGAACCAGACGTCCCCGCAGCAGGGACCCGGGGGAGGGACCGCCACGAAGCGCGAGCGGTCCGTCTGGGTCCCGGTAGCCAGCGCGGCGGTCATCGCGGCCGTCCTCGCGAGCCTCGGCACCGCGGCGGCGACCGGCGCGTTCGACGCCGGCAACCCGTCGTCGCTGGCGAACGTCGGCGCGAGCTCGCAGGCCACCGACGAGGCCCCGGTCAAGAACTCGACGTCGAACAACCCGAACTGGGAGGCCGTCACGACGGCCGTCGCCCCGTCGGTGGTCGCCATCCAGGTGCAGAGCCAGGCCGGCGGCGCCGAGGGCTCCGGCGTGATCTACGACGACCAGGGCCACATCGTCACCAACAACCACGTCGTCTCGGGCGCGCAGAACGACACCGTGCAGGTCACGCTGTCCGACGGCCGCCTGTACGAGGCGACCATCGTGGGCACCGACCCGACCACCGACCTGGCCGTCGTCAAGCTGAAGAACCCGCCGGACGACCTGAAGCCCGCGTCCTTCGGCTCGTCCGACGACGTCACGGTGGGCGACGCCGTGCTGGCCGTCGGGAACCCGCTCGGCCTGGCGAACACGGCCACCACCGGAATCGTGTCGGCCGTGGACCGCCCGGTCTCGGCGTCGGGGGAGGACGGCAGCACGCAGGTCGTCACCAACGCGATCCAGATCGACGCCGCGATCAACCCCGGCAACTCCGGCGGCCCCCTGTTCAACGCGCAGGGCCAGGTCATCGGCATCACGTCGTCGATCGCCACGATGTCGAGCGGCATGAGCGGCGAGCAGTCCGGCTCGATCGGGCTCGGGTTCGCCATCCCGGTGAACCTCGCGTCGAACATCGCCGACCAGCTCATCAAGGACGGCTCGGCGGAGCACGCGTTCCTCGGCGTGACCATGCAGGACGCGACGGCCACGGCCGACGGCGTCACGCGCCGCGGCGCCAAGGTGGTCGAGGTGTCGTCCGGGTCTCCCGCCGCGGACGCCGGCCTCCAGGCCGGCGACGTGATCGTCGCGATCGACGACGACTCCGTGAACGGCGCCGAGTCGCTCACGGCGTACGTCCGGGAGAAGGCGGCCGACCAGAAGGTCACGCTGACCTACGTCCGCGACGGCAAGACGCAGACCGTCGACGTGACCCTCGCCGTCCGCGACGAGTCCGCCACGACCGGCCAGGGCGACCAGGGCCAGAACGGCCAGGACGACCAGCAGGGTCAGGACCCGAACGGCCAGGACGGCCAGGGTGACCAGAACGGTCAGGACCAGGAGCAGGGCCAGGGCGGCTCCGACTCGACGGACCCGGGGAACCTGCCCGGCTGGCTCGAGGACCTGCTCCAGGGCGGCAGCGGCAACAACTGAGCCGCGACCGAGCCGCGGCCGGCCGGCACGCGCATCCGGCCGGCCGCATCAGCAGCCCCGCGGGCCCGCGACGACTCCCCCTCCCCGTCGCGGTCCGCGGGGCTTTGTCGTCCGCGGACCACTCGGGGGGTGGTGAGCGGTATCTGGCCCTGTTCCGGTCGCGGAACAGGGCCAGATGCCCGCCCACTGCGTCCCCGTCAGCCGGCCGAGGGGTGCAGGGCGGCGAGGACGCCGAGCGCGCTGCGCTCGAGGAAGTCGGCGAGGTCGGACGGCGAGATCGCGGGGTCGGTCGCGGCCTCGACGAGCGCCTGCTCGGCGAACGAGATCCACGAGTGCAGCGCGACCTCGAGCAGGGGGGTGGGGGCGACGCCGATCTCCTGGAAGGCGTCGCGCAGGTGCCCGGCCAGCACGTCGCGCGCGTGCTGGATGGTGGCGCGCACGTGCTCGTCGCCGGACGCCGCGCCGCGCACGAGCGAGTAGAACGTCGCGTCGTGGTCGTGCACGAACTCGACGAACCGGTCGAGGGTGTCGCGGAGGCGCTCGCGCGGCGGCAGCTCGGGCCGCGGCTGCGTGGCGTGCAGCATCGCGTCGCGCGCGGTCCGGACGATGGCGGAGTGCAGGCCCTGCCGGTTGCCGAAATAGTAGTGGACGAGCCCGGGGGAGACCCCGGCCTGGGCGGCCAGGTCCTCGACGGTGACGGCCTCCAGGGGACGGTCGGCCAGCGCCGCCACGCCGAGCGCGACGAGCTGCTGCCGGCGTTCGTCGGGGCTCATCCGGGTGCGTCGCGCGGCTGCCATGCCCCGAGCATATGGCCGTCTCGTGAGGTGACGGCGCCGCCCGGAGGGTGAAGCGCCGCGGGCAACCATTGCTATTGACGCCGCCTCAGTAAGGGGCGTACCGTCGCCACTCGTCGGCGACACAGGGGTCGCCATGTCGTCTTGGTGGAGGGGAAATGAAGCTCAGCGCACTGACGCGCACGCGTCGAGGCCGTGCGATGCTCGCGGCGGTCCCGACGGTGGCGGTGATCGGCGTCCTCATGGGCGGCGTCGCCCAGGGCGCCGTCCCGGTGTCGATGGCGATCTCGGGCCAGCAGTTCAAGATCGCGGCCGACAAGCTCGACGGGACCGGATTCTCGCAGTACGCCGGCGAGTCCAAGGACGCCGACGGCAAGTCGCGTCCGGTGGCGATCGCCAACATCAAGGACGCGACGCTGCACAACCTGTGCCAGTCGGTGAAGGTCCCCGGCATGCCGCTGGGCCTGCTCATCTCCGCGGGGACCGACCCCAAGAACCCGGTCAAGGCGACCGACCTGCAGATCGGCATGAGCGACCTGCGCGGCACCGCGCAGTTCAACCAGATCCGGATCGGCGTCGACGCCTCCACCGTGAACACGAAGGCGCACGGCAGCAAGGGCGACTTCGCCATGGACTCGGACGCGATCACCATCGACGACCTCAAGCAGGTCTCGACGAGCACGTCGGCCGCGGTCTTCACGCTCACCGACCTGCACCTCAAGATCTCCGACGGCACCGAGTGCTTCTGAGCGGCCCCGGCGACCAGGGAGATCACGCGTGAGCGACGACGAGAACACCTCGATCCCCGAGGCGTCCACGGGGTCGACCGCTGAGCCGTCCGTGGCGTCGACCCCGGAGGTGCCGGCCACCCGCCTCCAGCGGTTCGCCGCCTGGCGGCGGGGCCGGCCCTTCTGGGGCGGCACGCTGGCGGCCCTGTCGGGTGTGGTGCTGTGGTTCTCCGGCCGGCTGCAGATCGACAACTTCGAGATCCAGCTCGGCATCGAGGGCATGCAGTCCACGCTGCTGCCCGTGGCGCTGGTGCTCCTCGGCGTCCTGGTGACGACCCAGCCGCAGTTCCGGGTGTTCTACGGGGTCATCACCCTGGCGATCTCGGTCTACTCCCTGCTGGGCGTGAACCTGGGCGGCTTCGGAATCGGCATGGTCCTCGGCGTCGTGGGCGGCATCCTCGCGGTGTCGTGGATGCCGCGACCCGCCGCCGAGGACGCCGAGGCGGGGCCGGCGACGGACGGCGGGACGGACGAGGCGCCTGCGGCGTCGTCCGACCCTGCCGCGACGGCGGTGCCCGCGGACCCGCGCGAGGTGCAGGAGGTCGGCCTCGCCGAGATCCTGCCGTTCGACGAGGAGCCCGCCCGCGGCGGGCGGCACGTGGCCGTCGCCGCCGCGGTCGTCGTGCTCGCGCTGGGGAGCACGGGGGCGACGACGGTCGAGGCGGCCGCCGCGCCCGCGTCGCAGGTGCGCTCGGCGTCGGACTGCTGGGACCCGCTGGGCTGGCTCGAGTGGGCCTGCGGCAGCGACGACGAGGCCGAGCCGACGCCCAGCCCCTCGCCGTCCGTGTCGGAGGACGCCGGAGGCTCCGGCGAGGCGACCGACGACGGCGGCACCGCGGCGACGGACGACGGCGCGTCCGCCGGCGACGGGACGGCCGGCGGCGAGGCCGCCGACCCGACCGACGCAGAGGGAGGCGCCCCGAAGGACGCCGATGCGAAGGACGCCGACGGCAAGGACGCCGACAAGGGCGCCAAGGCCGACGAGGACACCCCGGCCGAGGAGCAGGCGCAGGACGACGTCGAGAAGGAGTTCAAGCTCGAGCTCGGCCCCTGCGCGCGGATCACGTTCGGCGGCGACTACGACATCAACGTCTCGCTGCCGGGGGACTGCGGCACGCGCGAGGACGCCAACGTGTTCTCCGTCGACGGCGAGCTGGAGACGCGGGACCTGCAGCTCCCGCTCACCGGCATCAACGGCATCGACGTGGTCAACGTGCCGGTGACGAACGGCGGTCCCCGCCGTGACGCGCTGCGGATCGACGTGGACTACGTCAAGGTGCCCGGGTTCTGGCTCAAGACCTACGCCGACAACGACGGCAAGGTCGGCGGCACCGTCACCGACGCGGACTACGTGTCGATGGAGGGCGACGCGCAGATGTACATCTCGTCCATCCACGCGGACCTGCCCGACGGCGACGACTGGGCCGAGCTGGGGGAGAAGATCGCGGCGGGAGCGTCGCCGGTCGAGATGCTGCTCGGTCTGACGGACGCGCGGATCGGCCTCATGGGGGCCACCTCGGACAAGCAGGTCTGGTCCGGCTTCCGCGAGCAGGTCTGGGAGGGCTGACCGCGAGATAGAGAACCCCTTTCGCCGAGATAGAGAGGCTCGGACGAGGCCGCAGCACTTGCGGCCTCGTCCGAGCCTCTCTATCTCGGCGAAAGGGGTTCTCTATCTCGCGGATTGTTCAGTCCGCGCCGAGCGCCCAGCGCATGGGCACGAGCTTCGCCTCGGACTCGGCGAGCTCGGCCTCCGGGTCGGAGGCGGCGACGATGCCGCAGCCGGCGAACAGCCGGACGTGCCGCGGGTCCGCGGCCGAGAGCTCGGCGGACCGCAGCGCGATGCCCCACTCCCCGTCGCCGTCGGCCCCGACCCACCCGACCGGACCGGCGTAGCGGGACCGGTCCATCCCCTCGATCTCGCGGATGAGGTCGCGGGCGACGTTCGTCGGCGTGCCGCAGACGGCGGCCGAGGGGTGCAGCGCGGCGGCCAGCGTGAGCGACGACGGCGCCCGCCCGGTGGCGTCGTGGCCCCGGTCGAGGACGCCGGTCACGTCGGACGCGAGGTGCATGACGTTCGGCAGGTGCAGGACGAACGGGGCGTCGGGGACGTTCATCGACGAGCAGAACGGCTCGAGCGCGGCCGCGACGGAGCGCACGGCGTACTCGTGCTCCTCGAGGTCCTTGGAGGACCGGGCGAGCTGCGCCGCGTGCAGCAGCGCGTCGTCGTCGGACATCCCAGCCTCGCGGCGGATCGTGCCCGCGAGCACGCGGGACGTGACGAGCCCCTTCTCGCTGCGCACCAGGAGCTCGGGGGTGGCGCCGACCATGCCGGAGACGGAGAACGTCCAGCAGGCCTCGTAGCGGTCGGCGAGGCGGCGCAGCAGCCAGCGGGGGTCGAGGGGGTGCTCGGTGGTGGCGAGCACGTCGCGTGCCAGCACCACCTTCTCGAGGGCGCCCGACTGGATGCGGGCCACGCCCTCGCGCACGACGGCGGGCCAGTCGGTGGCGCCGACGGCGCCGTCGGCGAAGCGGACGCGGCCGGGGGCGACGACCTCCGTGCGCGGCTCGCGGCGCAGCGCGGCGGTGCCGGGGGCGGCGTCGAGGCTCGCGCCGGGGGTGATGGTGGTCATCCAGGTGACGCCGGCCCGGCGGCCGACGAGGACACGCGGCACGACGAGCGACCCGTCCGGCCGCGGGTGGCCCGCGTCGTCGCCGTCCTGGTCGTCGAGCTGACCCGCGTCGTCGAAGGCGAACGTGCCGAACGCGACGGGTCCCGTGCCGGGCAGGCGCACGTCGTCGCGCACCACGGCCCGCTGGAGGGTGGCCTGCCAGGCGGCCTCGGCGTCGGCGAACCGGCCGGGCCCGAAGGTGTCGAAGCGGAGGGCCTCGCCCCAGCCGACGATGCCGTCACCGCGCCGCACCCAGCTCAGCGGGCGCGTGTCCGGCAGGAGGTCGACGAGGGCGGTGAGGCCGCCGGGAAGGTCGTCGATCCGGGAGGTGCGGACCAGGAGCGCGAGGGGCTCGGTCGCGGGATCGGGGCTGGTGCCGGTGGTCGTGCCCGGGAGGGGGCGCGGCGCCGGCAGGGGCGTGGCGGACATCGGCTCCAGGGTACGCCCGACGGTCCGCCACGCCCCGCTCACGGTGCGTGGGTCAGCCTCGTGTGCTGCCGGACGACCTCACCTCGAGGTCGCCTCGCCCTCCCGGCGGTTGGACCGGTTGAGCACGCCGTCGTCGGCGAGGTCCTCGAGCTGCTCGTCGTCGACGGCCTTGCTCGCGGTGCCCTTGACGAAGACGGACGGGTTCTCGGGCGTCCCGGCCTTGATGTGGTTGAACAGGATGTTCAGCAGGATCGCCATGAGCGCCGCCGAGCTGATCCCCGAGTGGAAGATGGTGCCGAACCATGTGGGGAACTGGTCGTAGAAGTCGGGCTTCGCGATCGGGATCATGCCGAACGAGATGGACGCCGCCACGATGATGAGGTTCATCGAGTTCTTGTAGTCGACCTTGGCGAGCGTGCGGATGCCCGACGCCGCCACGGAGCCGAACAGCACCACGCCGGCGCCGCCGAGCACGGGCGTCGGGACGGCGGCCACGACGCGGCCCAGCACGGGCAGCAGGCCCAGGACCACGAGGATGCCGCCGCCGGCGGTGACCACGAAGCGGGACTTCACCCCGGTGATCGCGACCAGGCCCACGTTCTGGGCGAACGCCGACTGCGTGAACGAGCCGAAGACCGGCGAGACGACGGACGACGCCATGTCGGCGCGCAGGCCGTTGGCGATGCGCTTGCGGTCCACCTTGGTGCCGACGATCTCGCCGACGGCGATGATGTCCGCCGTCGTCTCCGTGAGCGTCACCAGGATGACGATGAGCATCGAGACGATCGCGGCGACCTCGAACGTCGGGGCGCCGAAGCTGAACGGCATCGGGAACGCGACCACCGGGCCCTCACCGACGCCGGCGAAGTCCGCCATGCCGAGGGCGAGGGCGATCAGCGTGCCGGCCACGATCGCGATGAGGATCGACAGTCGCGACACGACGCCCGAGCCCACCTTGGACAGCAGGACGACGATGGCGAAGGTGAGGAACGCCAGCCCGATGTTGCTCGTGGAGCCGTAGTCGGGCGCCTCGGCGTCGCCGCCCATCGCCCAGTTCGCCGCCACCGGCATGAGGGTCAGTCCGATCGTCGTGATGACGACGCCGGTGACCACGGGCGGGAAGAACCGGATGATCTGGGCGAAGAACGGCGTGATGAGGAACCCGATCGCCGAGGCGACGAGCACCGCGCCGAGGACGGCGGGGATCCCGCCGCCGCCCCCGACGATCGCGACCATGGTCGAGACGCCGGCGAACGACACGCCCTGCACCAGCGGCAGCTGGGAGCCGAAGAACCTGATCCCGACGGTCTGCAGGATCGTCGCGAGACCGCCCATGAAGAGCGAGGCGGCGATGAGCGTGCCGATCTCCGCCGAGGTGAGGCCGGCGGCACCACCCACGATGAGCGGCGGGGCGATGATGCCGCCGTACATCGTGAGGACGTGCTGGAAGCCGTACCCGATGGTGGCGCCGAGCGGCAGACGCTCGTCCTCGGGGCGGGCGGGGCTGGTCGCCGCCGCCCGGGGGGATGCGGACCGTGACATAGCGGACCTCCTCGTTCGCTATCGATGGTCATTCCTTCCGTTCTACGGAAGAAGCCTTCCACTATTCGACCGGCAAGGGTGATCTGTGTCAACCCCTCCCGGGGGTGGATCTGCGGCTGCCGCGAGCTCAGCCCGCCACGAGCCGGCGTGCCGCCTCGCGGTGCTCGGCCAGGAGCGCGGGCAGGTCGAGCCCGACCACCGCGCCGTCGACGACGCGCCACTCGCCGCCGACCATCACCCGGTCGGCGCGGTCCGCGCCGCACAGCAGCAGGGCGGCGACCGGGTCGTGCGAGCCCGAGAAGCGGGGCTCGTCCAGCCGCCACAGCGCGAGGTCGGCCTGCTTGCCGACGGCCAGCACCCCCAGGTCGTCGCGGCCCAGCACGCGGGCCGAGCCGCGCGTCGCCCACCCGAGGGCGCGCGCCACCGGCACCGAGGCGCCGTACTTGAGCCGCTGCAGGTACAGGGCCTGGCGGGCCTCGGGCATCATCGTCGACGCGTCGTTCGACGCCGAGCCGTCCACGCCGAGGCCCACCGGCGCGCCGGCGTCCTCCAGCTCCAGCACGCGCGCGATGCCCGACGCGAGCCGCATGTTCGACGTCGGGCAGTGCGCCACGCCCGTGCCCGCCGCGCCGAGGCGGGCGATCTCGGCGTCGTCGAAGTGGATGCCGTGGCCCAGCCAGGCCCGGTCGGTGAGCCAGCCGACCGACTCGAGGTAGTCCACGGTGCGCATGCCGAACCGCTCGCGCAGGAAGTCCTCCTCGTCGATCGTCTCGGCCAGGTGGGTGTGCAGGCGCACGTCGTGCCGCTCGGCCAGCTCGGCGGTGTCGCGCATGTTCTGGGTCGTGACGGAGAAGGGGGAGCACGGCGCCAGCGCGATCTGGATCCGGGCCCCGGCGCCGCGCTCGTGGTACGTGGAGATCAGCCGCTCGGAGTCGGCCAGGATCGTGTCCGGGTCCTGCACCACCGACTGCGGCGGCAGGCCGCCGTCGTCCGTGCCGAGCGTCATCGAGCCCCTCGTCAGCGTGGCGCGCATGCCGAGCTCGCGGACCGCCGCGACCTGGAGGTCGATCGCGTCGTCCAGGCCCGCCGGGAACACGTAGTGGTGGTCGGCGGCCGTGGTGCAGCCCGACAGCAGCAGCTCGGTCAGCGCGACCTTCGTCGCGAGCTCGTGGGCGCGCGGCGTGAGGCGCGCCCACACCGGGTAGAGCGTGGTCAGCCAGGGGAAGAGCTCGGCGTCGGCGACCGGCCCCCAGGCGCGCGTGAGGGTCTGGTAGAAGTGGTGGTGCGTGTTGATCAGACCGGGTGTGATCACGTGCTCGGACGCGTCGAACGTGATGTCGACCGGGGTCGACGGGCTCGCCCCCGCCGCGACCAGCTCGGTGATCACGCCGTCCGTGACGACGACGCCGCCACGGGCGTCGGGCGCCCCGGGTGCGTCGTCGGCGGTGAAGACGGCCAGCGGGTTCTTGATCCAGGTGCTCATCGGTGCCTCCATGGCGGCGGCACCGGGGAGCGGCGCCGCGTCGCGCCGGCTCAGTGGTCCTGTCTGCCGATCCAGGGAGCGACGGCACCGCGCCGTCCTCTGTCGGCGACGCTAGGCGACCGGCGCGCGCACCGTCAACGGTGCGGCCTCGGTGCGGGCCTCGGTGCGTGCGGCCGTGCGTGGGAGCATGACGTCCATGTCCCGCGCCAGCCTGGAGAAGAAGCCCGCCGAGGTCGCGTCGATGTTCGACGGGATCGCGAAGCGGTACGACCTCGTCAACGACCTCGTCTCCCTGGGGCAGGACCGGCGCTGGCGGCGCGCGGTGGTGGATGCCGTCGCGGCCGTGCCCGGCGAGCGGGTGCTCGACCTCGCGGCCGGCACCGGGACGTCGAGCGAGCCGTTCGCCGCGGACGGCGCGCTGGTGGTCCCGTCCGACTTCAGCCTCGGCATGCTCGCGGTGGGCAAGGAGCGTCGCCCCGACCTGTCCTTCGTCGCGGGCGACGCGACCCGGCTGCCGTTCGCGGACGCCGCGTTCGACGCCGTGACGATCAGCTTCGGCCTGCGCAACATGGTCGACACCGACGCCGCCCTGCGCGAGATGCTGCGCGTCGTGCGGCCGGGCGGTCGCGTGGTGATCTGCGAGTTCTCGACGCCGACGTGGGCGCCGTTCCGCACGGTGTACATGGAGTACCTGATGCGCGCGCTGCCGGTGGTGGCGGGCGCCGTGACGCGCGACCGCGGGTCGTACGACTACCTCGCCGAGTCCATCCGGGGCTGGCCCGACCAGGCCGCCCTCGGCCGGCTTCTCCTCGACGCCGGCTGGGACCGCGTGTCGTACCGCGACCTCACCGGCGGCATCGTGGCGCTGCACCGGGCCGTGCGCCCGGCCTGACCGCCGTCGGGCGGTCCCCACCTCGGGCTTTGACGCCCTCGCGGGCCCCGGCGTATCGTCGATCCGATCCTGAAACGATTCAAAGACGATCGGCACGACGACGTACGCAGGGAAGGCACGGTCGATGACGACACCACACGGCGCGACGGCGGGCGGCGGCACCCGCCTGCACGGCTACCGGGCGACGGTCGCGGTCGCGATGTCCAACTACATCGAGGCGGGCTCGATCATCGCGCTCGCCACCAGCCTCACGCTCTGGCAGGAGCACTTCGGGCTGAGCAACCTCGCCGTCGGGCTCGCCGCGGCCCTGAGCGCCAACGCGTTCGGCGCGGCGGTGGGCGCCATGATCGGTGGCCCCCTCGGCGACCGGTACGGGCGCAAGTTCATCTACACCTACGACCTGCTGCTCTACATGCTCGGCACGGCCTTCATCGTGTTCGCCGGCGCCCCGTGGATGCTGTTCGTCGGCATCGTGCTCACGGGCATCGCCGTCGGCGCGGGCGTGCCCGTCGCGTGGACGTACATCGCGGAGGAGGCTCCCGACGACCAGCGCGCCAGGCACGTCGGCACCGCCCAGCTCGCGTGGTCGCTCGGCCCGTTCGTCGGATTCGTGCTCGCGACGGCGCTGGTCCCCCTCGGCCTGCTGGGCAGCCGCATCATCTTCGCGCACCTGTTCGTCATCGCGTTCGTCACCTGGTGGGTGCGGCGCGGGCTGGCGGAGTCGGACGTCTGGAAGGAGTCCAACGCCAAGCAGGTCGCGCTCGGTCGCAAGCGCCGCGGCTTCCGCGAGCTGATCTCGCACCCGCAGAACGTCAAGGCGCTGCTGTTCCTCGTCGGCGTCTACGCCCTGTGGAACACGGTGGCCGGGCAGGCCGGCATCTTCATGCCGCGCGTCTACCAGACGGCCGGCGTCGAGAGCGCCGTCGCGCAGAACCTGCTGCAGGTGCTGGTGTGGGGCCTGACGTCGGCGGCCACGTTCTGGGGCTTCATGAAGTACGGCGACCGGGTGAGCCGCCGCCTGCTCTACGGCATCGGCGCGGTGATGGCCGTCGCGGCGTGGATGATCCTCGCCTTCGTGCCGCACGTCTCGATGCCGCTGCTCATCGCGTACGCCGTCCTGTGGGGTGTGTCCGCCGGCATCGGCGCCCAGGCGTTCTACGCGCTGTGGACCGCCGAGCTCTTCGCGACGGCGTACCGCGCGTCGGCGCAGGGCGTGCTGTTCTTCGTCGCCCGCATCGCGGTCGGCCTGCTGAGCTACCTGTTCCCGACGATGCTCGCCGAGCAGGGCGTGCCCTTCGTGGGCGGGATCATGGTCGCGCTGCTCGTCGCCTCGCTGGTGATCGGCGTCGTCTGGACGCCCGACACCGCGGGCAAGAGCCTCAAGGAGATCGAGAAGGAGCGCTACGGCGCGGACCTCGACGACGCGGAGGTCTCGGCGGCCCGCTGACACTGACCGTCGGTCGTCGTCCGTTCGGCAGGGGGTGGATCAGCTCGGCAACGTCACGTGCCGACCTGATCCACCCCCTGCCGAACAGATCGTGGTCAGCTGGGTGAGTTGCCGGCCGTGCGGTCCATGAGGGTGCTGCCCTGCTCCCTGGCGAACTCGGTCACGCTGCTCGTGACGTCCGAGACCTTGGCCTGGACGCGCGGGTCGTTCCAGGTCTCCGTCGCCCAGTCCTTGGCCTTGTCGAGCTGCTGCCGGCCCTTCTCGGTGCCGAGCAGGTAGCCGAGTGCCGCGCCGACGACGAATGCCGGTCCTGCCTTCATGTGTCACGCCTCCCTGATGGTCGTGCTGCCGGGTCGTGCTGCCGGGTCGTCCGGCGGTCGTTGTCGTGGGTCGTGCGCACGACCGTAGGCACGACCGCCGTCGTACGCACCCCGCGACATGCCGACGGCGGCACCCTGCGGGACCTGCGGGGACGCGCCGTCCCGCGGCCCGGCGGCGCGTCGTCGGGCGAAGGAAGGGTTGCCTTCCTACACAGCGCCGCCAGAACGTGACTAGAGTGCTCGCAAGAGTTGTGATGGGGTTCACAAATCGACTCCGGCACCGTCGCCGGGGCGCTCGAGGGAGCGAGGTGAGCACGTGCGGTCAGGTCGCGTCGACGACGCCGACGTCATCGTCGTGGGCGCCGGCCCGGCCGGTTCGTCCGCGGCCCACTGGTGCGCCGCCGCGGGCCTCGACGTGCTCCTGCTCGACAAGGCCTCCTTCCCTCGCGACAAGGTGTGCGGCGACGGGCTGACGCCCCGCGCCGTCGGCGAGCTGGCCCGCATGGGGCTCGGCACCCGCGAGGACGACGGGTGGATCCGCAACGAGGGCCTGCGCGTGGTCGCCGGCGCCCGGTCGTGGGAGCTGCCCTGGCCCGACCTCGACTCGTACCCGGGCTACGGCATGGCCCGCGCCCGGACGTCGCTCGACCACCGGCTCGCGCAGCACGCGCAGGCGAGCGGCGCCAAGCTGCTCGAACGGACCAAGGTGACCGTACCGGTCCTCGACGAGCGCGACGGCCGCGTCCTGGGCGTGCGGGCGCAGGCCCTCGACGTCCGGGGGCGCGCCGACGGCGCCGAGACCACCTACCGGGCGCCCGTCGTCGTCGCCGCCGACGGCGTCTCCTCACGCTTCGCGACGGGGCTCGGTGTCGCCCGCCGCGACGACCGCCCGCTCGGCACGGCGGTGCGCACGTACTTCCGCACCGAGGGCACCTCCCGGCACGAGGACGCGTGGATGGAGTCGCACCTCGAGCTGTGGGACGGCGCGCCCGGCGCCTCGAACCTGCTGCCCGGCTACGGCTGGATCTTCGCGCTCGGCGACGGCACGGCCAACGTCGGCCTGGGGTCCGTGAGCTCCACGCCCGCGCGGCAGTCCGCGAACGGTCACGACTACAAGGGCATGATGCGGGCCTGGATGCGCAACGCCCCCACCGAGTGGGGGTTCACCCCCGAGAACCAGGTGGGGCCGGTCCGCGGGGCCGCGCTGCCGATGGGCTTCAACCGCACCCCGCTGTACCGCGACGGCGCGGTGCTGGTGGGCGACGCGGCCGGGATGGTCAGCCCGTTCAACGGCGAGGGCATCGCCTACGCCCTGCAGGCGGGCCGGGTCGCCGCCGACGCGATCGCCCAGGCGCGCACCCGAGCCACGGACGACGCGCGCGAGCGGACGCTCGCGTCGTACGCCGACCGGATGCGGGCCGACCTGGGCGGCTACTACACGCTGGGCCGCTGGTTCGTGCGGCTCATCGAGCACCCGCAGATCATGCGGATCTGCGTGAAGCACGGGCTGCCGCGGCCGGTGGTCATGCGGTTCGTGCTCAAGCTGCTGTCCGACTGCTACGAGCCGCGCGGCGGTGACTGGGTGGACCGGGTCATCGCAGGGCTCACGAGGGTGGTCCCGTCGGCATGAGCGCGGCACGACGATCGGGCGAGGCCAGCAGAGCATGAGCGCACACGAGCACAAGGGAGTGGTCGAGATGCACGAGGTCGAGAAGCGTGCGGCCGTGCGGACGGGGGACCGGCGATGACGAACCCGTACGTGCCGGTCCTCATGCTCATGGGCGTGGCCCTGGTGCTCGCCGTGGGCGGCGTGGCGGCGAGCGCCGTCATCGGGCCCAAGCGCTACAACCGGGCGAAGCTCGACGCCTACGAGTGCGGCATCGAGCCGACGCCGCACGCGGTCGGCGGCGGCCGGCTCCCGGTCAAGTACTACCTGGTGGCGATGACGTTCATCGTCTTCGACATCGAGGTGGTCTTCCTCTACCCGTGGGCGGTGGACTTCGCCGTGCTGGCCGGCTTCGGCCTCGTCGCGATGCTCACGTTCCTCGCCCTCATCACCGTGCCGTTCGTCTACGAGTGGCGGCGCGGCGGCCTCACCTGGGTCTAGGCCCGGGCGCACGACCAGCACCACCGCACGACAGCACGACCTGCACCACCCAGCACGACACGGCACTACGGACGGCATCGGCGCCGAGGATCCGGCACCGATGTTCACGAAGGGGAGGGGTCATGGGCCTGGAAGAGGCTCCGTCGGGCTTCCTGCTGACGACGATCGAGGACCTGGCGGGCTACCTGCGCAAGGCGTCCGTGTGGCCGGTGACGTTCGGACTGGCCTGCTGCGCCATCGAGATGATGGCGGCCGGCGCGTCGCGGTTCGACCTGTCGCGGTTCGGTATGGAGGTCTTCCGGGCGTCGCCGCGGCAGGCGGACCTCATGATCGTCGCGGGACGGGTGAGCCAGAAGATGGCGCCCGTCGTGCGGCAGGTCTACGACCAGATGAGCGAGCCCAAGTGGGTGCTGTCCATGGGCGTGTGCGCGTCCAGCGGCGGCATGTTCAACAACTACGCGATCGTCCAGGGCGTCGACCACATCGTGCCGGTCGACGTGTACCTGCCCGGCTGCCCGCCGCGCCCGGAGATGCTCATCAACGCGATCCTCGCGCTGCACCAGCACATCCAGGACTCGCCGCTGGGCGTGAACCGCAAGGAGGCGGCCGCGGCCGCCGAGGCGGCGGCGCTCGAGGCCACCCCGACGTTCGAGCTCAAGGGGCTGCTGCGATGAACGACGGCACGACGGCGGGCGGGTCCGCGGCGGACAGGCCCGTCCCGCAGCCCGAGGAGGTCCTGGGGCCCCGCTCCGGGGAGCTGGTGCCGGGCAGCGAGCAGGCCGGCCGGGGCGGGCGCGGGCCGGAGGTCGTCGAGGTGCGGCGCGGCATGTTCGGCGTCCGCGGCTCCGGCGACACGTCCGGGTACGGCGGCCTGGTGCAGCCGGTCGCGATGCCCGGCGCCGCGACGCGGCCGTACGGCGGCTGGTTCGACGAGGCCGTGGACGTGCTCGCCGAGGTGCTCGGCGAGCAGGGCGTCGCGTTCGACGTCGCCGTGGAGCGCGTCGTCGTCGACCCGCACACCGACCCGCCGAGCCCGCACGCCGAGCTCACGCTGCACGTGGCGCGCGAGCACCTGCTCGCCGTCTGCCGCGCGCTGCGCGACGACCAGGACCTGCGGTTCGAGCTCAGCCTCGGAGTCTCGGGCGTGCACTACCCCGACGACACGGGCCGCGAGCTGCACGCCGTCTACCACCTCACCTCGGTGACGCACGGCCGCCGCGTGCGGCTCGAGGTGTCGGTGCCCGACGCCGACCCGCACGTCCCCTCCACCACGTCGCTGTACCCGACCAACGACTGGCACGAGCGCGAGACCTGGGACTTCTTCGGGATCGTCTTCGACGGCCACCCGGGCCTGGCACGCATCGAGATGCCCGACGACTGGCCGGGCCACCCCCAGCGCAAGGACTACCCGCTCGGCGGCATCCCCGTGGAGTACAAGGGCGCCACGGTGCCGCCGCCGGATACGAGGAGGTCGTACTCATGAGCTCCGCCACCTACACCGCGACGCGGCCGCCGACCGACGACGAGTTCGACCCGGGCATCCCCGGCTTCGAGGCGTCCGGCGGCGACTGGGACGAGATCGCCCGCGAGGCCGTGGGCGAGGAGCGCATCGTCGTCAACATGGGCCCGCAGCACCCGTCCACGCACGGCGTGCTGCGCCTCATGCTCGAGATCGACGGCGAGACGGTCACCGAGGCCCGCTGCGGCATCGGCTACCTGCACACCGGCATCGAGAAGAACATGGAGTTCCGCACCTGGACGCAGGGCACCACGTTCTGCACCCGGATGGACTACCTGGCTCCGTTGTTCCAGGAGACGGCGTACTGCCTCGCCACCGAGAAGCTGCTCGGCGTCACCGACGACGTGCCGGAGCGGGCGTCGATCATCCGCGTGCTGATGATGGAGCTCAACCGGGTGGCGTCCCACCTCGTGTGCCTGGGCACGGGCGGCAACGAGATGGGCGCGACGACGGTCATGACGATCGGCTTCACCGCCCGCGAGGAGATCCTCCGGCTGTTCGAGGCCGTCACCGGGCTGCGCATGAACCACGCGTACGTGCGTCCGGGCGGCGTGGCGCAGGACGTGCCGGAGGGCTTCGAGGACCAGGTGCGGGCGGCGCTGCCGAAGATCCGCCAGTACCTCGGCCAGCTCGGCGACCTCATGCTCGCGAACCCCATCTTCAAGGCGCGCCTCACCGACGTCGGCGTGCTCAACCTCGCCGGCTGCATGGCGCTGGGCGTGACCGGACCGGTGCTGCGCTCCACGGGGCTGCCCTACGACGTGCGCAAGGCGTTCCCATACTCCGGGTACGAGACGTACGACTTCGACGTGCCGACGTCGACCGACGCGGACTGCTACTCCCGCGTGGTGCTGCGCCTGGAGGAGTGCTACCAGTCGCTGCGCATCGTGGAGCAGGCGCTCACCCGTCTCGAGGCGACGTCGGGGGCGCCGGTCATGGTGGCGGACAAGAAGATCGCGTGGCCGGCGCAGCTCGCGATCGGCGCCGACGGGCAGGGCAACTCGCTCGACCACATCCGCCAGATCATGGGCACCTCGATGGAGGCCCTGATCCACCACTTCAAGCTCGTCACCGAGGGGTTCCGGGTGCCGGCCGGGCAGGTGTGGCAGACCGTCGAGCACCCGCGCGGCGAGCTGGGCGTGCACGCGGTGTCCGACGGCGGCACCAAGCCCTACCGGGCGCACTTCCGCGACCCGTCGTTCAACAACCTCCAGGCCGTGTCGGTGATGTGCGAGGGCGGCCAGGTGGCCGACGTCGTCGTCGCCGTCGCGTCCCTGGACCCCGTGCTGGGAGGGGTCGACCGATGACGGCAGAACCCACGAGCGCCCGCTCGGCCACGCGGTACGACGCCGACACGCTCGCGTCGCTGGCCGCCGACGCCGCGGCCGTCAAGGCGCGCTACCCGGACCCGCGCTCCGGCCTGCTGCCGATGCTGCACCTGGTGCAGTCGGTGGACGGGTACGTGAGCCGCGACGGCATCCTGTTCTGCGCCGAGCAGCTCGAGATGACGCCCGCCGAGGTGAGCGCCGTCGCCACCTTCTACACCCAGTACAAGCGGCACCCCAACGGCACCTACACCGTGGGCGTGTGCACCAACACGCTGTGCGCGGTGATGGGCGGTGACGCCATCTTCGACGAGCTGAGCGAGCACCTCGGCGTCGGGCACGACGAGACCACCGACGACGGCGCGATCACGCTCGAGCGCGTCGAGTGCAACGCCGCCTGCGACTACGCGCCGGTCGTGATGGTCAACTGGGAGTTCTTCGACAACCAGACGCCGGAGTCGGCCACGGACCTCGCCGACCGCCTGCGGGCGGGCGAGGAGGTGGCGCCCACGCGCGGCGCGTCGTCGGTGTGCGGCTTCAAGCAGATGAGCCGCGTGCTCGCGGGGTTCACCGACGGCCGCGCCGACGAGGGCGTGGGCGCGGGGGAGCCGACGCTCGCCGGCCTGCGCCTGGCGCGCGCCGCGGCCGCCGTCGACGGCGGTGAGCCCTCGTCGGTCCAGCCTGCCGAGACCACCGACGGGGGCTCGACCGGCTCGGCCGCCGAGGTGCCCCCGGAGACCGGGACGGCGCAGTCGAGCGCGGAGCGCAAGCCCGCCGCGCCGGGGGACGACAACCCTGGCCGCTCGCCGTCGGGCGGCGACGCGAACCCCGAGCCGGAGAAGGGTGGCAGCGATGACTGACCTCATGCCGGTACTCACGGACACGTGGGACGCCGACCGGTCGTGGAAGCTGGCGTCGTACGAGGCCGCCGGCGGGTACGCCGGGCTGCGCAAGGCCCTGACGATGGAGCCCGCGGACCTCGTGCAGACGGTCAAGGACTCCGGGCTGCGCGGCCGCGGCGGCGCCGGCTTCCCGACCGGCATGAAATGGGGCTTCCTGCCCCCGCCGGACGGCGGCCCGCGCTACCTCGTGGTCAACGCGGACGAGTCCGAGCCCGGCACGTGCAAGGACATCCCGCTCATGCTGGCGAGCCCGCAGCACCTGGTGGAGGGCATCGCGATCACCAGCTACGCGATCGGCTGCCACCACGCGTTCGTGTACGTGCGCGGGGAGGTGCTGCACGTGTACCGGCGGCTGATGGCCGCGGTGCAGGAGGCGTACGACGCCGGGTTCCTCGGCAAGGACGTGCTCGGCACCGGCTTCGACCTGGCCGTCACCGTGCACGCCGGCGCCGGCGCCTACATCTGCGGCGAGGAGACGGCGCTGCTCGACTCGCTCGAGGGCAAGCGCGGCCAGCCGCGGCTCAAGCCGCCGTTCCCCGCCGTCGCGGGCCTGTACGCGCGGCCCACGGTGGTGAACAACGTCGAGTCCATCGCGTCGGTCCCGGGCATCGTCGCGCGCGGTGCCGACTGGTTCGCCGGCATGGGCACCGCGAAGTCGCAGGGGCACGGCCTGTTCTCCCTGTCCGGGCACGTGACCCGGCCGGGGCAGTACGAGGCGCCGCTCGGGATCACGCTGCGCGAGCTGCTCGACCTGGCCGGCGGGATGCGGGCAGGGCACGAGCTGAAGTTCTGGACGCCCGGCGGGTCGTCGACTCCGCTGTTCACGGCCGACCACCTCGACACCCCGCTCGACTACGAGTCGGTGGGGGCGGCGGGGTCGATGCTCGGCACCCGGGCGCTGCAGCTCTTCGACGACACGACGTGCGTCGTCCGTGCGGTGAGCCGGTGGACCGACTTCTACGCGCACGAGTCGTGCGGCAAGTGCACGCCGTGCCGCGAGGGCACCTACTGGCTCAAGCAGGTGCTGCACCGCATCGAGGCCGGCCAGGGCGAGGAGCGCGACGTCGACCTCCTGCTCGACCTGTGCGACAACATCCTCGGCCGCGCGTTCTGCGCGCTCGGCGACGGCGCGACGTCGCCCGTGACGTCGAGCGTCCAGCTCTTCCGCGACGAGTACCAGGCGCACATCGACGGCCGCGGGTGCCCTTTCGACCCGCGCGCCAGCGCCCTGTTCCCGTACACCCCCAAGCAGTCGCCGGCGCTCGCCGGGGCGGGAGGTCACTGATGACGGCGACCACGGACAAGTCCACCGCGGCCGCGCCCCCGGTGGAGACGGTCACGCTCACCATCGACGAGGTCGAGGTGACGGTGCCGAAGGGCACGCTGATCATCCGCGCGGCCGAGCAGGTGGGCATCCAGATCCCGCGGTTCTGCGACCACCCGCTGCTCGAGCCCGCGGGCGCGTGCCGGCAGTGCCTGGTCGAGGTCGCGATGCCCGACCGCGAGGGCAACGTGCGGCCCATGCCGAAGCCGCAGGCGTCGTGCACGATGACGGTCACGCCCGGCATGGTCGTCAAGACGCAGCGCACGTCGCCGGTCGCCGACAAGGCGCAGCACGGGGTCATGGAGCTGCTGCTCATGAACCACCCGCTGGACTGCCCGGTGTGCGACAAGGGCGGCGAGTGCCCGCTGCAGAACCAGGCGATGAGCAACGGTCGCGCCGAGACCCGGTTCGAGGACGTCAAGCGCACCTTCCCCAAGCCGATCGCCGTGTCCACCGAGATCCTGCTGGACCGCGAGCGCTGCGTGCTGTGCCAGCGCTGCACCCGGTTCAGCGACGAGATCGCGGGCGACGCGTTCATCGCGCTGCAGGAGCGCGGCGCGCACCAGCAGATCGGCCGGTTCGACGAGACGGTGCTGGACTTCACGCCGCCGCCCGGCGAGCCCACCGAGGAGACGTTCGGGTCGGCCGCGGCGACGGACGGCGGTCAGCCGTTCGCGTCGTACTTCTCCGGCAACACCGTGCAGATCTGCCCGGTGGGCGCGCTCACCGGCGCGGCCTACCGGTTCCGTTCCCGGCCCTTCGACCTGGTGTCGACGCCGGTGATCTCCGAGCACGACTCGTGCGGCTCCGCGATCCGCGTCGACCACCGGCGCGGCGTGGTGCTGCGCCGGCTGTCGGGGGAGGACCCGGCGGTCAACGAGGAGTGGATCACCGACAAGGACCGCTTCGCGTTCACGTGGCAGGCGGCGCCCGACCGGCTCACCGTCCCGCTGGTGCGGGACCGCGTGCTGGACGCGCACGGCACCGTCGTGTCGCGCGGCGAGCTGCGGCCCGCGTCGTGGTTGGAGGCGCTCGAGCTCGCCGCCGAGGGCCTGGCCGCCGCCCGCGCGGCCGGCGGCGTCGGGGTGCTGCCCGGCGGACGGCTGACCGTCGAGGACGCGTTCGCCTGGTCGCGGTACGCGCGCACCGTGCTCGGCACCGACGACGTCGACCTGCGGGCCCGCGTGGGCTCGGCGGAGGAGACGGCGTTCCTGGGCCACGCGGTGGCGGGCACCGGCGTCGGCGTGACCTTCGGCGACGTCGAGGCCGCGCCCGCCGTGCTGCTCGCCGGCCTCGAGGCCGAGGAAGAGGCCGGCGTCACCTTCCTGCGGCTGCGCAAGGGGGTGCGCAAGCACGGCACCAGGGTGTGGGCCGTCGCCCCGTTCGCGAGCCGTGGTCTCGCCCGGCTCGACGGCGAGCTGCTGCCCGCCGCGCCCGGCACCGAGGCCGAGTGGCTGGGCATCCTCGCCACCCGCGCCGGCGGCGGGCTCGTGCCTGCCGACTCCGACACCGCCACGCTGGGCGCAGTCGCCGACGGGCTCGCGACGCCCGGCGCGCTGATCCTCGTGGGTGAGCGGCTCGCGTCGGCGCCCGGCGCCTACGGGGCGGCCCTGCGGCTCGCGGAGGCCACCGGGGCCCGCGTCGCCTGGAT
>JADHZE010000054.1 GCA_026934365.1 Isoptericola sp. QY 916 | reverse complement strand
ACCGCGTCGGTGCCGGCCGCCGCCGCGCAGCCCCGGCCGATCCCGGCCGAGCCGGACGACGTGCCGGTGAGCCTCGACGCGCCGCCGGCCCCGCCGGCGGGGGCGCGGCCCGCGGAGCAGCGCCGGCCGTTCACGGTGGTCGAGGACGCCGAGGGCGAGGGCGTCACCGTCGAGCGGCCGGTCGAGGTGCCGCGCCTGTTCGACGAGCCGCGCCGCCCGGCCGAGGAGCTCGACGTGCCCGACTTCCTCAAGTGAGCGCCGGGTGAGCGGAACTCACGGCGCGGTCGGCTGGGCCCAGGAGGCGCTGTTGCCGGACCAGTTCGGTGCGGGGCTGCTGCGGGTGGACCTCGGGGAGGGCGTCGTGGCGGGCTTCACCACGCGCCACGGCGGGGTGTCGCCCGCCCCCTGGTCGTCGCTCGACCTGGGCACCTCGACCGGCGACGACCCCGTGCGGGTGCGGGAGAACCGCGCCCGCCTCGGGGCATGGGTGGGGGCGCCCGTGGCGTTCTCGGCACAGGTGCACGGGGACCGTGTCCTGGGCCTCGGGGCCGCCGAGCTCGCCGAGTGGACGTCGACGGAGCCGCCGTCCGCGGCGGGCGAGGCCGACGCCATGGTCACCGCGGAGCCCGGCCTGGCGCTCGGCGTCCTGGTCGCGGACTGCGTGCCCGTCGTCCTCGCGGACCCGGTGGCCCGCGTCGTGGCGGTCGCGCACGCAGGTCGGGGCGGCGTCGCCCTGGGGGTCGTGCACCGCGTGGTCGAGCAGCTGCTCGCGCGCGGGGCACGGGCCGAGGACCTCCGTGCCGCCGTCGGCCCTGCCGTCTGCGGCGACTGCTACGAGGTGCCGGCCGCGATGCGCGACGAGGTCGCGGCCGTCGTCCCCGAGACGTGGGCGACGACCACGGCCGGCACGCCGGCGCTCGACCTGCCGGCCGGCGTGCTCGCGCAGCTGGCGTCGCACGGCGTGGCCGCCACCCGGGTGGACCGGTGCACGCTCACGGACACCGACCTCTACTCCCACCGTCGCGCCACCGCCCAGGGCACGACGACGGGGCGCCAGGCGGGGGTCGTCGTCCTGACCTGAGGTGTCGTCGTCGCCGGGGGCGGCCTGACGCGCCCGCGACGCGCGACACACCGGCGTGTCGTGCGCGGATGCCGCCGCGGGCGTGGTTAACGTCATGACACCCGTCCGGGACGGAGGGCGGGGGACGTGGCGACGAACGGAGCAAGGCGATGGGCGGAGCGCTTCGCAAGACGATGCTGTACCTGGGGCTCGCCGACGACCAGGGTGAGTCGGAGGAGTACCTCGACGAGTACGAGGAGCTGGAGGCACCGGTGCGCGACCGTGACGACTACCAGGCGCAGGTCACCCCGCTGCATCGCGGCGGAGGGAGCGAGTCGGTGATCGCCTCCGACCTGCGACGCATCACGACCATCCACCCGCGCTCGTACAACGACGCCCGTACCATCGGCGAGGCCTTCCGGGGCGGCACGCCGGTGATCATGAACCTCTCCGACATGGACGACGCCGACGCGAAGCGCCTCGTGGACTTCTCGGCGGGCCTGATCTTCGGGCTGCGCGGCTCGATCGAGCGCGTGACGAACAAGGTCTTCCTGCTCTCGCCGGAGCACGTGGAGATCGCGGGCGAGGAGCCGCCGGCGGAGAAGGCCCCCGGACGCGGCGCGTTCTACAACCAGAGCTGACCGCGCGCCCGAGAGCGCGGATCGCACGCCGATCGCACCGTCCGGCACGGGCCGGGGCAGTTCTGCCCCGGCCCTGCGTCATGCTCGGGTAGGTTCGACCCGTGAGTCTCGTCTTCAACCTGGTCTACCTGGTCCTGTGGCTGTTCCTGCTGTGCCTCATCGTCCGGCTCGTCTTCGACTGGGTGCAGTTCTTCGCGCGCGACTGGCGGCCGAAGGGCGTCCTGCTGGTGCTGGCGGAGGCGGTCTACACGGTCACCGACCCGCCGCTGCGCTTCCTGCGCAGGCTGATCCCGCCCCTGACCCTCGGCCAGATCCGTCTCGACATCGCCTTCCTCGTGCTCTTCATCGGCACGGGCATCCTCATGCGGGTGGCGTCCTTCCTGGCCGCGGCGTGACCCCGTGGCGTTGACCTCGGCAGCGCTCGCGCTGTGACCTGGGTCGGGGTTCGCCCCGGCCGTCGAGGGGCGCCCCGGTGCTGACCTGTGAAGACGTCGTGTGGGCGCGACGACCCGGCCTCGTCGGGCAGGTCGCCCGCCGACACGTCCGCTACCGTGGTCATCCAGACGGCCCGGGAACCGGGTCCCACCGACCCTGCAAGAACGATGAGGTGAGACGATGGCGCTGCTGACGGCAGAGGACATCCTGAACAAGAAGTTCGCCGCGACCAAGTTCCGCGAGGGCTACGACGTCGAAGAGGTCGACGACTTCCTCGACGAGGTCGTGCGGACCCTCACGGCGGTCCAGGAGGAGAACGACGACCTCCGCTCCAAGCTCACCGCGGCCGAGCACCGGGTCGCCGAGCTGAGCCGCTCGGACGCTGCGCAGCAGGCGCAGCCCACGCCGACCCCGGCACCGGCCCCGACGCCGGCGCCCGCCCCGGCCGCCGCGAAGCAGCTGCCCGCGGAGCCGGAGTCCGCCACCGGGATGCTCCAGCTGGCCCAGAAGCTGCACGACGACTACGTGCGTTCCGGTCAGGAAGAGGGTGACCGCCTCATCACGGAGGCCAAGTCCGAGGGCTCGCGCATCGTCCGCGAGGCCGAGGAGACCAGCCACCGCACGCTCTCGCAGCTCGAGCAGGAGCGGTCGCTCCTCGAGCGCAAGATCGACGAGCTCCGCCTCTTCGAGCGCGACTACCGCACGCGTCTCAAGAGCTTCCTGCAGAACCTGCTGGGCGACCTCGACGCCCGCGGCTCGGCCCTGCCGCCGCAGCGGCAGAACGCCAACGCCGGTCGCGGCTCGGAGCTCTGAGCGGGGGGCCGTCACCCCGCGCACCCCGCTCCTTCGTCACGCCTCACGCCGAGCGGCCCGCACGACACGCACGCCTCTACCGCGCGTGCTGTTGTGCGGGCCGCTCGGCGCACTTACGCTGCGGTGACTCGTCGTCGACGCACCAACGAAAGGGCACCGATGGCCAAGCTTTCGACCACCACGCGCGCGGCACTGCGCGAGAACTTCCCGCACCTCGCGCGCGACGTGAAGTCCTTCCCAGTCCGTGACGGCGAGGACCCCTGGACCCTGCACGAGGTGGAGGAGCTGGCGGCCTTCCTGCTCGAGGAGAAGGAGCGCCTCGAGCGCGAGCTCGCGGCCGCGGACCAGGAGCTGTCGGACCTGCTGCGCAACTCGGGCGACGGCGCGGGCGACGACCAGGCGGACTACGGCTCGAGCGCGCTCGAGCGCGAGCAGGAGCTCACCCTGGTGAACAACATGCGCGACCTGCTCGCCCAGACCGCGCACGCCGTCGACCGCATCCGCAAGGGCACCTACGCCACCTGCGAGATCACGGGCCTGCCGATCGGCAAGGCGCGCCTGCAGGCGTTCCCGCGCGCGACGCTCTCGGTCGAGGCGAAGGCGCGCGAGGAGCGTCGCTGACCGGACGGTCCCGCCCCGACGACCGGCGCGGTCCGCCTACACTTGCGGACGATGTCGACCACGCCCGCCGGCTCCGCCCCGGCCCCTGAGCCCGCGCCGCGAGACGGCGCCCCCGAGATGCCCGGGTCGGACGCGCCCGCCGGCGACGCGCCGCAGGACGCCGGGGCGCCGGTGTCCGCGGAGCGTCGCCGGAAGCTGATCACGGGAACCTTCGTGCTCGCCGCGCTGGTGCTGCTGATCGACCAGCTGACGAAGTGGTGGGCCGAGTCCGCCCTGGTCTGGGGCGACGACCCGAAGCCGCTGATCGGCGAGCTGCTGCAGCTCCGGCTGATCTACAACCCCGGTGCGGCGCTCTCCATCGCCACGGGCATGACGTGGATCCTCACGATCGTGGTGGTGATCGTCGTGGTGGTCATCGTCCGCGCCATCCGCCGGATCGGCTCGACGGGCTGGGCGGTGGCCCTCGGGCTGCTGCTCGGTGGCGCGCTGGGCAACCTCGGCGACCGCTTCTTCCGCGAGCCCGGCTTCGCCCGCGGGCACGTGGTCGACTTCATCGACTACGGCGTCTTCGTCGGCAACGTCGCGGACATCGCCATCGTCGCCGCCGCAGTGCTCATCGTCATCCTGTCCTTCCGGGGGATCGGCCTGGACGGCCGACGGCACGTCGAGGACGGGGACGCCCTGCCAGAGCCGTCCGAGCCGGCAGCGCCGTCAGATCCGACAGAGGGGCGATGACCGTGCCGACCGGGTCCACCCGCACCCTGCCCGTGCCCGACGGCCTCGCGGGCGAGCGCGTCGACGCCGCGCTCGCGCGGATGCTCGGCTTCTCCCGCACCCAGGCCGCGGAGCTGGCGGCCGCCGGCGCCGTGCTCCTCGACGGGCGTGAGGTCGGCAAGTCCGACCGGGTCGTCGCCGGCGGCCGGCTCGAGGTCACGGTCCCGGACGCGCGGCCCGCGGCGCCGGTCGTCGCCGAGCCGGTGCCCGGCATGGGGATCGCCTACGAGGACGACGACGTCGTGGTCGTCGACAAGCCGGTCGGTGTCGCGGCGCACCCGTCGCCCGGCTGGACCGGCCCCACCGTGGTCGGCGCGCTGGCCGCGGCCGGCTACCGCATCGCGACGTCCGGCGCGGCGGAGCGGCAGGGCATCGTGCACCGGCTGGACGTCGGCACGTCCGGCCTCATGGCCGTCGCGAAGAGCGAGGCGGCGTACACCGGGCTCAAGCGGGCGTTCAAGGAGCGCACGGTCGAGAAGGTGTACCACGCGTTGGCGCAGGGCCACCCGGAGCCCACGACGGGCACGATCGACGCGCCGATCGGGCGCCACCCCAGCGCCGACTACAAGTTCGCCGTGGTCGCGGACGGCAAGCACTCGGTGACGCACTACGAGGTGCTCGAGATGCTGTCGGCCGCATCGCTCGTCGAGGTGCACCTCGAGACCGGCCGCACCCATCAGATCCGGGTGCACTTCCAGGCGGTGCGGCACCCGCTGGTCGGCGACCTCACCTACGGCGCGGACCCCGTGCTCGCGTCGAAGGTGGCGCTGGAGCGCCAGTGGCTGCACGCCGTGCGGCTCGGGTTCGAGCACCCGCTCACCGGCCGCTGGGTCGAGGTCACCAGCGAGTACCCCCACGACCTGGCGCACGCGCTCGAGGTCGTCCGAGGGGCCTACCGGTAGCGCCCTCTTGTGCCCCACGGGGGGAACCCTTAGCGTTCGTCGCGACAGGTGACACGAGTCACCTGCACCCTCGACGAGGAGGATGCATGTCTTCACCCTTCGCTTCCCGGGCGACGGCACAGGGCCCGGCGTCGGCGTCACGCGGGGGAGGCGGCCGCCGCGGCGCCTCCGCGATCGCCGCCGGAGCCGCCGTCGTGACCGTGCTGACCGGCGCCCTCGCCGTGCCGGCGCACGCCGCGCCTCCCCAGCGTGTCGATCCCACCGACCCCGACTTCGGACCGAACGTCACCGTGTTCGGCCCCGACACCCCGCAGGACGAGATCCAGGCGACCATGGACGCCCTGCACGCGGCCCAGGTCGACGCGGAGATGGGCTCCGACCGGCACGCCGTCTACTTCCTGCCCGGCAGCTACGGCACGCCGGAGGACCCGTTGCAGGTGAACGTCGGGTACTACACCGAGGTCGCGGGACTCGGGGCGTCGCCCGGGGACGTCGCGGTCCAGGGCGCCATCGAGGTGCGCAACCGGTGCCTCGGGGACGACGCGAACCCGAACTGCATCGCCCTGGTGAACTTCTGGCGCACCGTGGCCAACCTGCGCCTGGACGTGAACACCGCCGGCCAGGACGGCTGCAAGGCCACCGCGAACTTCTGGGCGGTGTCGCAGGCCGTCTCGATGCGCCGGCTCGACGTGCGCGGGCCGGTGTCGCTCATGGACTACTGCACCGCGGGGCCCCAGTTCGCGAGCGGCGGGTTCATCGCGGACTCCCGCTTCGACACCGCGGTGACCAACGGCTCCCAGCAGCAGTGGCTCACGCGCAACAGCGAGCTCGGCGGCGGCTGGTCCAACGGCGTCTGGAACCAGGTCTTCTCCGGCGTCGTCGGGGCTCCGTCCGACGCGGGCTTCCCCGCCGAGCCGTACACCGTGCTCGAGAGGACCCCGGTCAGCAGGGAGAAGCCCTACCTGTTCGTCGACGACCGGGGCCGCTACGCCGTGCGCGTCCCGGCGGCGCGCACACAGACCCGCGGCGTCTCCTGGGCCGACGGCGTGACGGCAGGGCGGACCGTGCCGATCACGGACTTCTACCTCGCACGCCCGGGTGACTCCGTCGCGACGATCAACGCCGCGCTCGCCCGGGGGAAGAACCTCCTGCTCACGCCCGGCGTCTACGACGTCGACCGGAGCATCCGGGTGACGCGACCGGACACCGTCGTGCTCGGCATGGGCCATGCGACGCTCACCGCCGCGCGCGGCGCGGTGCCGCTCGTGGTGGGCGACACCGAGGGCGTGGTGGTCGCGGGGGTGACGATCGACGCCGGCGCCGAGGAGTCGCCGGCGCTGCTGCAGGTGGGCAAGCGTCACGGCGCCAACCACCGGTCGGACGCCGCCGACCCGGTCACGCTGTCCGACGTGTACTTCCGGGTGGGCGGCCCCCACGTCGGCAAAGCCGACACGGCCCTGC
This sequence comes from Isoptericola sp. QY 916, assembly GCA_026934365.1. Lineage (GTDB taxonomy): Bacteria > Actinomycetota > Actinomycetes > Actinomycetales > Cellulomonadaceae > Isoptericola > Isoptericola nanjingensis. The sequence continues at coordinate 15,102 of JADHZE010000054.1, read as the reverse complement.
GGATCGACGCCGACGACGTGCTCGTCGACCACACCTGGGTGTGGCGCGGCGACCACGGCGTCGAGGGGTTCCCGACCGACGGGTCCGCCGGCGTCAACGGCGACACGGCTCGCTGGCGCACCAACACGGGGCGCAACGGGGTCGTCGTCGAGGGGGACCGGGTCACGGCCACGGGGCTGTTCGTGGAGCACTTCCAGGAGCACAACACGATCTGGAACGGCGAGGACGGCAGGGTGGTGCTCTACCAGAACGAGCTGCCCTACGACCCGCCGACCCAGGCCGACTGGACGCAGCCGGACGGCACCCTCGGGTGGGAGGGCTACGTGGTCGGCGACGCGGTACGGCGTCACCGGCTCGACGGCGGCGGCGTCTACGTGTTCAACCAGAACGACCCGGGCATCGTCACCGAGAACGGCTTCGCCGTCCCGGACCGCCCTGGCGTGCGGCTGCACCACGTCATGACCGTCAACCTCAGCGCCGGGACGATCAACCACGTCGTCAACGGCGTGGGCGACGCGGTGCCGCCGTCGACGTCGGGGGCGCCGGAGTACGTCGTCGACTACCCCGCTCGCTGACCCTGGCGTCGTCGGACCCGTGCGGCCCGGCCGGAACCTCGGCCGGGCCGCACCCGTCAGGCGGAGCGGCGCACGACGACGTGGGCACCGTCGTCGGGCCACGGTGGCGCGTCGCGGCCGTCGAGCGCCGCGAGGACCTCCGCGGCCAGGTGCTCCGCCTGGCGTTCCACGGGCTGGGCCACGGTCGTCAGGGGAGGTGCGGCGACCCGGGCCCCGGGGGAGTCGTCGACCCCGATGACGGCGAGGCGGGACGGCACGGGGACCCCCGCCTCGCGCGCTCCGGCGAGGACGGCGAGCGCGACCTCGTCGTTGTAGGCGGCGACGGCGGTGACGCCGGCGCCGGACAGGCCGCGCACCGTGGTCGTCGCCGGCTCGCCGGTGCGGACGGCGACGACCACGGGCTCGGCCAGACCGCGCGCGGCGCAGGCCGCGCGGAGGCCCGCGAGCCGGGCCCGGGCGAACCTGTCGAGGCGCGGGTCGTCCGTCGTGACGTACCCGAGCCGCGAGTGGCCCGTGTCGGCCAGACGGCCGGCCTGGAGGGCGCCGATCCCGCGCTGGGAGGCGTCGAAACCGCCCGCCGCGGCGCCGTCGGCCGGCTCGACGGCACCCACGACGCGGATCCCGGCCCGTGTCATGGCACGCGCGTCGTCGGGCAGGAACGGGGCGAGACCCACGACCGCGAGCGGCGTCACGGCACGCCACAGGTCGGTCAGGGCACGGGTGTCGCGATGGTGGTGCACGAGGACGAAGAGGCCCCTGGCGGCGAGCGCGTCCGTGAGGTGGTCGAGCAGGCTCTCGACCACCGGACCGACGGGCCAGTCCGGCAGGACGGCGACGACGAGGTCGCTGCGCCCGCGCCGCAGCGCCCGCGCGGCGGCGGAGGGTGCATAGCCCAGTCGCTCGGCAGCGGCGTGGATGCGCTCGCGGGTGGCGTCGGAGACCGACGCGCCGGGAGTGTCGTTGAGCACGTAGCTCACCGTCGTGCGCGACACCCCGGCCGCGCGCGCGATGTCGGCGCTGGTCACCCGCGGCACGTGGTCTCCTCTCCGGCGGCTGGGCAGCACTGTATCGGGGGCGCCCCGAGCGGCGTGCCGGACGTGTCGGGGGAGCCGCCTAGACTCGCCGCATGCCCGACGCAGGTTCCTCCACCGCCCAGCCGACCGGTACCTCCGAGGACGACTTCGTCCACCTGCACGTGCACACCGAGTACTCGATGCTCGACGGCGCGGCGCGGATGAACGACCTGTTCAGCGAGGTGTCGCGGCTCGGCCAGAAGGCCATCGCGATCACCGACCACGGGTACCTGTTCGGCGCGTTCGACTTCTGGAGCACGGCGCAGAAGCACGGGGTCAAGCCGATCATCGGCGTCGAGGCGTACGTGACGCCGGGCACCAGCCGCCACGACCGCACCAAGGTGCTGTGGGGCGAGCAGCACCAGCGGCGCGACGACGTCTCCGCGGGCGGCGCCTACACGCACATGACGCTCTGGGCGCGCGACAACGAGGGGATGCACAACCTCTTCCGCGCGTCGTCGCTCGCGTCGCTGGACGGCCAGATGGGCAAGTGGCCGCGCATGGACCGCGAGCTCCTCGAGACGTACGGCAAGGGCCTCATGGGCACCTCGGGGTGCCCCTCCGGCGAGGTGCAGACGCGGCTGCGCCTGGGCCAGTGGGACGAGGCGGTGCGCGCGGCGGGCGAGCTGCAGGACATCCTCGGCAAGGAGAACTTCTTCGTCGAGCTGATGGACCACGGGATCGAGATCGAGTCCCGCACGTACAAGGACCTGCTGCGCCTCGCGGAGCACATCGACGCGCCGCTCGTGGCCACCAACGACCTGCACTACACGAAGCAGGAGGACGCGCACTCGCACGAGGTGCTGCTCGCGGTGAACTCGGGCTCGACGCTCGACGAGCCGACCTACGACCAGGGCGGCAGCCGGTTCGCCTTCAGCGGCGACAGCTTCTACGTGCGATCGGGCGCGGAGATGCGCCGCCTGTTCTCCGAGCTGCCGCAGGCGATCGAGAGCACGCTGCTCATCGCCGAGCGCTGCGAGGTCTCGTTCGACACCAAGGCGAACTACATGCCGCGGTTCCCGGTGCCGGACGGCGAGGACGAGGTCAGCTGGTTCGTCAAGGAGGTCGAGGCCGGCCTGCGCCGCCGCTACCCCGACGGCATCGCCGACGACGTGCGCAAGCAGGCGAACTACGAGGTCGAGGTCATCATCCAGATGGGCTTCCCGGGGTACTTCCTCGTGGTGGCCGACTTCATCAACTGGGCCAAGGAGCAGGGCATCCGCGTGGGTCCGGGCCGAGGCTCGGCCGCCGGCTCGATGGTGTCCTACGTCATGGGCATCACGGAGCTCGACCCGCTCAAGCACGGCCTGATCTTCGAGCGCTTCCTCAACCCGGAGCGCATCTCCATGCCCGACGTCGACGTCGACTTCGACGAGCGCCGGCGCGCCGAGGTCATCCGGTACGTCACCGAGAAGTACGGCGACGACCGCGTCGCGATGATCGTCACCTACGGCTCCATCAAGGCGAAGCAGGCGCTCAAGGACGGCTCCCGCGTGCTCGGGTTCCCCTTCGCGATGGGGGAGAAGCTCACCAAGGCGATGCCGCCCGCCGTCATGGGCAAGGACATTCCGCTGTCGGGCATCTTCGACCCGAAGCACGAGCGCTACGCCGAGGCGTCGGAGTTCCGCGCGGTGCACGACGCCGACCCCGAGGCCCAGCGCGTGGTCGAGACGGCCCGCGGCATCGAGGGCCTGAAGCGCCAGTGGGGCGTGCACGCCGCGGGCGTCATCATGTCGAGCCACCCGCTGATCGACATCATCCCGATCATGCGGCGCCCGCAGGACGGCGCGGTCATCACGCAGTTCGACTACCCGACGTCCGAGGGTCTCGGCCTCATCAAGATGGACTTCCTCGGGCTGCGCAACCTCACGATCCTCGACGACGCGCTCGAGAACATCGTCATGAACGGCAAGGAGCCGGTGGCGATCGAGACGGTCGAGCTCGACGACAAGGCCACCTACGACCTGCTCGCCCGCGGCGACACGCTCGGCGTGTTCCAGCTCGACGGCGGCGCGATGCGCTCGCTGCTGCGCCAGATGCGGCCGGACAACTTCGAGGACGTCTCCGCCGTCATCGCCCTGTACCGCCCCGGTCCGATGGGCATGAACTCGCACATCAACTACGCCCTGCGCAAGAACGGCATGCAGAAGATCGAGCCGATCCACCCGGAGCTCGAGGAGCCGCTCAGCGAGGTGCTCGGCGAGACGTACGGCCTCATCGTCTACCAGGAGCAGGTGCAGCGCGCCGCCCAGATCCTCGCCGGGTACTCGCTCGGCCAGGCCGACCTGCTGCGGCGCGCGATGGGCAAGAAGAAGAAGGAGATCCTCGACAAGGAGTTCGTCCCCTTCGAGGCGGGCATGAAGGAGCGCGGCTACTCCAAGCCCGCGATCCAGGCGGTCTGGGACACCCTGGTGCCGTTCGCCGGGTACGCGTTCAACAAGGCGCACTCCGCCGGGTACGGCGTCGTCTCGTACTGGACGGCGTACCTCAAGGCGAACTACCCGACCGAGTACATGGCCGGCCTGCTGCAGAGCGTGCGGGACGACAAGGACAAGATGGCGCTCTACCTGGGCGAGTGCCGTCGCATGCACATCACGGTGCTGCCGCCCGACGTCAACGACTCCGCCGCCAAGTTCACCGCCGTCGGCGACGACATCCGCTTCGGCCTGACGGCGATCCGCAACGTCGGCGCCAACGTCGTGGACGCGATCATCGCCGCGCGCGAGGAGAAGGGCGCGTTCACCTCGTTCACGGACTTCCTCGACAAGGTGCCGGCCGTGGTCTGCAACAAGCGCACCATCGAGTCGCTCATCAAGGCCGGGGCGTTCGACTCGCTCGGCCACCCGCGCCGGGCTCTCCTCGTGGTGCACGAGCAGGCCGTGGACTCGGTCATCTCCGTGAAGCGCAAGGAGGCCGAGGGCCAGTTCGACCTCTTCGCCGGCTTCGGCGGTGCGGAGGAGGACGCGGCGATGACGTTCGCCGTCGACGTGCCCGACCTGCCCGACTGGGACAAGAAGCAGCGGCTCGCGTTCGAGCGCGAGATGCTCGGGCTGTACGTGTCGGACCATCCGCTGTCAGGCCTGGAGCACGTGCTGGCGCGGGCGGCGGACACGTCGATCGCGTCGCTGATGGCCGACGAGGGGCGGCAGGACGGCTCCCAGGTCACGGTGGCGGGTCTGCTCACCAGCGTGCAGCGCAAGATGAGCAAGAACGGCAACCCCTGGGCGGCCGTCACGGTCGAGGACCTCGAGGGTGCCGTCGAGGTGATGTTCTTCGGCGAGACGTACCTCGCGTACTCGACGATCCTCGCGGAGGACCAGGTCGTCACGCTGCGCGGCCGCGTGCGGCGCCGCGACGACCAGATGCAGCTGCAGGCGATGGAGGTGTCGCTGCCGGACACGTCCGCCGTCGCCGACGCGCCCGTGCTGGTCACCGTGCCGCACACCCGCTGCGTCGAGCCCGTCATGGTGCGGCTGCGCGAGGTGCTCGCCACGCACCCGGGCTCGGCGGAGGTGCACGTGAGCGTCGCGGAGCCCGGCAAGCGGACGGTGGTGCGCGCGGCGGACACGCTGCGGGTCGAGAAGTCGCCCGCGCTGTTCGGCGACCTCAAGGCCCTCCTCGGCCCGAGCTGCCTGTCGTGAGCGCGACACACGGCACGACCGGCATCGCCACCTGGGACGACGGCTCCGCCGGCCACAGCTTCCGCGTGGTGCCGGCGGCGTACGTCTTCCTGCGCCGCGAGGGCCAGGTGCTGCTGCAGCTGCGGCAGGGCACGGGGTACAGGGACGGGCACTGGTCGGCGGCGGCGGCCGGCCACGTCGAGGCTGACGAGTCCGTGCGGGAGGCGGCCGTCAGGGAGGCCCGCGAGGAGCTCGGCGTCGTCGTCGACCCCGCCGACCTGGTGCCCGTGACGACGATGCACCGCGGGGAGCCCGGCGGCCCGGCGCTCGAGCAGCGGGTCGACTTCTTCTTCACGGCGACCCGCTGGGCGGGCAGCCCGCAGATCCGCGAGCCGGCCAAGGTCGCGGACCTGCGGTGGTTCCCGTTCGTCGCGCTGCCCGAACCGGTCGTGCCGCACGAGCTGGTGGTGCTGCGCGCCCTGCACGACGAAGGCCGGCACGGCACCCGCGTGCCGCCGATCCTCACCGACGGCTTCTGACGGCACGACCGCCGGGCGGTCTTCGGCGGCCGTTCGGTGGCGGTCGGGTGCTGCGGCCACCCGGCGGGGGAGTCCTCCCAGCGCTCCTGCCGCCCGAACACGGTCAGGTCGAGCAGCTGCGCCAGCGTCATGATCACCTCGACGCCGCGGTGCGTGGTCTCGTTCGTGAGGGGAGACCCCATCGAGTACCAGGGCACGCGGTAGCCCATGAGTCCCACGACGGGCGCGACCTCGCCCCGGGGCCCTCGCAGAGGACGGCGAACGTCACGCCGCGATGGTGCAGGTGCGCGGCGTCCTGCACGCTCCAGATGCCGGCCGTGCAGCCCTCGCGCCGCCCCTCGACCGGCTGCCCGGAGTGCCGCACGTGCTCGTCCGCGACGGATGGTCGCGCCCGTCGACGACGTCGAGCAGCCGGACCGGCCCGTCGGGGCCGACGAGCAGGGCCGTCCGGTCGGTCGTGGGACCGCAGCACGCCTCCGGACTCATCGGTGGGCGGCCACGGGCGGCCGTAGGCTCGGGGCGTGTTCCGCCTCAACCCCGAGCAGCTCGTGTTCGTCACCGAGCGCCACCTCGCCACCCTCACCACCCTGCGCGCGGACGGCAGCCCGCACGTCGTGCCTGTCGCCTTCACCTGGGACGCCGACGCCGGGATCGCGCGCACCACGGCACGGCGCACGTCGACGAAGGTCGCCAACGCGCGCCGGGCGACGGCCGACGGGGGCCGGCCGCGGGCCGCGCTCTGCCAGGTCGACGGCGGGCGGTGGCTGACGCTCGAGGGGACGATCGAGGTGAGCGAGGACCCGGACGAGGTCGCGGACGCCGTCGTGCGGTACAGGAAGCGCTACCGGCCGCTCGAGCACGATCCCGAGCGCGTCGTCCTGCGCCTCACCCCCGACCGCGCGATGGCCTCCACCTACATGGCCTGATCGTCGTGGGCGCTCGTTCGGTGCTGTCGGCGCACGCCACGGCGCCGCACGAACGCCCACCACGGTCCGCATCAGGCGACGACGGCGGTCTCGTCCCTCTCGGGGAGCGCCACGGTGACGCGGTCGCCGCGGACGAGCTGGCGACCGCGCCGGGTCTCCGCCTCGCCGTTGACGCTGACCTCGCCGTCGGCGACCAGGTCGCGGGCGTGCGTGCCGGACTCGGCCAGCCCCGCGAGCTTGAGGAACTGGCCCAGGCGGATCATGTCGTCGCGGATCGGGACGTCCGTCGTTGCGTGCTCGGCGCTCATGCGTCCATTCTCCGGCACCGGCGCCCGGGCGGCGGTGCGCGCTGCCTAGACTGGCCGGGTGATCCGACGCATCGACCTCCGCGGGCAGGACCTGACCCGCACCGAGCTGCTCGGGGTGCTGCCGCGCCCCGAGGTCGGGGTGGACCAGGCGATCCAGGCCGTCACCCCGATCATCGCCGACGTCCGGGCCCGCGGCGCAGCCGCGCTCCGGGACCAGTCGGAGCGCCTCGACGGTGTGCGGCCGGAGCATCTGCGGGTCCCGGCGGCCGCGCTGGCCGACGCACTCCAAGAGCTCGACCCTCAGGTGCGGGCAGGCTTGGAGGAGGCGATCCGCCGCGTGCGCGCGGTGCACGCCGCTCAGGTGCCGACCGAGCACGCCACGCAGCTCGCGCCCGGCGCCGTCGTGCGCCAGCGGTGGGTCCCGGTGCAGCGCGTGGGCCTGTACGTGCCCGGCGGCCGCGCCGTCTACCCGTCGTCCGTGATCATGAACGTGGTCGCCGCGCAGGAGGCCGGGGTGCCCGGGCTCGCCGTCGCGTCGCCCCCGCAGAAGGACGCCGGCGGGCTGCCGCACCCGACGATCCTCGCGGCCTGCGCGCTGCTCGGCGTCGACGAGGTCTACGCGGTCGGCGGGGCGCAGGCGGTGGCGATGTTCGCGTACGGGGCCGCCGGCACCGAGCCGCAGGACGGCGACGTGCTGTGCGAGCCGGTGGACGTCGTGACGGGCCCGGGCAACGTGTACGTGACGGCGGCCAAGCGCCTGGTGCGCGGCGTCGTCGGCATCGACGCCGAGGCAGGGCCCACGGAGATCGCCGTGCTGGCCGACGCCACCGCCGACCCGGGGCACGTCGCCCTCGACCTCATCAGCCAGGCCGAGCACGACCCGATGGCCGCCTCCGTGCTGGTCACTCCGTCCGTGGAGCTCGCCGGTGCCGTGGAGGCCCGGCTGAGCGACCTGGTGGGGTCCACCAAGCACTCCGCGCGCGTCCTGCAGGCGCTCGGCGGGCCGCAGTCCGCCGTCGTGCTCGTCGACGACCTGGAGCAGGGCCTCGCGGTGGTGGACGCCTACGGCGCGGAGCACCTGGAGATCCAGACCGAGGGGGCCGCGGCGCTCGCCGAGCGCGTGCGTTCGGCGGGGGCGATCTTCGTCGGTCCGTGGTCGCCGGTCTCCCTCGGCGACTACATGGCGGGCAGCAACCACGTGCTCCCCACCGGCGGCTCCGCGCACTTCTCCAGCGGCCTCGGCGTGCACGCCTACCTCAAGTCCGTGCAGGTCGTGGAGTACACCCGCGACGCGCTCGAGGAGCTGGCCGACCGCATCGTCGCCGTCGCGAACGACGAGGACCTGCCCGCGCACGGCGAGGCCGTCCGCGGGCGTTTCCTCTGAGCTGCGGCACCTGAGCTGCGGCACCTGAGCTTCGGCACCTGAGCTTCGGCAACTGAACATCGGCAACTGACCGTCGGCGCCGGAGCGAGGCCGTCGCGTCGACGCCCTGCTCCCACGGCTCGGACGAATAGTGTGCCAAGCACCACGGGGCTCACACCGGCGGCCGCGTCGGAGGGCCGTGCGAGCATGGACGCATGCCCGCGCCGCCACCCCGCCTCGACCCGGTCGTGGTGGGCGACCTCGTCGGGAGCGCGGCGTTCCGGAGGGCCCAGGGCTACCAGCGCGCGGGCATGGTGCGCGCGTGGCACTGGGACCCTGACGCGCGGGAGCTCACGGCCCGCGTCGCGGGCAGCGGGAGCCAGCCCTACAGCTGCCGCGTGTCGTTCACCGTCGGGCCCGACGGGCGGTACGGCTACGAGGGATCGACCTGCAGCTGCCCGGTCCGCGAGGACTGCAAGCACGTCGCTGCCGTGCTGCTGCACGTCGGCGCTGACCCCGAGGCGGCCGACGCCGCGGGGGCCGACGCCGGTGACGACGACGTGCCCGTCGGCTGGCGCGGGCGCCTGGCCGGGGTGACCGGGGCCCGGGACCCCGGATCGCGCGAGCCCGCCGCCCGCGACGGCGGTGTCCTCCCGGTCGCGCTGCGGTTCCGGCTCGACGAGGCGTTCGGCGGCCTGCCCCCGGAGCTCTCGGTGCGGCCGGTCGTGCCCGGCCGCACCGGCTGGAAGGTCGCCCCCGAGGCGAGCTGGGAGGCGCTGGCCACCGGCCTGTACGCGTTCGCCGACGTGCGTGCGACGCCCGCCCCCGAGGTGCGACGCTGGTTCGCCGACCTGGGGTCCGCGCTCGGCGACGGAGGCGGGTTCGGTCGCGGCCGTCGTGCCTGGCGCCCCCTGGCCGCCGGCGGGCGCGGTCTGTGGGCGTTGCTGGCCGAGGCGGCCGACCTGGAGATCCCGCTCGTCGCGCACGGGTCGCGCGACGAGGTGCTCCTGGCGGACGCGGCGGAGCTTCGGCTGACGGTCGGGGCGGCGGACGGTGGGGTGCGCCTCGACCCGGTCGTGGCGTTCGACGGCGTCGACGCGGAGCCCGGGTCCCCGCTCGGCGCGGTGGGCGACACGGGCCTGTACGCGGTCGAGGCCTCCGACCGGCGGACCGTGCTTCGGCTCGGTCCCGCGCCCCGCCGGTTGTCCGACGCCGCGCGCGAGCTCGTCGTCGTCGGCCGGGTGGAGGTGCCGGGCGACGACGTGGGGGAGCTCTACGCCGAGCACCTCCCCGTGCTCCGCCGCGCCGTGCGCGTCGTGTCCGACGGGTCCGTCGCGCTGCCCGACCCGCCGCGTCCCGTGCTGGTCGCCGAGGTGGCCTTCGCGTCGCCGGAGCACGCGCTCCTGTCGTGGTGGTTCGAGTACCCGGCGCCCGGGCACCCGGCGCCGGGCGCGGGCTCGGCGCGTCGCGTCCCGCTGGACGGGGCGGCGTCGGACCCGGTGCGGGACCCGGACGCCGAGGCCGAGATCCGCGCCAAGGCCCAGGCGACCGTCCGAGGCGTGCCGGGCTTCGAGCGCTTCGACCTCGCCGGCCGGACGGAGGTGAAGGGCCTGGACGCCCTCGACCTCGCCCACGGCGTGCTCCCCGCGCTGGCGGCCGCGACGGACGTGCGCGTCGACGCGAGCGACGTGCCGCACTACCTGCACCTGGACGCCGCCCCCCGCGTCGTCGTCTCCGGGGCGCCCTCGGGGGACGCCGACTGGCTCGACCTCGGGGTCTCGGTGACCGTCGCGGGCAAGGAGATCCCGTTCGCCCGGCTGTTCACGGCCCTCGCGCGCGGCGACAAGCGGCTGCTGCTGGTCGACGGGTCGTGGCTGCGCCTCGACAACCCGGTGCTGGGCCGCCTGCGCGACCTCATCACGGAGGCCACCGCGCTGAGCGACCGGCCGGGCAAGGCGCGGGTCAGCCGCTACGACGCCGACCTGTGGGGCGGGCTCGAGGACGTCGCCGACGTCGTCGAGGCCGCGGAGGCATGGCGGCGTTCGCTGGCCGGCCTGCGCGCGCTCGCGGCGGGGGAGCGCGTCGCTGAGGTGCTGGACGTCCCCGAGGGCGTGCGGGCCGAGCTGAGGCCGTACCAGCGGCAGGCGTTCGAGTGGCTGGCCTTCCTCTGGCGGCACGGGCTCGGGGGGATCCTGGCCGACGACATGGGACTCGGCAAGACGGTCGAGGCCCTCACGTTCCTGGCGCACGCGCGGACGACGGCACCGGACGCCCCGCCGTTCGTCGTCGTGGCGCCCGCGTCGGTGGTGGGGAACTGGGTGGACGAGGCGGCGCGCTTCACGCCCGGGCTGCGGGTGGTGGCGATGCCCGCCACGTCGCGCACGCTCGGCACCGACCTGGCCGAGCTCGCCCGCGGGGCCGACGTGGTCGTCACGTCGTACGCCGTCTTCCGCCTCGAGTTCGACGCGTTCGACGCCCACGAGTGGGGTGGGCTGATCCTCGACGAGGCGCAGGTGGCGAAGAACCCCCGCACGCGGGCGCACGAGACCGCCCGGATGCTGCGGGCCCCGTTCAAGCTCGCGATCACGGGCACGCCGCTCGAGAACAACCTCATGGAGCTGTGGGCCGCTCTCGCGATCGTGGCTCCGGGCCTCTACCCGTCGATGCACCGCTTCAAGGCCGAGACGGCGCGGCTGGTCGACGCCGCGGCCGCCGACGACGACCCCCAGGTGGTGGCGGCCGGGAACCGCGCGCTCGCGCGGCTCAAGCGCCGGATCCGCCCGCTCGTGCTGCGCCGCACCAAGGATCAGGTCGCCCCCGAGCTGCCCGAGCGCACCGAGCGCGTGCTGCGCGTCCCCCTCACGCCCGACCACCGCAAGGTCTACGACACGCACCTGCAGCGCGAGCGGCAGCGGCTGCTCGGGCTGCTGGAGGACTTCGACGCGAACCGGGTGGCGATCTTCCGGTCGCTGACCACGCTGCGGCGCCTCGCGCTCGACGCCTCGTTGCTCGATGACGCCTACGCGGGCGTGGGCTCCGCCAAGCTCGACGTGGTGACCGACGAGCTGACCGAGATCGCGGCCGAGGGGCACCGGGCCCTCGTCTTCTCGCAGTTCACGTCGTTCCTGCGGCGCGTCGAGCAGCGCGTCACCGCGGCCGGCCTGCCCGTCGTCTACCTCGACGGCGCCACCCGCCGGCGGGCCGACGTCGTCCGCGCCTTCAAGGAGGGCGACGCGCCGGTGTTCCTCATCTCGCTCAAGGCGGGTGGGGTCGGGCTCAACCTCACCGAGGCCGACTACGTCTACCTGCTCGACCCCTGGTGGAACCCCGCCACGGAGGCGCAGGCCGTGGACCGGACGCACCGCATCGGCCAGACCCGCAACGTCGTCGTGACGCGCCTCGTCGCGCAGGACACGATCGAGGAGAAGGTCATGGCGCTTGCGCAGCGCAAGGCCGCGCTGTTCGACGCCGTGCTCGACGACGCCGCGGGCACCTTCGCCCGGGCGCTCGCGGCCGACGACGTCCGGGGCCTGCTCGACGGCTGAAGCGCACCCACGCTCCCGGGCGTCGTCGGCGTGTCAGCGCACCCCGAGCACGAACGGGTGCACCGCCGCGGCACCGGCCTGGCGCAGCAGCCGGGCGGCCACCGTGAGCGTCCAGCCGGACTCGGTCCAGTCGTCCACCAGCAGGACGGTGCGCCCGGGAAGGCCGCGCAGGGCGGCCTCGCCCAGCTCCAGCTGCAGGCGCCGCGCCACCCCCGCCAGCCGCATCGCCGAGTTCACGTCGTGCCGGTCGGGCTGCTCGGCGCCGGCGACCGGGCCGACGGCGCCGATGAGCGGCACGCCCAGGTAGGCGGCCAGCCCGGACGCCAGGTGGTACGTCAGCTGCGGGCGCGTCGTGGACCGCACCGCTACGACCCCCTCGATCGTCGTGCGGCGGCCGCCCTCCGCGGCGGGATCGGAGGTCTCGGTGCCGTCCGGGCGGATCGCGTCCCAGTCGTCGAGGACGCGAGCGGCGGCGTGCCGCAGCGGCACGGGCACCTCGCCGTCCGGGGCGCCGGCCGCGAACAGGTCCCGCAACGGACCGGACCACCCCAGGCCGTCGAGCCGGGCCACCGCACGACCGGGCTCGGCGCGATCCTCGGGCGCGATCTTGCCCTTGAGGTCGAGGCCGAGGGCCGTGAGCCCGGACGGCCACATCGCGCGCGGCCCGACCTCCACGCCGGGTCGGTCCATGTCGGCCCGCGCGGCGGCGACGGCCTCCGCGTCGGGGACGGCGGGCAGGGTGACGCCGTCGCACCGGTCGCAGCGACCGCAGGCCCAGCCGTCCGGCAGCTCCGGGTCGTCGAGCTGGGCGCGCAGGTACGCCATCCGGCACCCGGAGGTGGCCACGTAGTCGACCATCGCCTGCTGCTCCGCCTGGCGGGTGGCCTCCACCCGCGCGTAACGCTCGGCGTCGTACGCCCACGGGGTGCCCGTGGCGACCCAGCCGCCCTGCACGCGGCGCACGGCGCCGTCGACGTCGAGCACCTTGAGCATCGTCTCCAGCCGGGACCGCTTGAGGTCGACCTGCGTCTCCAGCGCGGCGGTGGACTGCGCGCCCTCGGAGGCCCCGAGGGCCCCGAGCGTGGCGCGGACCTGCGGCTCGGCGGGGAACGCCTGCGACCCGAACCAGTCCCAGATCGCGCGGTCCTCGTGCCCGGGGAGCAGCACGACGACGGCGTCGTCCACGCCACGGCCGGCGCGGCCCACCTGCTGGTAGTAGGCGATGGGGGAGGACGGGGCACCGAGGTGCACGACGAACGCGAGGTCGGGCTTGTCGAAGCCCATGCCGAGCGCGGACGTCGCCACCAGGGCCTTGACCCGGTTCTCCTTGAGGTCCTCCTCGAGCTGCTCCCGCTGGGTGGGGTCGGTCCGCCCGGTGTATGCGGCGACGGCCAGGCCCGCGCCCCGGAGCTGCTCGGCCACCTGCTCGGCGGCGGACACGGTGAGGCAGTAGACGATGCCCGACCCCTCGACGTCCTGCAGCGCCTCGACGAGCCACGCCACGCGCGTGGGCTGGTCGGGGAACTCGAGCACGGCGAGGTGCAGCGACTCGCGGTCCAGGCCGCCCCGCAGCACGAGCACGTCCTCGTCCGGGGCAGAGCCGCCGCCGGGGGCCGCGCCGTGCACGCCGAGCTGCTCGGCGACGTCGGCGGTGACGCGGGCGTTCGCCGTGGCCGTGGTCGCGAGGACGGGGATGCCGGGCGGCAGGTCGGCGAGCAGCGTGCGGATGCGGCGGTAGTCGGGCCGGAAGTCGTGGCCCCAGTCGGAGATGCAGTGCGCCTCGTCGATCACCACGAGGCCGGCGTCGGCCGCGAGGCGGGGGAGCACCTCGTCGCGGAACGCCGGGTTGTTGAGGCGCTCGGGCGAGCACAGCAGCACGTCCACCTCGCCGGCCGCGATGGCCGCGTGCACCTGGTCCCACTCGGTGACGTTCGACGAGTTGATCGTCACGGCGCGGATCCCGGCACGCGCCGCCGCCGCGATCTGGTCGCGCATGAGTGCCAGGAGCGGCGAGACGATGACGGTGGGCCCCGCTCCCCGGGACCGCAGCAGCGACGTGGCGACGAAGTACACGGCGGACTTGCCCCACCCGGTGCGCTGCACGACGAGCGCACGACGGCGGAACGCGACCAGGGCCTCGATCGCGCGCCACTGGTCCTCGCGCAACGCGGAGTCCTCCCGGCCGACGAGCGCGCGCAGCGCCTCCTCGGCCTGCTCGCGCAGCGTGCCGCCGCCCTCGCCCGCGCTGTCGAGCAGGCCGCGGAGCATCGCGAGCTTCGCCCGCTTGGCTGCGTCGGGCCCCGGGGCGTCCGTCGGGATCGCGGGAGACGGGGCCGAGGGCGGGGCGCCGTGCTCGTTCTCGGGCTCGCGCTCGGGCGCCTGGTCGTCAGGCGGCGGGACGTCCTCGTCCGTCGGGTCGAACACGAGGTCGGCGTACGGGTCGTCGGGGTGGCTCACGTCCTCGATCGTAGGGGGCGCCGCCGACGACGTCGGCCCGCCCTCCACAGGCCCGTCAGCGCACGTACTCCCGCAGGAGCGCCACGGCCGACGCCACCACCGCGACCACCTCGGCCGCCGCGGCGACGATCTCGGTGGTGCCCGCGAACGTCTCGTTGACGCCGTAGAAGCCGACCGTCGTCGACAGCACGAACGCCAGCAGGGTCAGGCCGCCGAAGCCGATCCCTCCGACCAGCGGCAGCCAGTGCCGCCAGACGACCAGCAGCGCGGCCAGCACGACCCCGGCCACGGCGTTGAGGAGGAAGAGAGGGCCGACGACGGCGATGGTGTCGTAGCCGTCGACGTACAGCACGACGTGGACGACGGCCGAGACCAGGACCGCGAGCGCGGCGGCCAGCCGCCAGCCGCGCGCCGCGGGCGGTCGGGCCGGGCTCTGGGACCGCGGCCGAGGTGGCACCGCGCCGTGGGACGTGTCCATGATGATGATGCTCCCACTCCTCGGTGGTGCCGTCAGCGGAAGCGTCCGGCGGGCCGGGGCCCGACCCACCGGAGGCGCCATGACGATCAGCCCGTCGACCCACCCGACCGTGCCGACCGTGCCGGACGTGCCCGACGTGCCCCGCCCCGCGGCTGGTCACCCCGGACGGGGAGACCACCGAGCCGGTGGGCGTCGCGGCCCCCGGCGAGGAAGGCGAG
>JADHZE010000053.1 GCA_026934365.1 Isoptericola sp. QY 916 | reverse complement strand
GCCGCAGGCCCACTACGGCCCGGTCGTGGTGCCCGACGACGGCACGCCCGACGAGCGCTGGCTCTACCTGTCCGACGCCCTGCTCGCCTGGTGGCGCGAGGCGCGCATCCACTCCGTCGACGCGACCGCCGGCCTCGGCGACCGCGCCCTCGGGTACGACACGTGGGACGACGCGTTCTGCGCGCACCTGCGGGAGTTCCTCGCGGTGCGGCTCCCGGCGGACGGCGGTGGGCTCGAGCTCGTCGGTGACGCGCGCGACGTCGCCGCATGGCTCGCCGGGCGCACGCCCGAGCGGCCCGTCTCGGCGCTCCGGGACGGCGTCGCCGTGCCGCGGCCCGCGCTTGGCCCGTGGCCGTCGTCGGCGGCGCCGAAGCCCTGACCTGCGGCGGCGCCCAGCGGTCGATGTGACCCACGTCACTGCAGGTCAGGGGCCCGTGTGAGGTTGCTCTCATTCTTTGTGACAGTTTTCACGCGCGGCGTATGGTGAGCCGGTGACTTCGAGTGCTACGACTGCTGGGGCCCCCACAGGGGCCGACGTCGACGTCGTCCTCATCGGCGGCGGAATCATGAGCGCCACGCTCGGCACGCTGCTCCAGCAGCTCGAGCCGTCGTGGTCCATCCGGATCTACGAGCGCCTGGACGACGTGGCGCAGGAGTCCTCGAACCCGTGGAACAACGCGGGCACCGGGCACGCCGCGCTCTGCGAGCTCAACTACACGCCCGAGCGCAAGGACGGCTCGATCGACATCACCAAGGCGGTGGCGATCAACGAGCAGTTCGAGATCTCGCGCGAGCTCTGGCAGCACCTGCTCGCCACCGGCCGTCTCAAGGACGACTCGTTCCTCAGCAACACCCCGCACATGACGTTCGTGCGCGGCGAGAAGAACGTGGACTACCTGCGCCGCCGGTACGAGACCCTGCGCGTGCACCCCCTCTTCCGCGACCTCGAGTACAGCACCGACCGCGCGACCGTCGGCCGCTGGGCGCCGCTCCTGACCACCGAGCGCGACGCCGACGAGCCGATCGCCGCGACCCGCGCGACGTCGGGCACCGACGTCGACTTCGGCAACCTCACGCGCCAGCTCGTGGACGGGCTCGTCGCGAACGGGGCCGAGCTCAAGCTGCAGCACGAGGTCAAGAGCCTCAAGCGCACCAAGGACGGCCGCTGGCGCCTGCGCGTCAAGGACCGCTCGTGGAACGCGCGGAACCGCACCAGCACCGTCACCGCGAAGTTCGTCTTCGTCGGCGCCGGCGGTGGCGCGCTCCCCCTGCTCCAGTCGGCCGGCATCCCCGAGATCAAGGGCTTCGGCGGTTTCCCGATCTCGGGCGAGTTCCTGCGCACCGACAACCCGGAGCTCGTCGCCCAGCACCAGGCCAAGGTGTACGGCAAGGCCGACGTCGGCGCCCCGCCGATGTCCGTGCCGCACCTCGACACCCGCGTGGTCGACGGCAAGACGTACCTCATGTTCGGCCCCTACGCCGGCTTCAGCCCCAAGTACCTCAAGAAGGGCAAGTACCTGGGCCTGATCACGTCGCTGCGCGCCAACAACGTCACGTCGATGCTCGGTGCGGGCCTCAAGAACCTCGACCTCACGCAGTACCTCGTCGGCCAGCTCATGGCCGCGCCCGAGACCAAGTTCCAGGCGCTGCAGCAGTTCATGCCGACCGCCCACCCCAAGGACTGGGAGAAGCTGACGGCCGGGCAGCGCGTGCAGGTCATCAAGCGCGACGCCGACGGCAAGGGCGTGCTGCAGTTCGGCACCGAGATCGTCACGGGAGCCGAGGGCTCCATCGCCGGCCTGCTGGGCGCCTCGCCGGGCGCCTCGACCGCGGCCTCCGCGATGGTCGACCTGCTCGAGCGGTGCTTCCCGTTCCGGTTCACCAAGTGGCGTCCCGAGCTCGCCTCGGTCATGCCCAGCCTGGACGGCGTGCCCGCCGACGCCAGCACGATCGACGCGACGCCGGTCCCCGACTCGCCGTCGTACCTGCACGCCGACGGCGTCCTGGACGCCGCGGTCTACGAGTCGCAGGCGGACTCCCGCTTCTGAGCTCGACCCTCCTCGGCGGCGTCAGAGAGCCTGGACGATCTTGTCCACCTGCTCCCTGGCGTCGCCGAAGAGCATCCGGGTGTTCTCGCGGAAGAACAGCGGGTTCTGCACGCCCGCGTAGCCGGTGGCGAGAGACCGCTTGAACACCACGACGTCGCGCGCCTTCCACGCCTCGATGACGGGCATGCCCGCGATGGGTGACGACGGGTCGTCCTGCGCCGCCGGGTTCACCGTGTCGTTCGCGCCGATGACGAGCACGACGTCCGTGCCGGGCAGGTCGGGGTTGACCTCGTCCATCTCGAGCACCAGGTCGTAGGGCACGCGCGCCTCGGCCAGCAGCACGTTCATGTGGCCCGGCAGCCGCCCCGCCACGGGGTGCACGCCGAACCGCACGGTCACGCCGCGCGCCCGCAGCCGCTCGGCGAGGTCCGCCACCGGGTGCTGCGCCTTCGCCACCGCCATGCCGTACCCGGGCACGACGACGACCGAGCGCGCCGCGGTGAGTAGTCCCGCCACCTCGTCCGGCGACGTCTCGCGCACCTCCCCCGCCTCCTGCGTGCCGCCGCCGGGGCCACCGGTCGCCCCCGCGCCGAAGCCGCCGAGCACGACGGACCAGAACGACCGGTTCATCGCCTGGCACATGAGGTAGCTGAGGATCGCGCCGGACGCCCCGACCAGGGCACCCGTGATGATGAGCAGGTCGTTGCCGAGCGTGAAGCCCGCCGCCGCCGCGGCCCAGCCGGAGTACGAGTTGAGCATCGACACGACGACCGGCATGTCCCCGCCGCCGATCGCGGCGACGAGGTGCCAGCCGAGCGCCAGCGCGACGAGCGTCATGAGCACCAGCGGCAGGACCGCGGCCCCGACGTCGTCCGCGGTGACGAACCAGGCCAGCAGGCCGGCGGACGCGACGAGCGCCAGCAGGTTGAGCGCGTGCCGGCCGGGCAGCGTGAGCGGCGCCGAGGGCAGCCGCCCGGAGAGCTTGCCGAACGCCACGACCGAGCCCGTGAACGTCACCGCGCCGATGAGCACGCCGAGGAACACCTCGACGCGGTGCACGGTGTCGCCGCCCGCCGCCGCGGCACCCACCGGCTCCGCGAGGAATGAGCCGTAGCCCACCAGCACCGCCGAGAGCCCCACGAACGAGTGCAGCAGGGCGATGAGCTCCGGCATCTGCGTCATCTCGACGCGCCGCGCCCGCCACGACCCCACCGCCGCGCCCACGACCAGCACCAGCAGGATCAGCCCCGCCGTCACGGGCCACGGGCGCTGCGACCGGTCGAGCGCCAGCGCGATCGTCGCGGCGATCGCCAGCCCCATGCCGAGCATCCCGAGCACCGTGCCGCGCCGTGCGGACTCCTGCGCGGACAGCCCCGCCAAGGACAGCACGAACAGCAGCCCCGCGATCACGTACGCGGCCTGCGCGACCGACGTCACCGTCATGACGCCTCCCCGCCCGGGGTCTCAGGACGGAACATGCCCAGCATCCTGCGGGTCACGAGGAACCCGCCGAACACGTTGACGCTCGCGAGCGCGGCGGCCACGACGGCGAGCGTCGTGACGAGCGGCGACGGGTCGCCGATCTGCAGCAGCGCGCCGACCATGATGATGCCGCTGATGGCGTTGGTCTGGGCCATGAGCGGCGTGTGCAGCGCGTGCGTGACGTTCGAGATCACGTAGAAGCCCACCACCACCGCGAGCGCGAACACCGTGTAGTGCCCGACGGCGTCCGGCGGCGAGGCGGCGATCAGCAGGCCGGCGGCCACGGCGCCGAGCGCGCCCAGCACCGTGCGGCGCATCCCGCGGCGACGGCGCTCGGCCCCGGGGTCGGCGGCAGCAGCCTCGGGCGGCGGGGGCGCCGGGGCCGGTGGCGGCGCCGCGGACACCGCGACGGGCGGGGGCGGCCACGTCACCGCGCCCTCATGGGTCACCGTCATGCCGCGGACCACCGGGTCGTCGAGGTCGAGCGCCACCCGGCCGTCCTTCCCCGGCGTGAGCAGCGTGATCAGGTTGACGACCACCGTGCCGAGCAGCCGCGAGCTGTGCTGCGGCAGCCGCGCGGCCAGGTCCGTGTAGCCGAGCACGACGACCCCGCGGCCGGTGACCACCCGCTCCCCCGGCACCGTGGCCTCGCAGTTGCCGCCACCGGGCGCGGCGAGGTCCACGACCACCGAGCCGGGTCGCATCGCGTCGAGCATCGCGCGGGTGATCGTGGTGGGCGCCGCGCCGCGCACGAGGGCGGTCGTGACGACGACGTCCGCCCGCGCGGACTGCTCCGCGTACGCGCGCAGGGCCGCGGCCTCCTGGTCGGCGCTCTGCGCGCTCGCGTACCCGTCGGCGCTGACCTGCTGGACGGCGTCGTCGGCCCGCACGACGCGCGCGCCGAGCGACTCGATCTGCTCGGCCGCCTCGGGCCGCACGTCGAACGCGTGCACCTCGGCGCCGAGGCTCACCGCGGTGCCGATCGCGGCCAGGCCGGCCACGCCGGCGCCGATGACGAACACCCGCGCGGGCGGGGTGCTGCCCGCGGCCGTCACCTGACCGGTGAACATGCCGCCGAACTCCTCGGCCGCCTCGACCACCGCGCGGTAGCCGGCCACGTTGGACAGCGCCGACAGGACGTCCAGGGCCTGCGCGCGCGAGATGCGCGGCACCGCGTCGAGGGCCAGCGCCGTCACGCCGCGGGCGGCGAGCGCCGCCAGCAGGTCGGGGCTCGTCGGCGGGGCGAGCTGCGCGACGAGCGTCGCGCCCGGCCGCATCAGGTCGAGCTCGGCGAGGCCCGGCGCGTGCAGCGTGACCACGACGTCGGCCGCCCACACGTCGGCGCGGTCCGCGACACGGGCCCCCGCCGCCACGTAGTCGTGCGCGGGCAGGCGTGCGCCGTCCCCGACCCCGGGCTCCACGACGACGTCGTGCCCGAGGTCGACGAGGCGCCGCACCGCGTCCGGGGTGACGGCGACGAGGCGCGGGTCCGCCCCGGCGGTGCGGGGGGCTCCGATGCGCACGGCCGCCTCCCTCAGCGGACCGTGTCGTTCGGGGTGCCGAGCGAGCTGCGCAGGCTGCCCCACGCCGTCCAGCGGTCGACCTCGACCACGGCGGTCACGCGCGCGCGGTCCCGCACGCCGTACGCGTCGCCGGTGTAGTGGCGCGCGATGCGGTCGGTGTCGGCGAGGTCGACGTCGTCGCGCCACGCGGTGACGCGGCCGAGCAGGGTGGCGTGCGTGTACCAGTCGTCGTCCAGCACGGTGAGGCTGACGTGCGGGTTCGCGCGCAGGTGCTGCACCCGCTTGCGCGTCGCGTCGAGGTTCACCAGCACGTGCCAGCCGCCCGCGCCGTCCTCCTCGAGCAGGTACCACGTCGCCGCGGTGACGGGGCTGCCGTCCGGGCGGACGACGCCGATCACGGCGGGCTGGGGACGGCGCAGCAGGTCGAGCACGGGGGCCGGGAACGGCGGACGGGGCATCGCTGACTCCTCGCATACTCCGGTGGTGCGTGGCACGTGTCGGTCGCTCGGCGCCGACGCTACGCCCTGGACGTGCGCGGATGCACGCGATCTCGTCGTGTCGCACCCCCGCTAGGGTGATCGGCAAGCGCTTGCCCGGTTCCGGCCGTCCGCTCCCTCCGAAAGGACCCGCATGACCCGCACCGTCCATCTCGCCGGCGACTCCACCGCCGGCCCGAAGAGCCGCGCCGCCGCGCCCGAGACCGGCTGGGGCATGGCCCTGCCGTACTACCTCGCCGACGCCGTCGCCGTCGCCAACCACGCGCGCAACGGCCGCAGCTCGCGCAGCTTCGTCGCCCAGGGCCGGCTCGACGCCGTGGCCCGCGACCTGCGGGCGGGCGACGTCCTGGTGATCCAGTTCGGCCACAACGACGCGAAGGTCGAGGACCCCGAGCGGTACACCGAGCCGTGGACGTCGTACGCCGAGCACCTCGCCCGGTTCGTCGACGTCGCGCGCGCCGCCGGCGCGCGGCCGGTGCTCGCGACGTCGGTCGAACGACGCCGGTTCGACGACGCGGGCCGGGCCGTGCCCGCCCACGGCGAGTACCCCGACGCGATGCGCGCCCTCGCCGCGCGCGAGGACGTGCCGCTCGTGGACGTCCAGCGCGACTCGCTCGCGCTGTGGCACGACCTCGGGCCGGAGCGCACGCTGCACCTCTTCTTCCACGCCGACGACGGGCGCCGCGACGACACGCACTTCAACCCGCCCGGCGCGGGAGCCGTCGCCCGGCTCGTCGCGACCGGTCTCCTCACCGCGGGCGTCCTCGGGAGCCACGAGGTACGGCGGCTGGACGAGGACGTGCCCGACGCGTGGTTCCGCTGGCTCGACGACGAGCCCGCCTGAGCTCGGGGTTCCCGACAGCCCGGGCGGCGGGTAGGGTGTGGAACAGGCTGGAACCGGTTCCAGCCGACCGATCGTCCACCCCGACGCAGCCCCGGGAGGCCCGCGTGGTCACGCTCCGCGACGTCGCTCGCGCGGCGGGCGTCTCGCTCGCCACCGCGTCGCGCGCGATGAGCGACGCGCCGCACGTGTCGGCGGCCAACCGCGCCCAGGTGGCCCGGGCCGCGGAGTCGCTCGGCTACCGGCCCCACCCCGCAGCCCGCGCGCTGACCACCGGCAGCACGGGCACGGTCGGCCTGGTCGTGCCCGACCTCGCCAACCCGTTCTTCGCGGCTGTCGCCAAGGGCGTGCAGGCGCGGGCCCGGGAGACGGGTCGCGAGGTCCTCGTCGCCGACACCGACGAGGACGTCACCGTCGAGCCCGACGTCATCACCCGGCTCGGCGACCGGGTCGACGGGCTCGTGCTCTGCTCGCCACGCCTGCCCGCCGACCGGCTCGGGCCGCTGCTGGCGGCCGCGGACGGCCCGGTCGCGCTGGTCAACCGCGAGGCGCCCGACGCGCCGTCGGTCTCCTTCGACATCGCCGACGGGGTGCGCCAGGCGCTCGACCACCTGCGCGCCCTGGGGCACGACGTCGTCGCCTATGCCGGCGGCCCGCGCTCCTCGTGGTCGGACGCCGAGCGCCGGACGGCGCTGGCCAGGCTCTCGACGGGCACGACCGGCGACGCCG
Organism: Isoptericola sp. QY 916; assembly: GCA_026934365.1. Lineage (GTDB taxonomy): Bacteria > Actinomycetota > Actinomycetes > Actinomycetales > Cellulomonadaceae > Isoptericola > Isoptericola nanjingensis. The sequence continues at coordinate 15,180 of JADHZE010000053.1, read as the reverse complement.
TGCTGGACCTCGGCAGCTTCCGGCCGACGCACGGGGGCGGCGTCCAGGCCGCGGACCTCGCGCTCGCCGCCGGCGCCACGGCGGTGCTGTGCTTCAACGACCTCGTCGCCCTCGGCGTCCTGGCCCGGCTGCACGCGCGCGGGGTCGCGACGCCCGCCGACGTGTCCGTCGTCGGGTTCGACGACGTCGCCGCCGCGTCGCTCGTGACTCCCGCCCTGACCACCGTCGCCGTCCCGCTGGCCCGGGCCGGACGGGTCGCCGTCGACCTGCTGGCCGGCGGCTCCCCCGAGCCCGAGCACCGCCGGCTGTCCGTCGAGCTCGTCGTGCGCGCGTCCACCGCGCCGGCGTCCCCCGCCGTCACCGACTCCCGTCCCCTCTCCACCGATCCCGAGGTCGCGATCCGATGAGCACCGCCCCGCACCACCCGCTGCTGCCGCTCGCGGCGACCCCCACGCCGGGCGCGCCGGCCGATCCGCCGCTGCCGGACGTCGTCGACCTCGCCGACGTCGCGCTGCTGCTGCGGCCGGCCGACGACGTCGCCGTCACGACGCGCCAGGTGCCCGCAGGCACCACCGTGCGCCTGCCCGACGGCACCGAGGCGACCACCCGCTCCACCCTGCCCCGGGGGCACAAGCTCGCCGTCCGCCCCGTGGCGGCCGGCACGGAGGTGCGCAAGTACGGGCAGTCCATCGGCCGCGCGACGAGGGACGTCGCGCCGGGCGACCACGTGCACACGCACAACCTGGGCATGGACGACGGCGCGCGCGAGTACGAGTTCGGCACCGCGCGCACCACGCTCCCCGAGCCCACGACGCGCCGCACGTTCCAGGGCTACCGCCGCTCGGACGGCCGCTGGGGCACCCGCAACTACGTCGGCATCCTCACGTCCGTGAACTGCTCGGCGTCCACCGCCCGGATGATCGCGGACCAGTTCCGCGGCCCGGTGCTCGACGCCTACCCCCACGTCGACGGCGTCGTCGCGCTCACGCACGACACCGGCTGCGGCCTGGTCCCGACGTCGGAAGGCGCGCAGGTCACCCTGCGCACGCTGCGCGGGTACGCGTCCCACGCGAACATGGCCGGGCTGCTCGTCGTCGGGCTCGGCTGCGAGATGCTGCCCGCCGCCTCCGTGCTCGACGGCCTGGAGCTGCGCGACGACCTGCCCGTGCGCACGCTCACCATCCAGGACACCGGCGGCATCCGCGCCACCGTGCGCGCGGGCGTCGCCGCCGTCACCGAGATGCTGCCCGCGATCGACGCGCTGCGACGCGAGGAGGCCCCCGCGTCCGAGCTCGTGCTGGGCCTCAACTGCGGCGGCTCCGACGGGTTCTCGGGGATCACGGCCAACCCCGCGCTCGGCCACGCCTCCGACCTGCTCGTCGCGCAGGGCGGCACGTCGATCCTCGCCGAGACGCCCGAGGTGTTCGGCGCCGAGCACCTGCTGCTGCGCCGCGCCGTGTCGCGGGAGGTGGGCCAGCGCCTGCTCGACCGGCTCGACTGGTGGCAGGGCTACGCGGCGGCCGGCGGCGGCACGCTCGACAACAACCCGTCCCCCGGCAACAAGGCCGGCGGTCTCACGACCATCCTCGAGAAGTCGCTCGGCGCCGTCGCCAAGGCGGGCGCGGCCGACCTCGTCGCCGTCCACGAGTACGCCGAGCCCGTCACCGAGCGCGGCATGACCTTCATGGACACGCCCGGCTACGACCCGGTGTCCGTGACGGGCATCGTCGCGGGCGGCGCGAACGTCGTCGTCTTCACGACCGGGCGGGGCTCCGTCCTGGGCTGCAAGCCGTCGCCGTCGATCAAGGTCGCGACGAACTCCGACACCTACCGCCGCATGAGCGAGGACATGGACCTCGACGCCGGCCGGATCGTCGAGACCGGGCTGAGCGTCGAGGAGGTGGGCGAGGAGCTGTTCGAGAAGATCCTCGCCGTCGCGTCCGGGGAGCAGACCGTCTCGGAGGAGCTCGACCTGGGCGCCGACGAGTTCGTGCCCTGGCAGCTCGGCGCGGTCACCTGACGGGCACCCGAACCCGGCAGGCCCACCGGGCTCAGGCCTCGATCCCGCGCAGCAGGCGGCGCAGCACGGCCCACGCCTGGTCGAGCGCGCGGTCGCGGTCGGGCGAGGCGGCCACCCAGAGGGCCGCCTCGTTCATGGCTCCGGACAGCAGGGCGGACGTGGCGGGCACGTCGGCGGCGCGCACCCGTCCGGCGTCCGCGAGCTCGCCGAGCACCTCGTCGAGCAACCGCCCCGAGCTCGCGGCGTCGTCCTCGCGCCAGCGCGCCCAGCCGAGCACGGCCGGCCCGTCGACGAGCACGACCTGCCGGGCGTCGTCGGCGACGACCGCCGACAGGAAGGCGCGGCAGCCCGCCTCGAGGCTCTCCCACAGGTCACCGAGGCCGTCGGTCGCGCGCTCGATCTCCGCGCCGACCGCCGCGGTCACGTCTGCGTGCACGGCGGCGAACAGCCCGGCGCGGCTGCCGTAGTGGTGGTACACGGCGCCCCGCGTCACGCCGCACGCCGCGGCGACCTCCTCGACCGCCACGGCGGCGTACCCCCGCTCCGCGTACAGCCCGCGCGCGGCGGCGAGGATCGCGGCCGCCGTCGCCTCGCTCTCCGCCCTCGTTCTCCTCGGCATGGTTGACAGATTACCGACACCGTGAATGTATAGATACATACACGCCGTACGTAAACCCTCCGGGAGTCGTCATGATCACCAGCCTGTACCCCGTCCTCGCCGTCTCGGACGTCCCGGGAGCCGCGCGCTTCTACGCCGACCTGCTCGGCATGACGCCGACGTTCTCCTCGGACTGGTACGTCAGCCTGCGCTCCGGCACGGCGGAGCTCGCCGTCGTCGACGCGGACCACGAGACGATCCCCGAGCCCGCCCGCGGCGCCCGCGCGGCCGGCGTCCTCGTCACCGTCGAGGTGGACGACGTCGACGCCGCGCACGCCCGCGTCCTCGCCGAGGGCGCGCACGACGTGCTGCTGCCGCTGCGCGACGAGGAGTTCGGCCAGCGGCACTTCATCGTGGCCGGGCCCGACGGCGTGCTCGTCGACGTCGTCACCCCGATCCCGCCGTCCGCCGAGTTCGCCGCCCTCTACGCCGGGGCCGGCGCCGAGGCCCAGGGCGCCTAGACCCGTTCGCGCACCCGCGCCAGCCCCTCACCCGCCAGCGCGTCGCAGAACACCCTCCGGCCCGCCAGCACCATGACGAGCGCGAGGGTGCTGCCGCGCACCACGGGGCCGTCGCCGTGCGCGAACGGGCCGTCGGTCGCCTCGAGGCGCAGGCCGCGCGCGACGCTCCGGCCGGGGACCGTGAAGTCGCGCGCGGCGAAGAAGCGCGCCACCTCGGTGGTCGCGGCGACCGGCGGCACGCGCGGGATGCCGAGCGGCGTGCGGACGTCCTGCCCGTGCACGACGACCTCGCCCAGCCACGCGGCCGTGTGCCCGCTCGGCGCGACCGTGCTGGTCGCGACGGCGCGGAAGCGCTCGAGCGTCTCGACGGGCGTCGCGCCGCGGTGCTCCGCCAGGCGCCGCGCATTGTGCAGGTCGGCGTCGAACCGCGCCCCGACGATGCTGCGCAGCCACGTCCACCGGCCGGTGCTCGCGCCCGCCGTGAGGTGCGCGACGACGTCCTCCACGGTCCAGTCCCCGCACAGCGAAGGCCTGGCCCACGCCGCGTCGTCGAGCTCCCCGAGCTCGTCCGCGAGCGCCTCGCGCTCGGCACGGATCATGGACCAGGTCTCGGCGCGCGGGGTGCTCGTCGTCACGTGGGCAGCCAACCACGGGACACCGACGGCGCGGTTAGGCTCGACGGTGCCCACGACGACGCCGAAGACCTGGAGGACTGCGCCCGTGTCGGGTTCGATGAGTGACGGGGCGCGCGTGGCGTTCCTGGACGTGGACGGCACCTACGCGGACCACGGCGCGGTGCCGCCCGCGCACGAGGAGGCCGTCCGCGCCGCGCGGCGCGCCGGCCACCGGGTGCTGCTGTGCACGGGCCGCCCGGAGTCGATGCTGCCGCCGTCGCTCCTGGCGGCGGGCTTCGACGGCGTCGTGGCGACGGCGGGCGCGTTCGTCCGGCTCGACGGCGAGGTCGTGGCCGACCTCCGCTTCCCCGACGACCTCGCGACGCGCGTGCGCCACGTGCTCGACGCCCACGACGTCGCGTACCTGCTGGAGACCCCCGACGCGGTGTACGGGCCGGTCGGCCTCGACGCCCGGCTCGCGGTCCGCGGGGACGCGGCACCCCACGAGATCCTCGACGTGCTGCGGATGCCCGGCGACCTCGCGGGCGTCCGGTACGCCAAGATCAGCTACTTCGACTCGCGCGTGCCGATCGCGGCGCTGCGTACCGAGCTCGGCCCCGAGGTCGGCATCCTCCCCTCGTCCTACGCGGACACGGGCGACAACGCCGGGGAGATCCACCTGGCCGGGGTGCACAAGGCGGTCGGGATGGCGGCCGTGATGGAGCACCTGGGGCTCACCGCCGCGCAGGCGGTCGGCGTCGGCGACGGGCACAACGACGTCGAGATGCTCCAGTACGCGGGCACCGCCGTGGCGGTCGAGGGCGCGCCGCCCGCCGTCCTCGCCGAGGCGGACTTCGTGGTGCCCGGGCCCGCGCGAGGCGGCGTCGCGGAGGCGTTCGCCCGGCTGGGGATGATCGACGGCGCCGCCTGACGCGCCACGCCCCCGACGCGCGGCGACCGCGGGTACGGTGAGGGCGGCTGGCCCGCGACGACGCGGACCCGCGTGCCGACCGACGGACGGAGCCCCTGATGGCCGACCTGGACGCCCTCACGACGACCCACCTCGACAAGGCCCGCGCCGCCGAGAACGGTCGCAGCGCGGAGATCGTCGTGCACGACGGCCCGCTGCGGCAGACGATCCTGGCGCTGGTCGAGGGGATCGAGCTGGGCGAGCACAACTCGCCGCCCGCGGCCTCGGTCCTGGTGCTGCACGGGCGCGTGCGGGTGACCGCGCTCGACGGGAACGACGAGGTCCACGCCGGGCAGCTGCGCGTGCTGACCCACGAGCGGCACGCCGTCAGCGCGCTGGAGGACTCGGTCTTCCTCCTCACGACGGTGACCAGCATCCCCAAGCCCTGAGCGCCCGCCCTCCCGCGCGTCCCACGTCGTGAGACCCGGGGGTGACGTGAGCAACCGGTTTCTGGCAGCCTCGGTCCCGAACGGTGTGAATCGTCTCAACCGGAACGGAGCAACGATGCTGCCGACACTCCGCACGACCGCAGCCACCACCACGCTCGCCACCGCCGTGGGCGCGCTCTGCGCGCTCGCCCTCGCCTCCCCCGCCGTCGCCGCCGGCGCCGCCGGCGACCCGCCCGCCCCCGCGGTGCCGACGTCCGCCGCGGACGCGTCGCCCGGCGGCCGGGCGGTGATCAGCACACCCACCGCCGACGGCAACCGCGTGAGCTGGCGCCTCCTGGCGTCCGACGGCGGCGACGCCGCGTTCCACGTCTACCGCGACGGCGTCCGGGTGCCCGGGCCCGCCGTGACCGGCGCGACGTCGTTCCTCGACCGCGGCGCGCCCGCCGACGCCCGCTACGCCGTCCTCGCCGTCAGGGACGGGGCCGCGCGTGCCGCGGCCGCACGGTCCGACGACCCCTCCGCCGAGGGAGCCGCCGGGCAGGTCGCCGGCGAGTCCCTGACGCTCGCGCCCGTCGCGGGCGCCGAGGCGAGCTCGCTCGACGTCCCGCTGGACGTGCCGCCCGCCGGCAGCGGCTACACCTACTCCGCGAACGACGCGTCGGTGGGCGACCTCGACGGCGACGGCGAGTACGAGATCGTCCTGAAGTGGGACCCGAGCAACGCCAAGGACAACTCGCAGTCCGGCGTCACGGGCAACGTCTACCTCGACGCCTACGAGCTCGACGGCGAGCGGCTGTGGCGCGTCGACCTCGGCCGCAACATCCGCGCCGGGGCGCACTACACGCAGTTCCAGGTGTACGACTACGACGGCGACGGCGCCGCGGAGGTCGCCGTGAAGACCGGCGACGGCACCGTCTCGGGCACCGGCCGAGTGATCGGGGACGGCGACGCCGACCACCGCAACTCCAGCGGCTACGTGCTCAGCGGGCCCGAGTTCCTCTCGGTCTTCCGGGGCACCGACGGCGCCGAGCTCGACACCGTCGACTTCCGCCCCGCCCGCGGCAACGTCGGCGACTGGGGCGACACGTACGGCAACCGGGTGGACCGCTTCCTCGCGGGCACGGCGTACCTCGACGGGTCCCGGCCGAGCATCGTCATGGGGCGCGGCTACTACGCCAGGACGGCCGTCTCCGCGTGGGACTTCCGCGACGGGGCGCTCACCCGCCGCTGGACGTTCGACTCGAGCTCGTCGACCAACGGGCCCGACTGGACGGGCCGCGGCAACCATCAGCTGTCGATCGCGGACGTGGACGACGACGGCCGCGACGAGATCCTCTACGGGTCGATGGCGATCGACGACAACGGGAACGGGCTGTGGCAGAACGGCACCCACCACGGCGACGCGTACCACGTGAGCGACCTGGTGCCCTCGAACCCCGGGCTGGAGGTGTTCAAGCCGTCGGAGTCGGGCACCGACCCGGCCCACTGGGTGGCCGACGCCGCCACCGGCAGGATCCTCTCCAGCGCCCCCGCCGCCGGGTCCGACAACGGGCGCGGAGTGGCCGCGGACATCACCGCGGACAACCCCGGCGCCGAGGTCTGGTCGTCCAAGGTCTCCGGCCTGCGCAGCGCGACGGACGGCTCGGAGGTCGGCCGCAAGCCAGGCTCCACCAACTTCGTGATCTGGTGGGACGGCGACGGGCAGCGCGAGCTGCTGGACGACACCCACATCGACAAGTACGGCGCCAGCGGCGACACCCGCCTCCTCACGGGCGAGGGGGTCGCCTCGAACAACGGCACCAAGGCGACGCCGGCGCTCCAGGCCGACATCCTCGGCGACTGGCGCGAAGAGGTCGTCTTCCGCACGACCGACTCCAGCGCGCTGCGGATCTACTCCACGGACATCCCGACCGCCATCGCGCACCCGTCCCTCATGGAGGACCGGCAGTACCGGCTGGCCGTCGCGTGGCAGAACACGGCGTACAACCAGCCGCCGCACCCCAGCTTCGCCACGGTGGACTGACGACCGTCCCCGCACGGTCGGCCCGCGCCGGGCTCAGCCCTGGCGCGGGCCGACCCACACCTGCTGCACGTTGACGAACTCCTTGATGCCGTGCGGGCCGAGCTCGCGCCCGTACCCGGAGCGCTTCACCCCGCCGCTGGGCAGCCGGGGGTCGGTCTTGACGATGCCGTTCACCGAGACCTGACCGGCCGCGATGTGGCGGGCCATCGCCTCGCCGCGCTCCGGCGTGGTCCAGACGCTCGCCGCCAGGCCGTACTCGGTCCGGTTCGCGGTCTCGAGCGCCTCGTCGGCGTCGGCGGCCCGCAGCACCGCCATGACCGGACCGAACGTCTCCTCGCAGGCGGCGGTCATGTCGTCGGTGACGTCGTCGAGCAGGGTGGGCGGGTAGAAGAAGCCCGGGCCGTCGGGCAGCTCGCCCCCGAGAAGCAGGCGCGCCCCCGCCTGCACCGTCTGCGTGACCTGGCGGTGCAGGTTCTCGCGCAGGTCCGCGCGGGCGATCGGCCCCACCTGCGTGGCGGGGTCGCGCGGGTCGCCCACCTTCAGCGCGGCGAGCCGGTCCCGGAGCCGGTCGACCAGCGCGTCGTGCACGGCGTCCTCGACGATGATCCGCTTCGCGGCGATGCACGACTGGCCCGCGTTGATGATGCGCGACAGGGCGATGGTGTCGGCCGCGGCGTCCAGGTCGGCGTCGGCGAGGACCACGCACGGGTCGGAGCCGCCCAGCTCCAGCACGGCGGGCTTGATCTCGGCGGCCGCGACGCTCGCCACGGCCGACCCCCCGCGCGACGACCCGGTGAACGACACCGCCTGCACGCGCCGGTCGCGGATGACGCCGGCGACGTCCGCGGTCTCCAGCGGCAGGTTGAGGAACACGCCCTGCGGCGCGCCCGACGCCGACAGCGCCCGAGCGAACACGTCGCCGATCGCCTCCGCGCAGCCCGGCACGTGCGGGTCGTGCTTGAGCACGGCCGTGTTGCCCGCCATGAGGGCGGGCGCCGCGAAGCGCAGGGCCAGCCAGAACGGCGCGTTCCACGGCAGCACGCCGAGCACCGTGCCGAGCGGCAGGTGCTGCACGTAGCTGCGCGTCGCGTCGGAGGCGATGTCCTCGGTCGCCAGGTACGCCGCCGCGTGCTCGGCGTAGTGCTCCGCGCACCAGGCCGCCTTCTCCACCTCGCCGAGCGCCTCGGAGATCGGCTTGCCCATCTCCTGCGTCATGAGGGGCGCCAGCTCGTCGGCCCGCGCGCGCAGGTCCGCCGCCACCGCGTGCAGCACCTCGGCGCGCCCGTCGAGCCCCCGGTCCCGCCACGCGGACCGTGCCGCCTCGGCGGCCGCCAGGGTGGTGTCCACCTCGCCCGGCGTCGCCGCCGGGACCTCGCGGACCACCTCGCCCGTGCTCGGGTCGGTCGCGATCAGCATCATGCGGTCTCCTCCTCGGTGGCGTCCGTGGTCGTGTCCTGCACGAGCGCGAGGGGCTCGGCCTCCGCCCTCCCCGCGGCGTGCTCGGGCTTGCAGGTGAAGTCCTCGGCCAGGGTGAAGAACGACTCGCACCCGTCGGCCGTCACCCGGACCGTGTCGGAGATGCCGACGGTCTTGTCGCCGTCGACGCCCCACATCCACGGGATGATGTGGAACGTCATCCCCTCCCGGAGCACGCGCGGGTCGCCCTGGTTGAGGCTGACGATGTAGCCCTCGTCCCAGCTGGGCGGGAACGCGATGCCGATCGAGTATCCCGACCGGGTCACCAGCCGTGCGCCGACGCCGTTGTCCGAGATGATGTTCCGCACGATGTTGTCGGCGTCGGACACGGTGAGCCCGGGCCGGATGGCCGCCTTGACCTCCGCGAGCGCCAGCTTCATCCGCTCCTGCGCCACCAGCATGCTGCGCGACAGGTCGTCGAGCACCACGGTCCGCATCATCGCCGTGTGGTACCGCCGGAAGCAGCCGCCGACCTCGAGGAAGACGTGCTCCCCGGGCTGCACGGTGCGACCCTCCCAGGTCGCGTGCCCGATCATGCTGCGCGGCCCGGAGGTGACGTACGGCATCACGGCCGGGAACTCCCCGCCCGAGCGGAACATCGCCGACGCGATCTCGGCCGCGATCTCGTTCTCCGTCACCCCCGCGGCGACCGCCTCGATGCCCGCCGCCATCCCGACCTCCGTGGCGCGCGCGGCCCGCCGCATGACGGCGATCTCGGCGTCCGACTTGGTCACGCGCCCCTCCTCCACGATGCCGAAGCAGTCGAGCAGGCGGCCGTCGGTGAACGAGTTGTGGATGTAGTCCTGGTGGTAGGCCGGGAAGTAGTAGCTGTTGCGCTCGTACCCGACGTCCTTCGTGTCGAGGCCGAACTCGCGCAGAGACTGCACCAGGCTCTGGATGGCGTCGCCCGTGTCCGGATAGGGGCGGGTCAGCTCCACCCACGTGCGGGCGTGCACGTTCGACTCCTCCATGGCGCGCGTGATCATGAACGGCTCGTCCTCGAGCGGCACGACCAGCGCCTGGAAGAAGGAGTACCCCGTGGTCTGGTAGTCCGTGAGGTACATGAGGTTCTCGGGGTCGGTGATGACCACCGCGTCCAGCATCCGCTCCGCCATGCGGCGGCGCAGATCGCCGAGGCGCCTCGCGTACTCCTCGAACGGGAACGTCATGTCGTCGCGCTGCCGCATGCCGGCCTCCTTCAGCTGCTGTCGCACGCCCCCGGGCGGGGCGCTAGAGGGTGTCGCGCACCGCCCCCGCGAGGATCTCCAGGCCCTCGTCGAGGTCGTCGTCGGGGATGGTCAGGGGCGGGATGAGCTTGAGCACGCGGCCGCCGCTGCCGCACGGGCCGATGAGCAGCCCCCGGGCGAAGCACTCGGCCGCGACCGCCTTGGCGAACGCGCCGTCGACGACGTCGAGGCCCTGGATCATGCCGCGGCCGCGCACGGTGAACCCGCGGTCGGAGGCCGCGGCGGCGAGCCCGTCCAGCACGGACACCATCCGCTCGGCCTTGGCGTGCACCTGGGTCATGAGCTCGTCGTCGTCGAAGTACGTCAGCGCCTCGCGCCCGGCCACGAACGACAGGCCCTGGCCGCGGAAGGTGCCGGTGTGCTCCCCCGGCGCCCAGTGCGCGTCCAGCTCGGGCCGGTTGAGGTTCATCGCCAGGGGCGTCCCGTAGCCGCCGATCCCCTTGGCGAGGCACACGACGTCGGGGTCGAGCCCCATGCCGTCGAAGCTGAAGTAGCTGCCGGTGCGGCCGCAGCCCACCTGGATCTCGTCGATGACGAACAGCGCCCCGACGTCGCGGGCGAGGCGCTGCACGGCGTGCAGCCACTCGGCGCTCGCCACGTTGACGCCGCCCTCGGCCTGGATCGTCTCGACGACGAACGCCGCCGGAGGCAGCAGCCCGCTCGACACGTCGGCGAGCTGCGCCCGGTAGGCCTCGAGCGACGCGAGACCGCCCCCGGGAGCGGTCTCGAAGGGCAGCCGGTGCACGTTCTCCAGGGGCACTCCGGCGGCCCGGCGGAAGACGTCGTTGCCCGTGAGCGCGAGCGACCCGAGGGTCATGCCGTGGAACCCGTGCGTGAAGGCGACCACCTCGCGCCGCCCGGTGACCTTGCGGGCGAGCTTGAGCGCCGCCTCGACGGCGTTGCTGCCGGTGGGGCCCATGAACTGCAGCCTCATCGTCATGCCGCGCGGCTCCAGCACCGTGGAGACGAACTTCGTGATGAAGTCGCGTTTCGTGGTGGTCGCCATGTCGAGGCTGTGCGCGACGCCGTCGGCCTCGAGGAACTCGATCATCGCGCGTTTCATGCGCGGGTTGTTGTGCCCGAAGTTCAGCACGCCCGCGCCGGCGAAGAAGTCGACGTAGCTACGGCCGGCCTCGTCCACCTGCCGCGCGTTCGACGCCGAGGCGAACACCGTGGGGTACGTGCGGCTGTACCCCCGGATCTCGGATTCCCACTTCTCGAAGACCTCCATCAACCAGATGTAGGTGCCCGAGGCCCGCCCCGTCAAGCAACTCGCGGGACGACCTTCGTGACGTTCTGATGTCGCGGGCCGGGGCCGAACGTCGCGCGGTAGGCGGCGGGCGAGACGCCCAGCGCCCGCGCGAAGTGCTGGCGCAGCGACGCCCCGGTGCCGAACCCGGCCCGGCGCGCGACGGCGTCCACGGCGAGATCGGTGCGTTCCAGCAGGTCGCGCGCGCGCAGCAGGCGCTGCTGCAGCAGCCACGCCCCGGGCGAGACGCCGACCTCCCGGCGGAACCGGCGCGTGAAGGTCCGCGTGCTCATCGACGCGTGCCGGGCGAGGTCGTCCAGCGAGAGCGGCTCGTCGAGGTGCTCGAGCGCCCACGACCGCGCGGGGCCGGTGTGGTCGCCTGCCGGCTCGGGCACGGGGGCGTCCACGTACTGCGCCTGGCCGCCGTCGCGGAAGGGCGGCACGACGGTGCGCCGCGCGACGTCGTTCGCGACCGACGCGCCGTGGTCGGAGCGGATCAGGTGCAGGCACAGGTCGATCCCGGCCGCCTCGCCGGCCGACGTGAAGACGCGGCCGTCCTCGGTGAACAGCACGTCCGGGTGCAGGTCCACCCTCGGGAACGCCTGCCGGAACCGGTCCGCCGACAGCCAGTGAGTCGTCGCGCGTCGCCCGTCGAGCAGCCCGGCGCGTGCGAGCGCGAACGCCCCGGTGCAGATGGACGCGACCCGCGCGTCCGGGCGGACGGTCGCCAGCAGGTCGGGGGTGACGCCGTCGCCCTCGTCGACGTCGTCCAGCGCGTGCGACGCCGGCACGACGACGGTGTCGGCGAGCGCGAGCACGTCCGGGCCGTGCGGGACGTCGATCGTGAAGTCCGCGTCGGTCCGCACGGGTCCCCGTGCAGCCGCGCACGTGCGCACGTCGTAGAGCCGCTCGCCGCCGGCGTCGCGCGCGACGCCGAAGAGCTGGTGCACCGCGCCGAGCTCGAGCGGCATCACGCCGTCGCGCACCAGCACCGCGACGAGGTGCCGGCGGGGTGCGCGCGTCCGTCGGGCAGGCATGGCCTGATCCTTGCACATCGTGGCCTCCCGGCCACTGGTCGCCCGGTGGCCTGCCCGGCACCCTGGAGGGACGGGCGGCCGACCGGCGCCCGACCCCGACGGGAAGGACGGTCCGATGCGGGTGCTGTGGGTGCTGGCCCATCCGGAACCGCGGTCGCTCACGGCGCGGCTGCGGGACGAGGGGGTCCGCGCGCTGCGCGGGGCCGGGCACGAGGTGGTCGAGTCCGACCTGTACGCGATGGGCTGGAACCCCGTGGTGACGGCCGCCGACTTCGGCGACGCCGTGGGCGACGGCGACCGGCTCGACGTCGCGGGCGCCTCGGAGCGCGCGCTGCGCGGCGGCACGCTCGCGCCCGACATCCGGGCCGAGCACGACAAGCTCGCCCGGGCCGACACCGTCGTCGTGCAGTTCCCCCTGTGGTGGCACGGCACGCCCGCGATCCTCAAGGGCTGGCTCGACCGGGTGCTGGTCCAGGGCTACGCGTACAACGTGCGCGACCGCGCCGGCCGCACCCGCCGGTACGGCGACGGCGGGCTGGCCGGCCGCCGCGCGCTCGCCGTGGTCACCGTCGGGGCGGGCACCGGGCTCGGCCCGCGCGGCCTGCACGGCGACCTCGCGGAGGTGCTGTTCCCGCTGCTGCACGGCACGTTCTGGTACACGGGCATGCAGGTGGCCGAGCCGGTGCTCGTGCCCGGCGCGAGCCGCCTGGACGACGCCGGCTTCGCCGCGGCCTCGGACGGCCTGCGCCGCCGGCTGCTCGCTCTGCCGGACGGGCCTCTCGTGCCCTACCGGCGCCAGGACGGCGGGGACTACGACGGGCACGGGGAGCTGCGCGACGCGGTGGCGCCCGGCGGCCGCGGGCTGGGCGTGCACCTGCGCGCGTGAGGTGTCGGCTCAGGTCCGCCCGCGCCGGGGCGGCACGAGGTTCGCGAGCGAGGAGTACCGCGGCACCCAGCGCGCGAGGGCGGCAGCGGACGCGCCGCCGAGCATGGCGGTGGCCCACACCCCGGCGGCGAGCGAGCCCAGCGCCGCCCCCGCCGACAGGATCAGCGGGCCGAGCGCGTCGCCCGTGTCCTGGAAGAGCCGCCACACGCTGAGGAACGTGGGCCGCACCGCGGCGGGTGCGACGTCGGCGCCCAGCGTCATGACGATGCCCGAGCCCATGCCGTTGCCCACACCGAGCAGGGCGGCGACCACGGCGAGCGCTCCCGCGGTGTGCGCGAACGGCAGCACCGCCAGCCCCACCGCCATCGTGAGCATGGACGGGACCGCCACCCACAGCCGCCCGAACCGGTCCATCACCTTGCCCGCCGGGTAGAACAGCAGCATGTCCAGGGCGCCCGAGACGCCGAAGACGAGCGACGTCACCTCGGCGTCGAGCCCCAGGTGCTCGCCCCACAGCGGGATGACGGTCTGGCGTGCGCCGCGCACGGCGCTCACCAGCAGGATGGCGACGCCGAGGGTCGCGAACAGCTGCCGGTGCTCGCGCGCGACCGCGGCGATGGACACGCGCTGCCCGCCGGTGGGCCGCGGCAACGGTGCGTCGGCCCGCGGCTCCGGCCGCACCAGGGCGATGACCAGCACCGCTACCAGGGCCGAGCCGGTGCCCAGCCAGAACGCGCCGTGCAGCGACGTCGCGGCGATCACGGCGGCGCCGGCGAACGGCCCCAGGAACAGGCCGATGCGGTGCACCCCGGCGAGCGTCGACATGACGCGCGCCCGCCGCAGCGGCGGCGTGATCTCCGTGAGGTACGCCTGCCGGGCGAGGTTGAACACGGCGTTCGCCGCGCCGAGGGCGAGCACGCCCAGCGCCAGGCCCCACAGCGCCGAGGACAGCGCGATCGTCGTGAACGCCACGACGGCGACGCTGCCGGCGACCAGCATCGCCACCCGGTCGCCGAGGCGCTGGGAGAGGGCGCCGGCCGGCAGGTCGAACGCGATCTTGCCGAGCGGCAGCAGCGCGGCCACGAGCCCGGCGACCGTGAGGGTCGCGCCGCGGCCGGTGGCGGTGACCGCCACGACCGGCAGCAGCGCGCCGATGCCGATCTCCAGCACCAGGGTGGGGAGGAACGCCCCGAGGACGACGCTACGGAAGGGGAAGAGGGGCGGGGACGGCACGCCCCCTTCCTATCGCACGGGACCTGTCCGAGGCCCGTCCGTTCACGGACGTCTCGTCACGCGCGCCGCGTCGTGAGGAGCAGCGCCGGCAGGCTGAGCTCCTCCCCCGCGGTGCGCGCGGCGATCTCGGCGTCCGAGACCACCGTGGCCGACCACGCGGGCCCCTCGAACGCCGCGCGCAGCCGGGCGCCGGTCGTGCCCCAGCCCAGCCCGGCGTCCACGGACATCGCGAGCACGGCGACGAGCGCGTCGGGCCGGCAGATCGCCTCCAGCCCCGCCACGTAGGCCGCGCGGCCGGTGTCGTCCAGGGTGTGCAGCAGCCCCGAGTCGAGGACGGTCCGCGGCCGGAGGTCCAGGCGGTCGAGCCGGCGGGCGTCCGCGACCTCGAAGCGCACCTCGCCCGGCGGGTCGAGGATCGACTCCGCGGCCCGCTCCCGCGCGCGGGAGATCGCGTGCGCCGCGGCGTCCACGCCCACCACCCGGTGGCCCGCCCGAGCGACGGCGAGAGCCAGCACGCCCGTGCCGCACCCGACGTCGAGGACCGGGTCCGCGAGCACCGACCGGCGCACGAGCGCCAGGAGCGCGGGCTGCGGACGGCCGATCTCCCACGGCGGCGGGGCGTCGGCGGCGTACAGGGCGTCGAAATCGTGCACCTGGCGGGCCATGGAGCACCTCCCGCTGCCCATTCTGCGCCCCACGGCTCCTGGGCGGCGCCTCCCGCGCGGCCGCTACCCGACGAGGACGGCGAACGGCAACGCCGCGACGAGCGCGCCGCCGGCGAGCACGACGGTGTCGGTGCGGGTCCACGGCGCCGGCTCCGCCCAGGTGCGGTGGTGGGCGGAGGCAAAGCCGCGGGCGTCCATCGCGACGGCCATGGCGGCCGCGTCGCGCAGGGTGGCGGCCAGGACCGCGAACGT
>JADHZE010000052.1 GCA_026934365.1 Isoptericola sp. QY 916 | reverse complement strand
CGCAGCAGGTCCGCGGCCGGGCCGTCGGGCAGCGCACGGTCGGCGTCCCAGGCCGCCAGCGCGCGCCCTGCCACCTCCTCGAGCGCCTGCTCCTGCGGGTCGGCGCGCGGGCCGCTCGACGGGGTGAGCGCCATCGGCAGCGCGTCGAAGGTCTCGACCCCGACGCGCACCTGCTCGCGGAGCAGCAGCACGTCCCGCTCCCCCGCGTCCGTCGGGCGGCGCACCGCGTCGACGATCGTCGCGCCCCCGTGGAAGCCGCGCACCGCGTTCGCCGGCACCGTCACGGCGTCGGGCGCGGGGGCGTCGTAGAGCACGAACGGCACGGAGCCCACGCCGAGCTCCGAGCCCTCCGACAGGCGGCCGACCAGCTCCAGGACCCGCGCCGGCGCGCGCCGCCCGTCCTCGACGAGCCAGTCCCGGACCACCGCCGCGCGTTCCACGTGAAACGTGTTCCGGCGGCCCTGCCACTCGTCCGGCGGCAGCTCCAGCCGCGAGTAGTGCTCGTGCCAGAACGGCTTGCTCTCCCGGCGCCAGTAGCCCAGCGACGCACCGATCATCGCGAGCGCCTGCGCCTCGTCGTCGCGGGCACCGCGGTCCTCGCCGACCCGGTCCCGCACCGCGGCCTCCAGGGCCAGGCGCCGCTCGCGGGCCTCGCGCGTCGCCGCCTGACGGGGCGTCTCCTCGGCCGGCACGGCGCCGGCCCCCTCGGCGCGGTCGGCAGTGGCGCCGGCCGCCGCCGCCGGGGCGCCCTCGCGCGCGTCGACGACGTCGGCGGCGGAGCGCAGCCAGTCGAAGAGCCGCAGCGTGGAGACGCAGTCGTACCGGTTGTAGTCGGCGATGTCGCGCAGCAGGGCGTCGGCCTCGTCGTGCCGGCCGGCGTCGCGCAGGGCCGTGTACTCGGCGTACGCGACGATGGACGCGGCCGCGGTGGTGACGTCGCCCGACCGCAGGTCGTCGCCCATGTACAGCGGCTCGAGCTTCTTGATCGACTTGGAGCGGTCGGAGATCCGCAGCGACGACCGCACGACGGCGTAGAGGTCCACCAGCACGCCGTCGCGCAGCAGCTGGTCCACCTCCTCCTCGTAGACGCCGTGCCGGGCGGCGATGGACAGCAGGTGCACCCGCTCGTACGACGCGTAGTGGTACACGTGCAGGTCCGGGTACCGCCGCCGGCGCTCGGCGAGGTAGTCCACGAAGTCGACGAGCGCCTGCCGCTCCTGGGCGAGGTCGTGGGCCCAGAACGCGCGGAACGGTGGCGCCTCCCCCTCGACGTCGGGCCGCTCCACCAGCCCGAACAGGTAGTCGAGGCCGGTCTGCTGCCCCCACTGCTCGCCCTGCGGGTCGGACCACAGCGGGTCGCCCTCGAAGTCGAAGAAGACGTCGCCCGGGCTGGGGGGCGGGAGCCGGCGCACGGCGGACGTGTCCGGCAGCTGCCACCGGATGACGGCCGGCTCGCCGTGGTCGTCGTAGGCCACCTCGCCGTCCCACTCGCCCGTGCCGAACGCCCCCGTGCCGAGCTGCAGCCGCGCCTGGTCGCGCACGCGCTCGAAGCTGCGGGCCGGCATGCCCGCGGGCGGCTCCTCGGCCTTCGCGAGCTCGTCGATGGTCGTGATGCCGCCCGCGACGAGGCGCGCGCGCTGCTGCTCGTAGACGCCGCCCACCAGCAGGACGTCGCGGTGCTCCGCCGCCTGCTCGGCGCAGGCGGGGCACCGGCCGCAGGCGGTGAACCGCTCGTCGACCCACGCGAGCGGCCCGTCGTCGGCGCGGTGCGCGGCGACGACCTCCCGCAGCCGTGCGCGTCGCTCCTGGAGGACGGGCAGCAGCTCGGCGAGCCGGTGGGAGCTGGTGACGCGGGTGCCGAGCACCAGGTGCACGGCGTCGGTCGGGTCGACGTGCGCGGCGGCGAGCTGGTCGGCGTACGCCGCGAGCTGCAGCAGCGCGGTCACCTTGGCCCGCCGCGCCAGCTTGGTCTCGAGGACGGCGTAGCGCGGCAGGACGCCGGCGGCGTGCTCCCCCGGGCGCCCCGGACCGACGTCGGGGTCGCCCAGCGGGTCGCGAACGAGGAAGTCGGCCCGGCCGTGGAACTCGCCGTCGAAGAACGAGGCCTGGGCGACGACGTCCGCCCCCGACTCGATCGCCGCGAGGGTCGCGCCGTGCGCCGCCTCCAGCCCGTCCCGCGTGAGCCGCGCCGGCGCCCCGACCTCGACGACGCCGCCGGGACCGCCGTCCGAGCGCCCGAAGCGGGCCACGTACTCGTCCAGGACGCGGCGCTCGTGCGCGTCGCCCAGCGCGGCCGTCCGCTCGAGCATCACGTCGGCCTCGCGCTCGCGCCGCGGCACCCGGCCGAGCAGCTCGTCGAGGCGGCGCAGCAGCCGGAACTCGCACTCGGCGGCCACGACCAGGTCGCTCGCGGAGTGCACGACGACGGGTTCGCCGGTGCCGTCGGTGCTGCGGTCCGCGTCCAGGAGGAACATGTCCCCGGTCTACCAGCGGCGACCGACACGCCTCACCGATCGTCGTGGGCGCTCGTGGGGCGCTGGTCCGCCCAGGGATAGCGCCAGACGAGCGCCCACCGCTCGTTCCCGGCCTTGCATGCAAGTTGGATGCAAGCGTAGGTTGCCCCGGGTGACCGTCCCCTCGACACCCGCGCCCACCCCGCCGACCCTCAGCGCCGCCGAGCGCGCGTACCAGCACACCAAGGCGAAGATCCTCTCGGGCGAGGCGGCCGGCGGCGTGCTGCTGTCGGAGGGCGACGTCGCGGCGGAGCTCGGCATCAGCCGCACCCCCGTGCACGAGGCGTTCCTGCGGCTCGACGCCGAGCGGCTGCTCGCCGTCGCGCCGCGGCGCGGGGCCGCCGTCGTGCCGATGGCCCCCGACGAGGCGCGCGACGTGCTGGAGATGCGCGAGGCCGTCGAGCGCTCCACCGCCCGCCGCGCGCTCGCGCACGGGCGTCCCGCGCCCGCCGTCGTCGACGAGCTGCGCGCGCACCTGGACACGCAGCGGCGGGCGGCCGCCGCGGACGACGTCGAGGCGTTCGTCGTCGCCGACTCGGCGTTCCACGGGGTGCTCGTGCGGGCGTCGCGCAACCAGACCGCGATCCAGTTCATGGGGCTGCTGCGCGACCGGCAGCTGCGGCTCATGTTCCAGCACCTGCAGGTCGGGGCGGACGAGGTCTCCGCCGCGCTCGCCGAGCACGAGGCGATGCTCGCCGCCGTCGAGCAGGGCGACGCCGACGCGTACTGCGACCTGCTGCACGACCACGTGCGCCGGCACCGGGGCATCCTGTGAGGCGCCCGTGGCTCGGCGCGTTCGCCGCGCTGTTCGTGTCGTCGTGGGCGGGCAACCAGTTCACCCCCGTGCTCCTCATGTACGAGGAGGTGCAGGGCTACGGCGACGCCACCGTCAACGCGTTCCTCGGCGTGTACGTGCTCGGCCTCGCTCCCGCGCTGCTCGTCGCCGGGACGCTGTCCGACCGGTACGGCCGCCGCCCCGTGATGCTCGCGGGCACGGTGATCGGCATGGCCGCCAGCGCGGTGCTGGCGTTCGGCGCGCTCGGCCCCGTCCCGATCTACGTCGGCCGCCTGCTCGCCGGGATCACGGTCGGGACGGCGACGTCGGTCGGCACGAGCTGGATCAAGGAGCTCTCGCAGGTCCCGTACGACCGCGCCGCGGACGCCGGCTCGGGCGCGCGCCGCGCGTCCCTCGCGTTCACGCTCGGGTCGGGCGTGGGCGCGCTCGTCGCCGGTGCGCTGGCGCAGTGGGGGCCGTGGCCCGAGGTGCTGCCGTTCGTGGTGCACGTGGTCGTCACGGCGCCGTTCCTCCTGGTCGTGCTCCGCACGCCGGAGTCCAACGCGTTCGGCGGCGAGGCCGGGCCGTGGTGGCGCGGCCTGCGGGTGCCCCCGGCGGGGCACCGCCGGTTCACGCGGGTGGTCGCGGTCGTCGCGCCGTGGATCTTCGTCGTCGCTGCGCTCACCTACGGGTACGCGCCCGTCCTGCTGCGCGACCAGACGCAGGGCTTCGGCGTGGCGTACGCCACGTTGCTCACCGTGGTCGCGCTCGGCGTGGCCGCCGTCGTGCAGCCTGCCGCCAAGCGGCTCGACGCCGTCGACTCGGCCCGCGGGCTGGCGGTCGCGGCCGGGGCGCTGACCGTCGCGGTGGCGTGCGTCGGGCTCGTGGTCGCGTCGGGCTCCCCGTGGTGGGGCGTGGGCGCCGCCGTCGTGGGCGGCGCGGGCATGGGGATCGGCCTGTCGTCAGGGCTCCTGGAGGTGCAGCGCATCGCCGGGCCGCGCCATCTCGCGGGCCTCACGGGCGTCTTCTACGCCGTCGCGTACGCCGGCTTCCTCACGCCGGCCGTCATGGCCGCCGTCACACCGCCGTTCACGACGACGCAGCTCTTCGCCGTCCTCGTGGCGCTCGGCGCGGTGTCCACGGGCGTCGTGGTCGCGCACTACCGCAAGCACCTCCCGGGGGCCTGACCGGGGCGTCCACGCCGGTCCGCGGAGCGGGCACGCACGGCGGGCGCATGGACCGACGAGGGCGGTTTCCGCCATAGTGGGTGCCGCTCGACGACGGAGGAGTGTCATGGCTGTGCGTTTCAACCCGCCACCGGGGTGGCAGGTACCCCCGGGGTTCCGGCCCGACGCGGGGTGGGTTCCCGACCCCGCGTGGCCGCCCGCACCCCAGGGCTGGGAGTACTGGGTGGACGACGCCGCACGCCCGGCCCGGCCAGAGACCCCCGCTGAGGCGACCACGGTCATGGCGCCCGTGCCCGCCGCCGTCGCGTACGCGCCCGCCGCCGCGACCACCGTCGCAGCCATGCCCCCGCTACCCCCGCTACCTCCCCAGCCTCCCCAGCCTCCCCAGCCGCCGCTGCCCCCGTCGTCCCCGGCCGCGCACGGCGCTCCCGTCGCGACCGTCTCCGCACCGCCTGCCCCGCCGCCCGCGGCGATCCCGGCCGCCGCTCCCCCGTACGGCCACCCCGCCGCCGAGGACGACCGCGGAGCGGTCGCGACCGTCTCCGCCGCGCTCCGCACCGTCGGCGACCGGATCCGCACCAGCAGCGGCCGTCGCGCGGAGCGCCGGGCCTCCGACCGGGCCGTCGAGGAGGCCGAGGCCCCGGCCGGTCGCTTGCGGTCCGGGTCCCGCGGGCGCGGCAAGCGGGGCGGCCCGCTGATCGCCGGCGTCGCCGTCGCCTGCCTGGCGCTCGGCTGCATCCTCGGCGTCTCCATCTCGATGGTGCGCAGCTCCGACGCCGCGCAGGCCCTCGTGGACGCCGACCGCATGGAGGCCGCGGCCGAGCAGGCCCAGGCCGAGGTGGACCAGCAGCGGAAGGACCTCAGCACCCAGAAGGACGACCTCCAGAAGCGCGAGCAGGCGCTGAAGGAGCGCGAGCAGGCCGCCGAGGCCAAGGAGACCGAGCTCGCGAGCCAGAAGAAGGCGTTCGAGGACCAGCAGGCGCAGAAGCAGCAGCAGGTCGAGCAACAGCAACAGCAGCAGGACTCCGCCTGGTTCTACTGGGACTGCAACGCCGCCCGTCAGGCCGGCGCCGCGCCCATCCAGAACGGCCAGCCCGCCTACCGTGGCGCGCTCGACCCCAACGGCAACGGCATCGCCTGCGAGGACGGCGAGTAGCCGCCGGGCCTCACCGGTCGACCGCGACCTCCGCGGTGGCGCCGTCGGAGAAGGTCAGCTCCGCGGTGGTCCGCAGCGATGCCTCGCCCGGCGCCCAGACCGCCCACCAGCCGTCCTGGACGGTGGCCTCGACGCGCTCGCCCGAGGTGGTGGTGAGCGCGAAGGACACGACGTCCGCCCCCGCACGCCCGTAGGCGGACGTGAGCGCGCCGTCGCCGGTGTCCCCCTCGGACCAGGACGCGGTGCCGGCCTGGACGGTCGTGACGTCGCGCGGCCCGGGCTCGGCGGGCTCGGAACCCAGCACGGCGTCGCCCGCGACGACGTCGGTCGCGCCGGAGGCCTGCGTCGTGACCAGGCACTCGCCGGTGGCGCCGTCGCCCGTGAGCAGCACGTACGTGTAGTCGCCGCGCTGCTCGGCCAGGACCGGGCTGATCGGCACCTCGTCGATCTGCGGGCCGTCGTCGCCCTCGGCGATCCGGTGCGCCACCGTGCCGCACGCCTCGGCGTCGGCCCCGACCTCGGCCGGCGGGACGGCGGCGGGGACGGCCGTCCACGACGCGTACGCGGCCGGCGACCCGGGCCACCACACCGTGGCGACGCCGGCCACCGCCACCACGGCGGCGGCCGCCGCGCCCGCCAGGGCGGCGGGGCGCGCGCGACGGCGGATGGGGGTGGCCCGCCGCGCGGTGCCGAGGATCGCCTGGAGCGCCTCGTCGTCGGGGCGGCCCGGCGCGCGGAGGTGGCGCGCGGGGTCGAGGTCGGCGAGCTCCGCCATCATGGGGGACTTCATCGCGACTCCTGGAGGTTGCGCAGCACGTCGGCGGTGTCGGGCTTCAGGCCCGAGTAGGCCAGCAGCCGCTTCCGGGCCCGGGTCAGGCGGACCGAGAACGTGGACGGCCGGACGCCGAGGACCTTGGCGCCCTCGACCGCGGTGAGCCCGTCCCACGCGACGAGGGCGATGACCTCCCGGTCCGCGTCGGAGAGCATCTCCCACGCCCGGCGCAGGTCGGTCCGGTCGGCGGCGAGGTCGTCGGTACCCTCCTTGCCCGCTTCCGGCTCCCGCTCGAGCCGCACCCCCAGGGCGCGCCAGCGGCCGTGGGTGCGCAGGTGGGTCGCGAGCACGTTGCGGGCGACGCCCAGCAGCCACGGCTTCGGGTCGTCGGGCACGTCGCCGAGACGGCGCCAGGCGACCAGGAACGTCTCCGACACGACGTCGTCCACCAGCCCCGCCTCCACCCGACGCGCCACGAATCGTGTGACCACCTCGTGCTGCTCCACCCACATCTGCGTCAGCAGCTCACGGGCGCGGGCGTCGTCCACGATGAAACCTTTCCGTCCTACCAGTGGAGTTGCCGCCAACCCCCCGAGTGCTACACCGTAGTCACCGCGCCAGTCGACGACGACGCCGCGATCGCGCGCCGGAGCCCAACCGAGGAGCGACATGAGCCGAGGCAGGACCGTCAGGAAGAACATCGCCGCAGGTCTGGGCGCCGCCGTCCTCGCGCTGGGGGTGGCGCTCACGGCCGCGGCCCCGTCGCAGGCGGCGACCACGGAGGAGAACCTGCCCGGCGTGCCCGCGCCCGGCAGCCCCGCGAGCGAGTGGGAGACGTGGGCCGCGCAGGAGCGCGCCGACGCCGAGGCCACCGACTGGAAGGCCGACTCCGAGGCTCGCGGGTGCACCCTGCAGGACGTCACGATCACCGACGAGGTCGACCGCGACTACAACCTCGCGATGGGCGCGCCCGCCGACCTGGCGACGCACCGCGTCGACCTGCTCGAGGACTGCGGCGACGCCGCGACCGCCGTCGCCGACGGCGCGACCACGGCCACCCGGTCCGCGACGTCCGGGGCGAGCACCCTGGCGCTGCCGTCCGGCAACCGCTGCGCCTCCACCTCCGGCCCGGGCACGATGTGCCTGTCGAAGAGCAGCGGCCGCATCTACGCGTCGTGGCAGTACCGCGGTTCGGGCTCCGTGACCGGGTTCCTGCGCATCTACCAGGTCTCGTCCGGCGCGAGCGGCTGCCCCACCGGCACCACCTGGCTGACCGGCGCCAGCAGCACGTGGAGCAACGGCGACACCCGCACCATCTCCAAGACGCGCACGTCGGCCGGCGGCTACTCCGCGCACATCTGGAAGAAGGTCACCATCGGTCACACCGACTGGGGCGGCGTCTGCTCCGTGCTCTGACCGACCGGCCGACGACGAAGGAGGCTCGATGACGAGCGACCGGCTGGGCGTGGCGATCTTCGTCGTGTGGACGGTGGTGCTGGTCGCCGTCCCCGTCGTGACGATCGTCCTCGCCCTCCGCCGACGGCGACATGTCGGCGCCGGGCTCGTCGCCGTCACGGTGCTGGCGTTCGCCGTCCTCGGCGTGGGCTGGTGGCTGGTGCTGTCCCCCGTCGTCGTCGACGGGACCACGTGCATGTCGGGGTCCGCGGCGGCGGGCCTCCTCGACGACGGCCTCGACATGACCGAGTGGGCGGTCCCGCCCGCGGACCGCCTGGCGTGCCGCGACCTCGCCCGCCAGATCGTCGGCGGGTGGGCCGCGGCGGCGCTCGCAGCCCTGGCGGTCTGGATCGTCGCCGTCGCGCGGGCGCCGCGCGGGGCGGCGGCGTCGTCGGCCCGGTGAGCCCGTCGACGGCACGTACCTGGTCTGACGGGGGCTCGGCCGGCGGGCCGTCAGAGCACGTGGGCCAGGAAGTCCCGCAGCCGCGGCTCGGACGGGTTGTCCAGCACGTCGGCGGGCGCGCCCTCCTCGACGATGACGCCGTCGTCCATGAAGACGACGTGGTCGGCGACCTCGCGGGCGAAGCCGATCTCGTGCGTGACGACGATCATCGTCATGCCGGAACGCGCCAGGTCCTGCATGACGGCGAGCACCTCGCCCACGAGCTCGGGGTCGAGCGCCGAGGTGGGCTCGTCGAACAGCATGAGCTCGGGGTCCATGGCGAGCGCCCGCGCGATGGCGACGCGCTGCTGCTGGCCCCCGGACAGCTGCGCCGGGTAGAACTCCGCCCGCTCGGCGAGCCCCACCCGGTCCAGCAGCTCCAGGCCCCTGCGGCGGGCCTCCGCCTTGGACAGCCCGCGCACCTGCACGGGCGCCTCCATGACGTTCTCCAGCGCCGTCTTGTGCGGGAACAGGTGGAAGCGCTGGAAGACCATCCCGATGCGGGAGCGCTGCTTCGCGATCACCTTGGGGTGCAGGCGGTGCAGCACGCCCTTGTCGTCGCGGCGGTAGCCCATGAGGTCGCCGCCCACGTGGATGGAGCCGGCGGTGATCTCCTCGAGCTCGTTGACGCAGCGCAGCAGCGTGGACTTCCCCGAGCCGGACGGCCCCAGCACCACGGTCACGGAGCCGCGCGGGACGTCGAGGGAGACGCCCTTGAGCACGTGCACGGCGTCGTGGCCGCGGCCGAACACCTTGTGCACGTCGCGGACCTCGACCATGGTCTCGGCGGTCCCGGGGGCCTCGGCCGACGCGGTCATGGGGTCACCTCCAGGAAGGGGTCGTCCTTGGTGGTGCCGGACGCGCCGATGAGGTCCTGCTTGCGGGGCTTGCGCCCGCCGCGCGGGCCGCGCCCGCCGCGACCGGTGCGGCCGCCGTCGAACCCGCGGCCGTAGAACCGCTCCAGGTAGTGCTGGCCGATCATGAGCACCGACGTGATGAGCAGGTACCAGAGCGCGGCCACGATGAGCAGCGGGATCGGCTGGAAGATGCGGCTGCCGATCTGGTTGGTGGCGTACGTGAGCTCGAGCGTGAACGGGATCGCCAGCACCAGCGACGTCGTCTTGAGCATGGAGATGGTCTCGTTGCCCGTGGGCGGCACGATGACGCGCATCGCCTGCGGCAGCACGATGCGGCGCAGGATCTTGGCGTCCTTCATGCCGAGCGCCTTCGCGGCCTCGGTCTGGCCGGGGTCCACCGACGACAGGCCGGCGCGGACGATCTCCGCCAGGTACGCGGACTCGTTGAACGCGAGGCCGATCAGCGCCGCCCAGAACGCCGTGATGACGTCCTGGGTGGTGAACGTCCAGAACTCCGGCCCGAACGGGATGCCGAGGGACAGCCGCGGGTACAGCACCGACAGCAGGCCCCAGAACACGAGCTGCGTGTAGATCGGGGTGCCGCGGAAGAACCAGATCCAGAACCACGACACCGACCGCATCACGGGGTTGTCGCTGCGCCGCATCACCGCCAGCAGCACGGCCAGCACGATGGCGATCGCCATCGAGCCGAACGTGAGGACGAGCGTCCAGCCCACGCCCCGCACGACGACGACGTCGCGCAGGTAGAGCCAGACGGTGTCCCACCGGAAGTTGGGGTTGGTGACGAGCGCGTTGACCGCCATCGCCACGAGGACGAGGACCACCACGGCCGACACCCACCGCCCCGGCCGGGGCACCGGCCGGGCGTGCAGGGGCTCCGGCAGCTGGCCGGACGGTCGGTCTTCCATGCGGGTCAGCCTGCCGGGTTCAGCTCGGCCGTGTCGAGCACGGCCGCGCCGGAGCCCCATGTGTCGGCGACCTGGGCGAGCACGCCGTCGTCCATGAGCTTCTGCAGCCCGGCCTGGACGGCCTTCGCGAGCTCCTCGTCGTCCTTGGCGACGACGACGCCGTACGGCGCGGCGTCCGTGATCTCACCGAGCGCCTCGACGGAGCCGCCGGTCTGCTCGACGGCGTAGGCGATGATCGGCGAGTCCGCGTACATGGCCTGCAGCTTGCCGCCCGCGAGGTTGGTCGTGACGTCGGACTGCGAGTCGTAGGGCAGCACGTCGACGGCGTCCTTGCCCTCGTCGGTGCAGGTCGTGCTGATCTCGGCCAGCTCGTCCTGCTGGATGGTGCCGGTCTGCACGCCGACGCTGACCCCGCACAGGTCGTCAGGGGTCACGCCGTCGGGGTTGCCCTTCGCGACGGCGAACTGCGAGCCGGCGGTGAAGTAGCTGACCATGTTGACCGTCTTCAGGCGCTCGGGCGTGACCGAGAACGCCGACATGCCGGCCTCGTACTTGCTGCCGATGGCCGGGATGATCGAGTCGAAGCCCGCGTTCTCGACCTGCAGCTCCAGGCCCATCGTCTTGGCGAGCGCGGTCGCGATGTCGATGTCGATGCCCACCGGCGTCGTGCCGTCCGCGTCGAGGAACTCCACCGGCGCGTACTGGAGGTTGGAGCCCAGGGTGAGCGTGCCGTCCTCGGCGACGGCGTCCGGGACGAGCGCGGCGACGGCGTCGTCCTTCTGGATCGCGTCGAGGTCGACGGCGGCGGAGGTGCTGTCCTCGGACGCGCCCGGCGTCTGGCCGAGGTCCTGCGAGGCCGTGGTGCAGCCGGTGAGGGCGAGGGCGGCGACGGCCGAGGTGACGACGGTCGCCGCGAGGGTGTGGCGGGTGCGCATGGTGGGCTCCGAGGATCGTGCGAGGGGTCGATGCATGAGTATGCAGCCCGAGGAATTATTCTCCAAACCGGCTGGTGATCGGGAGGTCGTCACCCCAGTGTGCGTCTGCGAGTACGGTCGGGGCCGATGTCGCCCACCTCGCTCGCGCTCGTGCTCGCCGCCGCCGTGCTCCACGCGATCTGGAACGTCGCGGCCAAGCGTGTCACCGGCGACTCGCGCGTCTTCGTCTGGCTCTACGCCACGGCGTCCGCCGTGGCGTGGGCGCCGGTGGGGCTGGTGATCCTCGCCCGCGAGGGCTGGCCGGACCTGGGTGCGCTGCTGCTGGCGGGCGCGGTCTCCGGCGTGCTGCACAACCTGTACGGCGTGGCGCTCAACACCGGCTACGCACGCGCCGATCTCGGGATCGTCTACCCGACGGCGCGGGGCACGGGGCCGCTGCTGACGATGCTCGTCGCGCTGGTGGTCCTCGGCGAGCAGGCGGACGCCGTCCACGTGGTGGGCGGCCTCGTGGTGATCGCGGGCGTGGCGGTGGTCGCGAGCTCGGGCGCGTCCGGCGTCGACGCCTCGCGCGGCCTCGCGGGCGTGCGCTGGGGCCTCGCGACCGGCGCCGCCATCGCCGCGTACACGCTGTGGGACGGGCACGCCGTCACGACGCTCGCGCTCGATCCCGTGGCCTACTTCGCGTGCAACGCCGTCTGGCAGTCGCTCACGCTGGCGCCCATCCTGCGTGACCGCGGCCGCCGCGCGGAGGCCGTCCGCATGAGCCGGCGGCACGTGCGCGAGATCGCGCTGGTCGCCGTGCTGTCCCCGCTGGGCTACATCCTCGTGCTGGTCGCGATGCAGACGTCGCCGATCGCGCTGGTGGCGCCGGCCCGCGAGTCGAGCATCGTCATCGGCACCCTCCTGGCCTGGTGGCTGTTCAAGGAGCCGCGCCCCGCCGTGAAGATCGTCGGTTCTCTCGTCGTGCTGGCAGGCATCGGGCTGCTGGCCGTGCCCGCCTGACGACGGGGCACCCGCCTGCCCGACATGCCGCGGGGACGTCCCGGCTCTACGCTCCGAGCATGATCAGGTTCCTGCTCCGTACGGCCGTGTTCCTGCTGGCGGCGGTGGTGGGCGTCCTCGTCGCCGCGGGGATCTTCGCCGCCTTCGACCTCGAGACGTTCTCCATCAACTGGTCCGAGCCGCTGGGCTTCGTCCTCGCCGTCGTCATCTTCGCCGTGGCGCAGGCGATCATCTCCCCGTTCCTCACCAAGGCGGCCCGGAACAACGCCCCCGCGCTCGTCGGCGGCGTCGGCCTGCTCTCGACGTTCGTCGCCCTCATCGTCGCGGTCCTCGTCACCGACGGGCTCGACGTCGGCGGCGTCGCCGGCTGGATCGTCGGACCGGTCATCGTGTGGCTCGCCGGGATGCTCGCGGCGTTCATCCTGCCCCTCTTCCTGCTCAAGGAAGGCGTGGAGAAGGTCCGCGAGAACCGCGAGGACGACTGACCCGCCGGGGACTGCCGAGGTAGTACGGATTTCGCCGAGGTAGTACGGGCGGGCCGCACCCACGTGCGGCCCGCCCGTACTACCTCGGCGAAATTCGTCCTACCTCGGCGTGGGGGTGGGATCAGGTGTCGCGCTCGGTGATCGCGTCGTCCTCGCGGCGGTCGTCGTCCCCGCCCGGCGGGAAGTCGGCCCGCTCGGGGCGGGCGCGCAGGACGAGGATGCTCACCAGCAGGCCGCCCCAGACGACGGCCAGCGACAGCACCATGAGCAGGATCGCGTCGGCGTTCATCGGGCCGCCCCCTTCGTCGTCGTGGTCGCCGTGACCGGCGGGTAGGCGGGCCAGGCGACGAAGTCGTCCGGGCTGCGCCGCCAGCGCGGCAGCGTCAGCAGAACGGCGCCGACGACGAGGACCACGAGCGTGCCCCACCCGACGTACAGCAGGTACGTCTCGTCGTAGCCCTCGTACCCGTTCTGCACGAGGTCGACGATGCGCGAGACCAGCATGTACGCGAGCACGGCCGGCACGATCGCCCCGACGCAGACGTACCACCAGCGGCCCACCTGCACCGTCGAGACGGCGTTGAGGTGGTAGCGCAGCTCGGGGCTCGTCCGCAGCAGCCAGACGAGGAACACGCACATGAGCACCGCGGACGCCACGATGCCGATGTTGTTGGACCAGTTGTCGATCGTGTCCAGGGCGATGAGGCCCGTCGTCGTCGAGAACCCGACCACGGACAGCACGGCCGCCACGCCGCCGATCCACAGCACCGCCTGCCGGCGGGTGAGGCCGAACTTCTCCTGGAAGCCTGCCGCGACCACCTGCAGGATCGAGATGAGCGACGTGAACCCGGCCATCGCGAGCGACCCGAAGAACAGGGCGCCGAACAGGGGCCCGGCCGGCATCTGCGAGACGACGGCGGGGAACGTCACGAACGACAGGATCGGGCCGGTGATGCCCTCGAGGTCCGCGACGGCGACGCCCTGCTCGTGCGCGAGGAAGCCGAGGGCGGCGAACACGCCGATCCCCGCCAGCATCTCGAAGCCCGAGTTGGAGAACGCGACGACCAGGCCCGGCGACGTGAGGTTCGCCCTGCGCTTCCGGTACGACGAGTACGTGATCATGATGCCGAAGGCCACGGAGAGCGAGAAGAAGATCTGCCCGTAGGCGGCGATCCACACGTTCATGTCGCCCAGCGCGCCCCAGTCGGGCGTGAACAGGGCGTTGAGACCGTCGGTGGCGCCGTCGAGGAAGATCGCCCGCACCACCAGCACGCTGAACGCGACGACCAGCAGCGGCAGGAAGATGACGTTGGCCTTCTCGATGCCCTTCGCGACGCCGCCCACGAGGACGACGATCGTCGCGACCCACACCAGCAGCAGCGGGATCAGCACCGCGGGCACGAAGTCGAGCGTGAACCACGCGCCGCCGTTGGCGACGTCGGACAGCTGCAGGTAGTCACCGGTGAAGAAGCCTGCGGTGTCGTCGCCCCACTTCAGCGTGAAGGAGTAGACGAAGAAGCTCAGCGCCCAGCCGATGATCGCCGCGTAGTAGATCGCGATGACGAAGCAGATCATCACCTGGAACCAGCCGAGGGTCTCGAGCCACTTCTTCACCCGGCGGAACACGGTGGGCGGGCCGCCGCGGAAGCGGTGCCCCAGCGCGTAGTCGAGGAAGAGGATCGGGATGCCCGCCGTCAGCAGCGCGATCACGTAGGGCACCAGGAAGGCGCCACCGCCGTTCTCGTACGCGACCCCGGGGAACCGCCAGATGTTGCCCAGCCCGACGGCGGAGCCGATCGCGGACAGGATGAAGCCGACCTGCCCGGTGAACTGCTCCCGGGGGGGCGAGGTGTCAGTGGTCGTGGTGCTCACAGGCGTCGAACCTCCACGGTGAGGGGCGTCACGTCAAGCGTGTCTCACAGACCGATGCTGCCCGACCGCCCGGTCCGTGGCCAGCCCTCGCCGCGGCGGGTCCCCGCCGGGGTCAGCCCGCGAGCAGGCGACCCACCAGCCCGCCGTGCAGGCGGCCGTCGGGGTCGAACCGCGCGGCCAGGCGCCGGAAGTCGTCGAACCGGGGGAACAGCGCCGCCGTCGTCGGTGCGTCCAGCGTGCTGACCTTGCCCCAGTGCGGCCGCGCCCCGAGGGGCACCAGCGCCTGCTCGACGGCGGGCAGCACGGCCCGCACGTCGTCCTCGCGCGGCACCCACGTGAAGTGGAAGCCCACCGACGGCTCGTCGAACGGGCTCAGCCACAGGTCGTCGGCCGCGACGGTGCGGATCTCGCTGGTCTGCAGCAGCGGCGCGACCGTCGGGCCGAGGCGGCGCATCGCCTCGATCGCGGCGACGGCGTGGCGGCGCGGCAGCAGGTACTCCGACTGCACCTCGTCGCCGTTCGACGGCGTGAACTCGAGCTTGAAGTGGCTCAGCCGCTCGTGCCACGGGCCGTCCACGCCGAGCTGCTCGGTGCACGCCGACGGGTCGACGCCCGGCAGCGGGTGGACGGCCACGTCCGACCAGCGCAGGACGTCGGGGGCGAGCCCTCGGACCTCGGGCCGGTCGGCGCGGGCCACGGACTTGAACCACACGTGCCGCACGGCCGGCTCGTCCCAGCTCGTGAAGGCGCTCACCGAGTACGCCGCCGAGGTGATGGCGTCGAAGCTCGCGAGGTACGTGTCCCACGGGACGTCCGCCGCGACGTCCTGCCGCACCACGTACGCCGGGACGGTGCGCAGCTCGACGCGCGTCACGACGCCCAGCGCCCCGAGCGACACGACCGTGCCGGGGAAGACGTCGGGGTCGCTGTCGCGGGTGATGCGCCGCAGCTCGCCGCCCGGCGTCATGATCTCCAGACCCTCGACCGCGCTCGCGAGGCTCTGGTTCGCGTCGCCGGAGCCGTGCGTGGCCGTGGCGACCGCGCCCGCCACGGAGATGTGCGGCAGGGACGCCAGGTTGCCCAGCGCGCGGCCGGTCGCGTGCAGGGCACGGGACACCTCGCCGTAGCGCAGGCCCGCGTTCACGGACACGACGTCGCCCTCGTCCCCGCCGTCCGGCGTCAGCGGCTCCACCGCGGGCCGGCCGTCGTCGAGCCCGTCCACCTGGACGTGCACGCCGTCCGTGTCGGCGACGTCGTTGAACGAGTGGCGCGACCCCAGCGCGCGCACCGGGCCGCCGGCGGTGAGCACGTCGGCGAGCTCCTCCAGCGACGCGGGGCGCACGACGGAGCGTGCGGAGTACGTGAGGTTCCCGGCCCAGTTGAGATGCACGGGACCACCCTGCCATCCGGGCAGCAGGTTCGGCGGCCCGGTCCAGGTTCAGCCCCGGTACGCGTCGAGGTCGGCGACCGCCGCGTCCAGTGCGGCGCGCTCGGCAGGGGTCGGGTCGCGCAGCCACTGCACGTCGACGCCGCCCCGCCCGGCGCCCGCCGGCCAGCGCCAGCGTCCCGCCACCACGCCGTCCACCGCCACGCAGTGCACGAACGCGCCGGACCGGTCCGGCGGCGGCAGCGCCGGGTCGAGGACGACGTGGCGCGTCTCCCGGTAGGAGATCAGCAGCTCGTCGTAGGCCTGGAGCAGGTCGACGACGGGATCGTCGTCGACGCCGTCGCCCCCGCCGTCGCCACCACCGAGCCAGCGGTCCGCCGTCGCGGCCGTCGCGACGAGGACGAGGCCCTCGAGGTCCCCCGTGCCCGCGACCTGGACGACCTCGCCCGCCTCGGTGAGGGCGGCCAGCACGGGCCTGAGGTCGCGGACGGTGACGTCGGCCCACAGCCGCAGGTCGTTGAGGGTCGCGAAGCCGCGCCCTGGCAGGTAGCGACGCCACAGCTCGACGACGGCGGCCTGGGCGTCGAACCGCTCGCCCAACGGCCCGTAGCCCGCGGGGACGCGGTCGTCGAAGGTCGCGTACGACTGGTGCTGCAGCTCCTTGCCGGCCGGCGGCGGCCCGCTGATCACGAGGCACCGCAGCTCCGCGTGCATGAGCATCTGGGTGAACGCGAGGCCGGGGGCGTCGGGGTCGAGCACGCCGTGGTCGACCAGCTCGGCCTTGATCTCCGCGCGCGTGCGCGGCCCGTCCGCGACGGCGGCGGCGACGGCCTCCGTGCCGGGGCCCAGGTCGCCGAGGTCCCACGCCCGCTCGGTGGACGCCATGAGCCTCTCGACGCGCGGCGCGCTGAGCTCGAGCAGCCAGCGCGCGTCGCGCGGCCGCACCAGGTGCCAGGTGGGGCGCAGCAGGTGGGTACGCAGCAGCTCGCCGTCGGCGAGCGCCGCGTTGAGGGCGGCGCGGCCGGGGCGCGAGGACGGCGCGACCCGCCGGGAGAGGCCCCACAACGCGGGCTGCAGCTCCTGCCCCTGCACCGCGAGGAGCGCGTCGACGACGGCGGTCGCGTCGGGCAGGCTCTGCCCGCGCAGGCCCGTGGCGGCAAGCCGCGCGGCCCGCACGACGGCGCTGTCGACCTGGACGCTCACCCGGTCAGCCGGCCCGACCGGCGGGCTCCGCCTCCGCCAGGGGGATGCGGCCGCCCATGCCGACCATGTCCAGCACCTCCGCGACCGCCTCGGACGGCTGGTACAGGCTCACGGACGTGCCCGTCTCCTGGCCCAGCATGTACACCTGCAGGATGAACGCGACCCCCGAGGAGTCGATGAACGTGACGTCCCGGGTGTCCACGACGATCGGTTGGGTCGTGCCCCGCGCCGCGAGCGCCGCCATCGCGTCGCTCGCCGCCTCGCGCAGCGCCGCGTCGACCTCGCCCCACAGGGTGAGGACGGTGGCCTCGTCGGTGGTCCGGGACGCGATCCCCGAGCTCGGCAGGGGTTCGCTGCTGCTGTCGATGTCCATGTGGTCGAGTTGCTCCCGTGCGTGGGGCCGTGCGGCCTGGGGACGCTGTCTGCGTCCTCTCCGTACAGCGAACGGCCCGCGTCGAGTGTTCCCCCGTCAGGCGGATTCGTCCAGCATCCGGTCAGTCCTGGCGGGTCGACGCCGGACCGGCCGGCGTCGCGCGGGCGGGCCCCGCCGGTCCAGGGTGGTCCAGGTCGGTGACGTCCGCGACCCGGGCGTCGAGGACGCGAGCAAGGTCACCTCCGTCGATCGTCGCCGAGACCCCGTGCCCGCCGCCCCCGACGGACACCGGCCCCGCCTCCGCGATGCGCGAGTCCGCGACCACCGGCCAGGCCGTGAGCGAGCCGAACGGCGTGATGGTGCCGCGCTCGTACCCGGTGACGTCGCGCGCCACCTCCTTGTCGGGCATCGACAGCCGGGACACCCCCAGCAGCGAGCGCAACCGCGGCCACGCGATCGTGCGGTCGCCCGGCACCAGCACGAAGAGGAAGTCGCCGTCCCCGCGGCGCACCACGATCGTCTTGACCACCTGCGCCGGCGTGACGCCCCGCGCGGCCGCGGCCTCCGCGAGCGAGCGCACCGGGCCGTGCCGCACGATGTCGAACGCGACGCCCGACGCCTCCAGCGCCTCGCGCGTCCGCCGCTCGCCGGGGGTCTCGGCGGGCGGCGCGGGGGGCGTCACTCGGGACCCGTCGACACGACGAGCGTCACGGTCGACCCCGACGGCAGGGTCTCCTCCGTGCCCGACTCCCTCCGGACGACCACGCCTTCCGGCTGGTCGTCGCTCGGTTCCTCGACGACCTCCACGACGAAGCCGGCGTCCTTCAGACGCTGCACGGCCACGGCCTGCTCCTCGCCGACGACGCCCGGCACCTCGACCTGCTCCGGCTCCTCGGGTCCCGATGACACGACCACGCGCACGGCTGCGCCGCGGTCCACCGGTGTCCCGGCACCGGGCTCGGTCCGGATGACGTGGCCCTCGTCGACCGTGTCGCTGTGCTCCTCGACGACTTCCGGGGCGAGGCCGACGTCCTGCAGCGCCCGCTTGGCGGAGCCCGCGTCGCCCTCGACCGCCGGCACCTTCACCTGCGCCGGACCGCTCGAGACGACGATCGTCACGGTGGCGCCGCGGTCCACGCTGGAGCCCGCGACCGGGTCCGTTCCGACGACGTCGCCCTCACGCACCGCGTCGCTGGCCCGCGTCGCGACGCGCTTCGCCGGCACCAGGCCGGCGTCGGTCAGAGCCTGCCGTGCACCCGCCTCGTCCTTGCCGGCGACCTTCGGCACCGCCACCTGCTGCGACGCCTGCTCCGGGCCGCTCGAGACGACGAGGGTGACCGTGGAGCCGGTCCGGACCTTCGTGCCCGCATGCCGGGTCGTCACGACCGTGCCCTCGGGGACGTCGTCGTCCGCGCGCGTCACGGTCGTCACCTCGAGTCCCAGCGCCTGCAGCTTCTTCTTCGCTGCAGCGAGGCTCTGGCCGGCGACGTCGGGCACCGTGACCTTCGCGGGCGTGGCGGGCCGATCGGACGAGTCGCCTCCCTTGCCCGGGTCCGTGGTCCCGCCGTAGGACGTGGAGCCGGGCTTCTTGCCGCCCTTCTCGACCGCCCCGTCCTTCGCCGTGCCGCCCGCGGACTTCGTGCCCTTCCCGTCGTTGCCGTCCTTCGCGTCCTTGGCGTTCTTGTCGGCACGCTCGGCCGGGGCCGTCGGCCCGCCGCCGCCCGCGACGTCGTCGGCCTTCCACGCCCGGTCGGGGATGGGGCCGGCGGCGAAGAACTCGAAGTGCCACGGCTCGGGCTTCGAGCCGGTGGAGCGCGCCCAGGACGGGTTGTCCCAGCCGTAGTCCGGCCCGTGCACGCGCATCCACGCGTGCTCGGCGGACGTGAAGGTGGAGATCGGGTAACCCAGGTCGACGGCGAGGCCCCAGCCGTGGTTCGACGTGCCCGGCGTCGCCGCCAGCCAGCCCTTGGTGGCCTTGACGCGGATCTGCAGCTCCAGCGAGCGGTACGAGTCGGTCATCGGGATGGGCACCCCGAACTCCTTCTCGTACTCCTTGCTGAGCGCGGAGAGCTGCTCCGCGGCGTCGCAGCGCAGCATGTGCCCGGGTGCGAAGTCGAGCGGGCACAGCGCCGACGCCGGGATGCGCCCGTTGGCGTAGCCCGCCGTGCTCCGGCCGTAGCGGTCGACCACCTCGAGCAGGCTCGCCGTCAGCGTGGCGCGCGCCGCGACCGCCCCGTCCGCCCCTGCCGGCAGGATGCCCGCCTCGAGGGTCGTGGTCGCCGGGTCCAGCAGCGTCGCCAGGCGCGTGGCCGCGACGACGAGGTCGTCGAACGTCACCTCGTCGCCGTCGTGCCCGCTCTGGTCCGCGGCCTGCTCGTCCGGTTGCACGGCGTCCGGCTGCACGGCGTCCGGCTGCACGGCGTCCGGCTGCACGGGATCAGGCTGCTCGGCGCCGGACCGCTCCCCCGTGGCCACAGGGTCGGGCTCGTCGGCGGGGTCGATCGCGGCGGGGTCCGTCGCGATCTGGCGCGCGACGGCCACGGCCCGCGGCTCGTCGGCGGGCGCCGAGGGCGCGACCTCAGGAGTCTGCTCGGCGGTCCCGGTCACGTCGGGCTCGGTCGCGGGGGCCGGGAGCACGGGCGAGGGCACCTCGGCGTCCGCGGCCGCGAAGGGGCGGTCGGACGACCTGGCGGACTGCTGCGCGAGGTACGTGCTGAGCAGCATGCCGAGCTCGGCGGCGGCCTGGTCCACCGCGGGCGTCACCTTCCGGCCGGCGTCCTGGCCGGCGAGCTCCGCGCGCTCGAGGACGCCCAGCACCTCCTGGAGCGTCGTCGGGCCGGTCGACTCCGGCGTCCCGACCACGCCCACGGAGACGCCCTCGCCCACCGGGCTGCCGGCTCCGACGTCGGGGGTGTGCTGGTCGGCGGCGAGGGTCTGGAGGCGGCCGTCGTTCCACGGGAGGCCCGCCACGGGGGCCGCGAGAAACCCCGCCGCGACCACGCACGTCGCCGTCGCCGTCGCGAGCAGCCTGCCGACACGCGCGCCCCGTCCGGTGTCCCTCGGAGACCTCACGACGACGAACCTCCTACATCGGCACTGCTCAGGCGCTCGGATCCTGCCACACCTCGGCGTCGTCGTGTGACACAGGCGACAGGACCGTCCCTTCACTGTGCGGCACGCGCCACGCTCCTGCCACCCCTGCGACGAGAGTTCACGCGACGCTCATCCGCACACCATGACCGGAGCGCCCTGATACACCCCCGCCCGCAGGGGACGTCGCGCGGCAGACTGGACGCATGACCACCGTCGACCTCAACAGCGACCTCGGCGAGGGGTTCGGACGCTGGACCCTCGGCGACGACGAGGCGATGCTCGACGTCGTCTCGTCGGCGAACGTGGCGTGCGGCTTCCACGCCGGCGACCCGGCGTCGATCCGTCGCACGGTGGGCCTGGCCGCCGCCCGCGGCGTCGCCGTCGGGGCGCACGTCGGCTACCGCGACCTCGCGGGCTTCGGGCGCCGCGACATCGACGTCCCGTCGGCCGAGCTGCGGGCCGACGTCGTCTACCAGGTCGGCGCGCTGCAGGCTCTCGCCGCCGCCGAGGGCACCCGCGTCACCTACGTGAAGCCGCACGGCGCCCTGTACAACCGGGCGGCCGTGGACCGGCGCGTGGCGGACGACGTCGCCGCCGCCCTCGCCTCCGTCGACCCGTCCCTCGTGCTGCTCGGGCTGCCCGGCACCCTCTCCCTCGCCGCCGCCGAGGCCGCGGGCCTGGCCACCGCGGCGGAGGCGTTCGCCGACCGCGCCTACACGCCTGCCGGCACGCTGGTGCCCCGCGGCGAGCCGGGCGCCGTCCTGCACGACCCGGACGTCGTGGCCCGGCGGATGCTGCGGCTCGTCACCGAGGGCGTGGTCGAGGCCGTCGACGGCAGCGTGGTGCGCGTGGCCGCCGACTCCGTGTGCGTGCACGGCGACACGCCCGGCGCGGTCGCGATGGCCCGCCGGGTACGCGCGGCGTTCGACGACGCGGGCGTCACCCTCGCCGCGTTCGCCCCGGCGACGTCGAGGGCCTGAGCGTGGGCGGGCCTGAGCGCGTCCCGCCCGTGCGTGTCTTCTCCCTGCGTGTCCTGCCCGTGCGCGACGACGCCCTGCTCGTCGAGGTCGACGACCTCGCGCAGGCCCTGGCGCTCCACGCGTCCCTGCGCGACGACCCCGTGACGGGCGTCGGGCAGCCCGTGCCCGGCGCGCGCACGCTGCTGGTGCCGTTCGACCCGTGGCGGCTGCCCGCGGCCCGTCTCGCGGACGAGCTGCGCGCGCGGGCGGCCACGGCCGGCCGCGCCGCCGACGAGAGGGCCGGGGAGCCTGCGGGAGCAAGGCTCGTCGAGATCCCCACCGTGTACGACGGCGAGGACCTGGCCGACGTCGCACGCCTGCTCGCGTGCAGCCCGGAGGAGGTGGTGCGGCGGCACGCGGGGGCGTCGTGGGTGGTGGGCTTCGTCGGCTTCGCCCCCGGGTTCGCGTACCTGACCGGGGACGACGAGACGCTTGTCGTGCCGCGGCGGGAGTCGCCGCGCACCCGGGTGCCCGCGGGCTCGGTGGCGCTCGCCGGGCCGTACTCGGGCGTCTACCCGCGCTCCAGCCCGGGCGGGTGGCAGCTCGTCGGTCGGACCGACGTCGTCACCTGGGACGCCGACCGCGACCCTCCCACCCCGTGGGCCCCCGGCGACCGGGTGCGGTTCACGGCCGTGCGCGCGGCGGCCCGCGGCGCCGGGCTCGCTCACGACGGCAGTTCGGGCCCGGCGCGGCAGTCCGAGCTGCCGCCGCGAACCGAGACTGCCGCGCCCACGACGTCGGGCAGGGGTCTGGAGGTGCTGGAGGTCGTGACGCCCGGGCTGCAGGCGCTGGTGCAGGACCTCGGCCGACCCGGGCTGGCGCACCTCGGCGTGTCCGCGTCCGGCGCGGCCGACCCGCGCAGCCTGCGCGCCGCGAACCGCGCGGTGGGCAACCCGGTC
>JADHZE010000051.1 GCA_026934365.1 Isoptericola sp. QY 916 | reverse complement strand
CGGGGTCGGGGAGGCTGCCCAGCGTGCGCCACCCCAGGCCGGTGCGGCGCTGCCGCGGCCTGCCCGACAGGAACGCCGCGACGACCTCCACCTCGTCGCCCGGCTCAGCGGCGCGCAGCGACTCCGCGAGCAGCTCCCGCTTGCGCAGCCGCGAGCGCGTCGCGGCGACGGCGGCGTGCGTGGTGACCAGCTCGGAGAGCAGCACCCGACGATCGTCGCACCCGCCTCCGACGCTGTCGCGGCGCCGTCGGACCCCCGGCCTGCTGCTGTGGGCAGAACCGCGTGCGTCCGGACGGTCGCCCTGGGAGCGTGGCGGCATGGGAGCGACGAGTGGGCTGGGCACCGTCGCGGTGCTCTCGGACGTGCACGGCGTGCTGCCCGTCCTGGAGGCGGTCCTCGACGAGCCGGACGTGCGCGCGGCCGACGCCGTCGTCGTCACCGGCGACCACGCCGCGGGACCGCAGCCGCTGGCGGTGCTCGACCGGCTGCGGGCGCTCGGCCGCCGGGCGGTGCTCGTGCGCGGCAACGCGGACCGCGAGCTCGTCGCGCACGCCCGGGACGGCTCGGGCCCCGTGCCCGACCCCGTCGCCCCCTGGGCGGCGGCGCAGCTGCGCCCCGCCGACGTCGCGCTGCTGGCCGGGCTGCCGCACCCCGTGGAGCTGCGCGTGCGCGGGTTCGGGCGGGTGGTGGCCTGCCACGGGACGCCGCGCGACGACGAGGAGGTCGTGCTGGTCGACTCCTCGCTCGAGCGATGGGCCGAGGTGCTGGGCGGGCTGGACGACGACGTCACGACGGTGCTGTGCGGGCACACGCACATGCCGTTCGTGCGGCTGGTGGACCGGCGCCTGGTCGTGAACCCGGGCAGCGTCGGGATGCCGTACGGCCGTGCCGGCGGGTCGTGGGCGCTGCTGCGCGGCGGCCAGGTCGAGCTGCGACACACGGCCGTCGACGTGGACGCCGCCGTGGCGGCGCTGGTGGCGGGATCGTCATACCCGAACGT
This sequence comes from Isoptericola sp. QY 916, assembly GCA_026934365.1. Classification (GTDB taxonomy): domain Bacteria; phylum Actinomycetota; class Actinomycetes; order Actinomycetales; family Cellulomonadaceae; genus Isoptericola; species Isoptericola nanjingensis. Next base: position 21,382 of record JADHZE010000051.1, on the reverse strand, counting down.
CCAGGAGTGGGCCGACGAGTACCTGCGGTCGGCGGCGAGCGACGCGGACGCGCTGCGCGTCTTCGGCCCGCGGGACGGGCGCGACGCCCGCCCCGCGGGTGGCGACGAGGTGGGTCAGAGCTCCTCGTAGACCGCCGGGTCCTGGTCGGCGGTGCGCCCGTCGGGGCGGCCGAGACCGGTGATGCGGGCCATCTCGTCGTCGGTGAGCTCGAACGAGAACAGGTCGAGGTTGTCGGCCTGCCGCTCCGGGCTGGACGCCTTGGGGATGGGCACGACGCCGAGCTGCACGTGCCAGCGCAGGATGGCGCGCACGGGCGAGACGCCGTGGGCCGCCGCGACCTCCGCGATCACCGGGTCCCCGAGCATGTCGCTCGCCCGGCCCAGGGGGCTCCACGCCTCGGTGACGATGCCGCGCTCGGCGTCGGCGGCACGCTGGGCGGCCTGCGGGAAGTACGGGTGCAGCTCGACCTGGTTCACGACCGGGGTCACGCCGGTGGCCTCGATGACGGCGTCGAGGTGCTCGGGCAGGAAGTTCGAGACCCCGACGTGCCGGATCAGGCCGCGCTCGCGGCAGTCGACCAGCGCCTGGTACGCCTCGACGTACTTCCCGATGCGCGGGTTGGGCCAGTGGACGAGGTACAGGTCGAGGTGGTCGAGCCCGCTGCGGTACACCGACTCCTCGACGGTGGCGACGGCGTCGTCGTAGGCCTGGCGGCGGCCGGGCAGCTTCGACGTGATCAGCAGCTGCTCGCGCGGCACCGAGGAGGCCCGTACGGCGCGGCCGACGGTGCCCTCGTTCTCGTAGCTGAACGCCGAGTCGATCAGCCGGTAGCCGGCGTCGATGGCGCGGGCGATCGCGTCGGCGCCGCCGTGGCCCTTGAGCTTGTACGTGCCGAAGCCGACGGCGGGGATCGCGGTGCCGTCGGCGGCGTTACGGGTGGGGACGTCGGGCGTGGTGCTCTGCTCGCTCATGCCCCCATTCCACACCCGCGGCCACGCCGGCCGTCCAGCGGCCGCCGCGCCCGGATGGTGCTGCGCGCGACGTCCGCCCTGCTGTGGGGGCCGGCGCGCGGGCTCACCGAGGACCCCGTGCGCTGCCGGCGGCTGCTCGACGTCTTCGCCTGGCACGCGCACGGCCCGCCCCCGGAGCGGGGACGGGCCGTGCGCGGTACGTGCGTCAGGCGGCGTCGGGGTAGGGGACGCCCGTCGTCGCGTGGCAGCGGTAGCCGTGCGGGTTCTTGTCGAGGTACTCCTGGTGGTAGTCCTCGGCGTAGTAGAACGGGCCGGCCTCGACGGCCGGTCGCAGCTCGGTGGTGATCGGGTCGTAGCCCTTCGCCGCGAGCACCTCGGAGTACCGCTCCGCCGTCTCGCGCACCGCCTGCTCCTGCTCCGGCGTGGTCCAGTAGACCGCCGAGCGATACTGCGTGCCGACGTCGTTGCCCTGCCGGAAGCCCTGGGTCGGGTCGTGCCGCTCCCAGAAGATCTTGAGCAGCTCGGCCTCGGAGACCTTCGCCGGGTCGTAGGCCACCAGGGTGGTCTCGGTGTGCCCGGTGCGCGCCGTGCACACCTCCTCGTACGTCGGGTTCGGCGTCGTGCCGCCCATGTACCCGACGGCCGTGCTCACCACGCCGGGCACCTGCCAGTAGATCTCCTCGGCGCCCCAGAAACAGCCCATCGCCAGGTACAGCACCCGCGTGTCCTCGGGCCACGGGCCCGTGAGCGACGTGCCGAGCACCGTGTGCGGGCGGGCGGCGGGCAGGACGGGAGACTCGCGCCCGGGCAGCGCGTCCTCCGGCGCCACCATGGTGGTCTTGCCGGAGCGGCCGAGCAGCTGGTCGAAGATCGAGTTCATCGGGTTACCTCCTTGAGAGGGACGCGGTGGTCCCGTAGTGCGCAACGACATCGCCCGCCGGGGTGTTCCATGCTCGAGGGCGAGCCGGGCGCTACGGTCCCGTCATGGCCGACGACCGCCCCGACCTGCCCGACCAGCTCCTCCTGCCCGACCCGGCGGCGTGGCGGGCCTGGCTCGACGAGCACGAGGACACCACTCCCGACGGCGCGTGGCTGGTGCTCGCGAAGAAGGGGCGCCCGTCGCCGACGACGCTCACGCACGCGTCAGCGCTGGAGGAGGCGTTGTGCAGCGGGTGGATCGACGCGCAGATGCGGAGCCTGGGCGCCGACACGATGCTGCAGCGGTTCTGCCCGCGCCGGACGCGCAGCCGCTGGTCGGTGCGCAACCAGGAGATCGTGGCCCGCCTGACCGACGAGGGCCGGATGCGGCCCCGCGGGCAGGTGGAGATCGACGCGGCGAAGGCGGACGGGCGCTGGGAGGCGGCGTACCACGGCTCCGCGCGCGCCGAGGTGCCGGACGACCTCGCCGCGGCGATCGCGGCCAGCCCCGCGGCGTCGGCGATGTTCGAGGTCCTCACGTCGCAGAACCGGTACGCGATCCTGCACCGCCTGGGGGCCCTCAAGACGGCGGAGGCGCGCGAGCGCAACGTGGCGAAGTACGTCGCGATGCTGGAGCGCGGCGAGACCGTCCACCCGCAGCGGCGGCGTCCCGCCGCAGGGTGACGGGGCCGCCAGGAGGTCCCCGTCGGCGTCCGACCTGTGGACGCGCCGTGAAGATCCCGGTCGACGGCCGGCCGCCGCGCCGGCGCGCGGGCGTGGCCCCCGCGCGTCGAGACCCCGGGCCGCCTAGGGTTTCCGCGTGAGCTCGGAACGTACCTCCCCCTCCGGCGCGGACAGCGTCCCGCTGAGCGTGCGCGCGGCGGCCTCCTGGTCGTGGCGCGTCCTGCTGATCGCCACCGCCGTCGCCGCCTTCCTGTGGCTGCTGGCGGCGCTCAAGACCATCGTCGTGCCGGTCGCCATCGCCCTGCTGCTGACGATCCTGCTGGCGCCCGTGCGCCGGACGCTGCAGCGGTGGCACCTCAGCAAGGGCCTGGCGACGGCCGTGTCGATCGTCGGGCTGATCGTGCTGGTGGGCGGCCTGGTGACGCTCGCCGGCACGTCCATCGTCAGCGGCTTCCAGGATCTCGCCGACCAGGCCGTCGAGGGCTTCCGCCAGTTCACGACCTGGCTCGCCGAGGGCCCGCTGAAGCTCGACTCCGACCAGCTGTCCCAGTACGGCCAGCAGCTCCAGAGCTCGCTGGTGGAGAGCTCCGGCCTCGTCTCGGGCGCGCTGGGCGCCGCGACCACCGTGGGGCACGTCTTCGTCGGCGCGCTCATCGCCCTGTTCTGCACGATCTTCTTCCTGCTCGACGGCCGCACCATCTGGACGTGGCTCGTCAACCTGCTGCCCGTGCGGGCCCGGGAGAACGTGCACCAGGCGGGCCGTCGGGGACTCGTCACGCTGTCGGCCTACGTGCGCACCCAGATCCTGGTCGCGTTCGTCGACGCCGTCGGCATCGGGATCGGGTCGGCGTTCTTCGTCCCCGCGCTCGCGCTGCCGATCGGCATCCTCGTCTTCGTCGGCTCGTTCGTGCCGATCATCGGTGCGATCGTCACCGGTGCGATCGCCACCGCCGTCGTGCTGGTGGCGAACGGCTGGGTCGCGGCCCTCATCATGCTCGGCATCGTGCTGCTGGTGCAGCAGGCCGAGAGCCACATCCTGCAGCCGTTCCTCATGGGCCACGCGGTGTCCCTGCACCCGGTGGCGGTGGTGCTCGTGGTCGCGGCGGGCAGCCTCGCCGCGGGGATCGTGGGGGCCCTGTTCGCGGTGCCGCTCGCGGCCGTGCTGAACACGATCCTGCTGTACCTGCACGGGCACGACAAGTTCCCCGAGCTCGGCACCGAGGACCACGTGCCGCTGCTGCGCCGGCGATCCCAGCTGCCCGGTACCCTGCTCTGGTCGGGACGGGCGTCGCAGGACACGGCGACGGCGGGCGGTACCTCGGACGGCAGCACGACCGACGCCCCTGCCCCGCCCGACGCGGGCCCGGCAGGAGAGAACAGGTAAGTGGCAGCACACCCCCCGATCGACCGCGTCACCCTCGAGGACGTCCGCACCGCCGCGGCCCTCCTGGACGGCGTCATCACCCGCACCCCGGTGCAGGCCTTCCGCGCGATGTCCGAGGTGGCGGGCGCGCCCGTCGTCCTCAAGTGCGAGAACCTGCAGCGCGCCGGGTCGTTCAAGATCCGCGGCGCCTACACGCGCCTGAGCCGGATGTCCGACGAGGAGAAGGCGCGCGGCGTCGTCGCCGCCAGCGCGGGCAACCACGCGCAGGGCGTGGCCCTCGCGGCCCAGATGCTCGGCATCCACGCCATCGTCTACATGCCCGTGGACGCGTCGGTGCCGAAGCTGCGGGCCACCCGCGGCTACGGGGCCGAGGTGCGGCAGGTCGGCGAGAGCGTGGACGAGGCGCTCGTCGCCGCCCGCGCGGAGGCAGCGCGCTCCGGGCGCACGCTCATCCACCCGTTCGACCACCTCGACGTCGTCACCGGTCAGGGCACGGTCGCGCTCGAGATCCTCGAGCAGGTGCCCGACGTCGGCACGGTCGTCGTGCCGCTCGGCGGCGGCGGGCTGGTCGCGGGCATCGCGACCGTCCTCGCCGAGGCCGCACCGCACGTCAAGGTCGTGGGGGTGCAGGCCGAGACGGCCGCCGCGTACCCGCAGTCGCTCGTGGCCGGGCGACCGGTGCCGCGCGCGCTCGGCGCGACGATGGCCGACGGCATCGCCATCGGCACCCCCGGTGACGTGCCGTTCGAGGTGCTGGCGCGCCTCGGCGTGGAGGTGCGCACCGTCTCCGAGGAGGAGATGTCGCGCGCCCTGCTGCTCGTGGCGGAGCGGGGCAAGCTCATCGTGGAGCCGTCGGGCGCCGCCGGGGTCGCGGCGGTGCTGGCCGCCGAGCCCGGCTCGCTGCCGGGCACGATCGTCCCCGTCCTCACGGGCGGCAACATCGACCCGCTGCTGCTGCTGCGGGTGGTGCAGCACGGCCTCGTCGCCGCCGGCCGGTACCTGCAGCTGCGCGTGTGCATCGACGACAAGCCGGGCTCGCTCGCCGAGCTGCTCGACGTCGTCGCGCACGCCGGCGCGAGCATCGTGCAGGTGGAGCACACCCGCACCGACACCTCGCTCACCGTGGCGCAGGTGCTCGTGAACCTCCAGCTCGAGACCAAGGGGCAGGAGCACTGCGAGGCCGTCGTCGAGCGCCTGCGCGCCGCGGGGTTCGCGGTCGCGTGACCCGACCCGCGCCGCCCCGGCCGCGCCCGGGTCAGCGCAGCGCGCGCCGGTAGTCGCCGGGCGCGTACCCGCAGATCTGGCGGAAGGTGTCGTAGAAGCTGCTCTGCGACGTGAACCCGGCCGCGTGCCCGACCTCCACCGTGGTGGCGCCCGTCGTGATGAGCAGGCGCTGCGCCTCCGCCACCCGGCACCTGGCGATGTAGGTGCCGAGGGTGGTGCCCACCACCCGCTTGAACAGCGTCATCGCGTGGCTGGGGCTGAGGTGCACGGCGCGCGCGACGTCCGACGGCGAGATGGGGGAGCGGTAGTGCTCGGCCACGAACTGGGCCATCGCGGTGGCGCGCGCGGCCGCGCCGGACGGCCCGGCCGCGCCCGTCGCGTCGCCCGCCGGGCCCGGCGTCCCCGCGGCCTCCGCGGCCGCGAGCGTCCGGCGCACGAACGCCTGCACCTCCAGCATGACGACGGCGTGGTCGCCGCCGGCCAGGACGTCGCGGTGCCACGTCGCGAAGAGCGCGTCGACGTCGCGGGCGAGCGCGGCGGCGGGCACGACGACGGGGCGTGCCCTCAGCAGCACCGCGATCTGCTCGGCCGGCAGGGCCCAGCCGAGCACCTCGGTGAGCGGCACGTGCACCCACGACACGGCGGACTCCACGGCGTCGGGCTCGACGAGCTGGTGCGGCGTGCCGCCCCAGAAGAGCGCCACCTCGCCCGCCTCGACCCGCAGCGTCGACCCGCCGAACAGGTACTCCAGGCGACCCGTGTGCACGAGGTTGAGCTCGAGGTCGTCGTGCCGGTGCGGGTGCTCCATCACCGGGGGTGCGCCGCGGCGCACCCACAGGGCGGCCTCCTCCAGGCGGACGTCGTCGACCGTCAGCGTCATGCCGGGAGCCTAGGGCGATCGAAGGATCCCGGAAAGCGGGGCGACCGATCCGGAGGATCGACCGCCATCCTCGGGCCTAGCGTCGCTGCATGGCTCATTCCCCGAAGATCACCATCATCGGCGCCGGCGGCTTCGTGTTCCCGTTCCGGCTCATCGGTGACCTGCTCAGCTTCCCCGCCCTGCGCGACGCCACGCTCTGCCTCATGGACCTCGACGCCGACCGGCTGGACCGGGTGGCGGGGGCGGCCCGCGAGCTCGTGGACCACCACGGCCTGCCCACCGTCGTCGAGCAGACCACGGACCGGCGGGCGGCCCTCGACGGTGCCGACTTCGTCATCATCACGTTCCAGGTGGGCGGCGTGGAGTCCTACCGGCACGACGTCGAGATCCCGCGCCGCTACGGCGTCGACCAGACCGTGGGCGACACGGTCGGCCCCGGCGGGGTGTTCCGCTTCCTGCGCTCGGTCCGCGCGTACCAGGACATCGCGGACGACGCGCTGGAGGTCTGCCCCGACGCGCAGTTCATCAACTACGCCAACCCGATGGCGATGGCCACCGCCTACCTCAACGCCCTCGGGCTGCGCACGGTGGGCCTGTGCCACAGCGTGCAGGGCACCACGCGCATGCTCGCCCGCACCCTCGACGTCCCCTACGACGAGGTCTCCTACCGGTGCGCGGGTATCAACCACCAGGCCTGGATCCTCGAGCTCCGCCGCGGCGCCGAGGACCTGTACCCGCGCCTGCGCCGGGTCATGGCCGAGCGTCACGTCCGCGGCCGGGCGGCCGCCGACCTGCTCGCCGACGACGGCGACCACTCGGACGCCGCGCTCGCCGCCAGCACCTACGAGGGCGGCAACGAGCAGGTGCGCACCACGCTGATGAACCACTTCGGGTACTTCGAGACCGAGTCCAGCCACCACGCGTCGGAGTACGTGCCGTGGTTCCGCAAGGATCCCGCCACGACGCTCGAGTACCTCCCGGAGCGCTGGGACTACTACGAGATCTGCTCCTCGCACGACGAGCAGGGCGACGTGGACGAGCAGCTCGAGCGGCTCAAGGCCGACCTCAGCCCGTCCGTCGAGTACGGGGCGTCGATTGTCAACGCCGTCGTCACGGGGGTGCCCGCCGTCGTCTACGGCAACGTGCCCAACGCGGGCCGGGTCATCACGAACCTGCCCGACGACGCCTGCGTCGAGGTCGCCTGCCTGGTGGACGCCGACGGCGTGCAGCCGACGTCGTTCGGGGAGCTCCCGCCGCAGCTCGCGGCGATCAACCGCACCAACGTCAACGTCCAGACGCTCGCCGTCCGGGCCGCCCTCACCGGCGACGTCGAGCACGTGCACCACGCCGTCGCCCTCGACCCGCTGACGTCCGCGCACTGCACGCTCGAGCAGGTCCGGGCGATGACGGACGAGCTCCTCGAGGCCCACGCCGCGCTGCTGCCCGCCGCGCTGCGGCCGGCGTCGTCCGCGTCGTCGTCGGCGTCCACCGTCGAGCGCGACCCCGTCCTGGCGCACTGAGCCCTCGTGGTGCCCCGGCGACGCCTCACCGTGCCGGTCGGGCTGTCCACCCTGACCAGCAACCCGGCGTTCGCCTCGCCGTGGGGCGCCGTGATGGCCGTGGCGACCGTCGCCGTCGTGCCGCTCCTCGTGGTGTTCCTGGTCTTCCAGAAGACCTTCGTGCAGGGGATCGCGAGCACGGGGATCAAGTAGTCGTCGGCGAGGTGTCTGTCGGGAGGTCTCCCGTTCGTCGTGCTCATGTACACGGCCACGAGGGCCGTGCAGGATGAGGAACCGACCCGAAGGAGATCGTCGTGCGCTACCTGATGCTGGTGCTGTCCACCCCCGAGGACCCGGAGCTGCGGCCGGAGGACGCCGCGGGCGCGCCGCCCATCGAGGGGTGGGTGGAGAAGTACTACGGCAGCGGCGCCGCCGTGCTCGGCGACCGGCTCCGCCCGCCCGCCGACGCGGTCGGGGTGCGGGTGCGCGGCGGGCGCGCGCTCGTCACCGACGGGCCGTTCTCGGAGACCAAGGAGGCGATCGGCGGGTTCGACGTGATCGACGCGCCCGACCTCGACACGGCGATCACCATCGCGTCCGAGCACCCCATGGCCCACGGGGGCGCCATCGAGCTGCGGCCGTTCTGGCCGCTGGGGCTCGACGGCTCCGGCGCGACGGACGGGGGCGCGTGATGCGGTACCTGATGCTGGTGATCGAGCCCGACCTGCCCGACCGCGAGCCGGACGCCGACATCGAGGACTGGGTGCGCCGGCACGACGCCGACGGGTCGCGCGTGCTGGGGGAGCGGCTCCGGCCGGCCGCCGACGTGCGGCGCGTGCGGGTGGCCGACGGCCGCACCCTGGTGACCGACGGGCCGTTCACCGAGACGAAGGACGTCATCGGCGGGTTCGACATCGTCGAGGCGCCCGACCTCGAGGCCGCGCTCGCGATCGCCGCCGAGCACCCGGGCAGCCGGGGCGGCGGCACGGTCGAGGTGCACCCCTTCTGGCCGACCGACGGGAGCGCACCGGCGTGACGGCGCCGGCGGCCGTCGCCGTCGAGGACGCCTTCCGCGGCGAGTGGGGGCGCGTCCTCGGCGCGGTGGCCCGCGCCACCGGCGACCTCGACCTCGCGGAGGAGTCCGCGCAGGAGGCGTTCGTGGCGGCGCTGCGCACCTGGTCGCGCGACGGCGTCCCCGACCGGCCGGGCGCGTGGCTCACGACGACGGCGCGGCGGCACGCCCTCGACGTGCTGCGTCGCCGCCGCGTCGAGGCGGAGAAGAGCGAGACCGCGGTGCGGCGGGGCGAGCGGGTCGACGGGCCGGGACGGGCCGGCGACAGCGTGCACGACGAGGTCGAGCGCGGCCTCGACGACGGGGGCTGGTCGCCCGACGACCCGGACGGCGACCTGGTGCGGTTGCTGTTCACGTGCTGCCACCCGGCCCTGCCGCTTGACGGCCGGGTGGCGCTGACGCTGCGCTCCCTCACCGGCATGACGACGGGGCAGGTCGCACGCGCCTTCCTCGTGCCCGAGGCGACCATGTCGCAGCGGCTGGTGCGCACCAAGCGGCGCATCCGTGCCACCGGCATCGCGTTCCGGGTGCCGCCGCCGGCGCTGCTCGCCGGGCGCACGGACGCGGTGCTCGCGGTCCTCTACGTGCTGTTCACGGAGGGCTACGACGCCTGGGCGGAGCCCGCCGACGAGGTCGAGGGGTGCGCCGAGCGTCGCGCGCTGGCCGGGGACGCGGTGCGGCTGGCCCGGCTCGCCGCCCGTCTGCTGCCCGACGAGCCCGAGGCTCGCGGCCTGCTCGCCCTCCTGCTGCTGCAGCATGCGCGCCGCGACGCGCGCACCGGGGACGACGGCGTCGCGCTGACCCTGGCGGAGCAGGACCGCACGCGGTGGCGCCGCGAGGAGATCGACGAGGGGCTGGCGGTGCTCGACACGGCGCTCGCGGCGCGTCGACCGGGGCCGTACCAGGTGCAGGCCGCGATCGCGGCGCTGCACTGCCGCGCGGCGACCGCGGCGGAGACGGACTGGGCGGAGGTGCTCGCCCTCTACGACGTGCTGCTCGACCTGGCGCCGTCGCCCGTCGTCGCGCTCAACCGGGCCGTGGCCGTGGCCGAGGTGCGCGGCGTCGACGCCGCCCTGGCCGCCGTCGACGCCGTCGGGCAGGACCCGGCGCTGGCGGGCTACCACCTGCTGCCGGCCCTGCGGGCGGACCTGCTGACACGCGCCGGGCGCCCCGCCGATGCTGTCGTCGAGCTGCGCCGCGCCCTCGACCAGGTCGACCGCGAGGGCGACCGACGCCTCCTGAGCGCCCGCCTCGCCGCCCTCGCGCCGAGATAGTACGAGACCTGCCGAGGTAGTACGAGACCTGCCGAGGTAGTGACTACCTCGCGAAGGCTCGTACTACCTCGGCAGATTCGGTACTACCTCGGCGTCGGGCGGGTCAGACCGCGGCGGCCTCCGGCTCGGTGACGAGCGGGTAGACGCCGTTCTCGTCGTGCACCTCGCGGCCGGTGACCGGCGGGTTGAACACGCACACGCACGTGATGTCGGTGCGCGGGCGCACCTTGTGCTTGTCGTGGTCGTTGAGCAGGTACAGCGAGCCGGGCTTCAGCTGGTGCACCTCGCCGGTGCCGAGGTCCTCGATCTCGCCCTCGCCGGACGTGATGAAGACGGCCTCGATGTGGTTGGCGTACCAGAAGAAGCTCTCGGTGCCGGCGTACAGGGTGGTCTCGTGCACGGAGAAGCCGACACCCTCCTTCGCCAGGACGATCCGCTTCGAGCGCCAGTTCTCGCTCTTGACGTCGGCGTCGGTGTCGGTGATCTCGTCGAGCGTGCGCACGAGCATGGGTGGTACCTCCGGTGGTTCGGGTGCGGTGGGTCGGGGGCGGGTCAGGCCGTCGGCGCGGGCAGGACGGCGGCCACGGAGTCGCTGATGATCCGCAGGCCGCGCTGCAGCTCGTCGTAGGTGATCGTCAGCGGCGGCAGCAGCTTGACGACCTCGCCGTCGGGGCCCGAGGTCTCCATGAGCAGCCCGCGGGAGAACGCCTCGTCGCAGATGCGGCCCGCGGTCTCGCCGTCGGGCGTCTGCAGACCGCGCGCGAGGCCGCGGCCCTTGGCGACCAGCACGTCGTCGCCGTAGCGGGCGACGAGGGAGTTGAAGTGCGCCTCGACGAGCGCGCCCTTGTCGGTCGTGGCGGTCTCGAGCGTGTCGTCCGTCCAGTAGGTCCGGATCGCCTCGGCGGCCGTCGCGAAGGCGGGGGCGAAGCCGCGGAAGGTGCCGTTGTGCTCGCCCGGCTCCCAGATGTCCAGCTCGGGGCGCACGAGGGTGAGCGCCATCGGCAGGCCGTAGCCGGAGATCGACTTCGACAGGCAGATGATGTCGGGCACGATGCCGGCCTCCTCGAACGAGAAGAACTTGCCGGTGCGGCCGCAGCCCATCTGGATGTCGTCCAGGATCAGCAGGATGTCGTGGCGCTTGCACAGGTCGGCCAGGCCGCGCAGCCACTCGGCGCGCGCGGCGTTGATGCCGCCCTCGCCCTGCACCGTCTCGACGATGACGGCGGCGGGCGCGTTGAGGCCCGAGCCGCTGTCCTCGAGCAGGCGCTCCAGGTACACGAAGTCGGGCACGTCGCCGTCGAAGTAGTCGTCGTACGGCATTGGGGTGGCGTGCACCAGGGGGACGCCGGCGCCGCCGCGCTTCATGGAGTTGCCCGTCACGGACAGCGCGCCCAGCGTCATGCCGTGGAACGCGTTGGTGAAGTTGATGACCGACTCGCGGCCCGTCACCTTGCGCGCCAGCTTGAGGGCCGCCTCCACCGCGTTGGCGCCGCCCGGGCCGGGGAACACGACCTTGTGGTCCAGCCCGCGCGGCTCCAGGATCACCTCGTTGAACGTCTCGAGGAACTCGCGCCGCGCCGAGGTGAACATGTCCAGCGTGTGCACCATGCGGTCGTCGGCGAGGTAGTCCAGCAGCACCTGCTTGAGCAGCGGGTTGTTGTGCCCGTAGTTGAGGGTGCCGGCGCCGGCGAAGAAGTCGAGGTACTCGGTGCCGTCCTCCGCGTACACCGTCGCGCCCGAGGCCCGGTCGAACACGACGGGCCAGGAACGCGAGTAGCTGCGGACCTCGGACTCCAGGGCGGTGAAGCCCAGCGGGTCGTCGGCGGCGGACGCTTCGGTGGTGGGGACGGTCGGGGTTGTCACGAAGGACACTCCTTGAGGTGGTGCGCGCCGGTGCGGTGTCTTGTGGTGGAGAGGGCTGCGTCGTCACCTGCGCGCCGAACCGGCGCAGCCCGAGGTCTGGGAACCTGAGAGGTACGGACGTCAACGGGGAGGGCGGATGCCCTCGATCACCAGCAGCGGCTCGGCCTCGTGGCCGTCGGGGAAGTGCGCTGCCTCGTAGCCCGTCGTCTCCTGCAGGGTCGCGCCGCGCTCGGCGGCCCACCGCGCGAACACGCGCCGCGAGGACGCGTTGTCCGTGGTCACGGTGGTGTGCAGCCGGGTGACGGCAGGGCCGTCGCCCTCCGCCGTCGCGTCGACGACGGCGTCCAGCAGCCGCCCCGCGACGCGCCGGCCGCGGGCCCGTGGGTCGACGGCGACCTGCCACACGAACAGCGTGGCGGGGTCGGCGGGCAGCCGGTACGCGGAGACGAAGCCCACGGGCTCGCCCTCCGTGCCGGTGTCGTCGGGGAGGAACGCCAGGCGGCAGGTCGCGGCGAAGTGGTCCGCGAGCAGCAGGTAGGCGTAGGAGGAGTTGAGGTCGAGCGAGCCCGAGTCGCGCGCCAGGCGCCACATCGCGGCGCCGTCCTGCGTCGTCGGCGGGCGCACCGTGAGGCCCGGGAGGGGCTCCGCGGCGCGGGACGACGCGGTGTCGTCGGCGTCGTCGATCACGCTGTCGGTCGAGCTGTCGTCGGTCGAATGGTTGGTCGTTGCGGTGTCCGTCGTGTCCATACCGCCATCGACCATAGACGCATCGCGGGGGAAAGTTCACCTTGGCCATGACCATTCCTCGACCGGCCGGGCGTGGCGGCGGGGCTCTGATCGTTGGCAGCGCAACGAAAGGTCGTGTCGACCATCGACGGATCATCGACGGTTCTGTGGATCGCCATCTGTCTCGGATGATGAGACCGGCGGGGGTGAAGTCGCCGGGGTGTGTCGCCGGGACGACGATGGGCGTGCCCGTCGGGACGGGCACGCCCAGGGCATGCGTCGGTGCCGGGCAGGGCCCGGGGGAGGTCAGCCCGCGAAGGGCGTGGCCTTGAGGATCTCGACGGGGATCTCGCGACCGTTCGGCGCGGTGTAGGCCACCTTCTCGCCGATGCGGTGCCCGTCGATCGCGGCGCCGAGCGGCGACGTCGGCGAGTACACGTCGAGGTCGGTGGTGCCGGCGATCTCGCGGGAGCCGAGCAGGAACGTCATCTCGTCCCCGGCCACGACCGCGGTGACGACCATGCCGGCCTCCACCACGCCGTCGTCCGCGGGCGTGCCGATCTGGACGTGCCGCAGCTTCTCGGTGAGCTCGCGGATGCGGGCCTCGTTCTTCGCCTGCTCCTCGCGGGCGGCGTGGTAGCCGCCGTTCTCCTTGAGGTCGCCCTCGTCGCGGGCGGCGGCGATGCGCTCGGCGATCTCGGTGCGGGCGGGGCCGGAGAGGTGCTCCAGCTCGGCCTGCAGCCGGTCGTGAGCCTCCTGGGTGAGCCAGGTGACAGTGCTCTCGGTCACGAGGGCTCTCCTTTCGTGGTGCTCGATGGCCTGTTTCGGCCGTGCGCGGGCGACCGACGGGCGTCGGCACGCGCGTCGGCTGGGGCAGGACTGCGTGTGAATCCCTCAGGATAGCCCGGGCAGGCGACAGAACCCAGGCCTCTGCCCTGGGCGAACAGGGTGACCCCGGTCGGACGTCGGGCCCGGGGCGGCGTCAGGAGGCGTCGGGGACGTCGCAGGACTCGACGACCGCGGTCGTGGCCTCCTCGGACGTGCGCACGGTGACGGAGTACGTGGAGGTCTGCTGCTCGACCGGGCCGACGGGCACCTCGAGGGTGCCGACCTGGGCGTAGCTCTGCGCGAGCGCCTCCACGTCGCAGACCGCCGTCGTGCCGGGCGGCATGTGCACCTGGAAGGTGACGTCGACCTGCTCGGCGTCGCGGACGTCGAAGCCCACCATCTCCACCGTCACCGGGTCCCGGCGGGTCTGCTCGACCGAGAACCAGGCGGCCACGCCGACCGCCGCCGCGAGGGCGGCGCCGATCGCCACCTTGGCCCCCGTACCGAGCGGGCGGCGGCCGTCCTGCCGACCGGGCGACGTGCCGTACCGGTCGGCGGGGGGAGTGGGGCTGCCGGGCTCGCTCATGGTGCACCATTGTCCCTGAACCTCAACGCCGACCCGTCACCCCGGGAGGGACCTTGTCCTCCGCCTCCTCCGTGCCGCCCACCCCGCGGCCCGAGCCCATGCGTCTGATGGCGGTGCACGCGCACCCGGACGACGAGTCCAGCAAGGGCGCCGCGACCACCGCGCGGTACGCCGCCGAGGGGGTCGAGGTGCTCGTCGTGACCTGCACGGGCGGCGAGCGGGGCGACGTGCTCAACCCGAGCTTCCAGGTGCCCGAGGGGCACGAGTTCGACAGCATCGAGGGTCGCCTGGCGGTCCGCCGCCTGGAGATGGCGGCCGCGGCCGAGGCGCTCGGCGTGCGACAGGCCTGGCTCGGCTTCGTGGACTCCGGGCTGCCGGAGGGCGACCCGCTGCCGCCCCTGCCCGAGGGCTCGTTCGGCCTGGTGCCGCTCGACGAGGCGGCCGCGCCCCTCGTCGAGCTCGTGCGCGAGTTCCGCCCGCACGTCATGACGACGTACGACCCGTCCGGCGGGTACCCGCACCCCGACCACATCAAGTGCCACGAGGTGTCGTTCGAGGCCTACCACGCGGCGGGCGACGCCTCCCGGTACGTCGTCGAGGGCGGCGCGGAGCCCTGGGAGCCGCTGAAGCTCTACTACAACCACGGCTTCTCGATGGCGCGCATGCGCGCCGTGCACGAGGCGATGCAGGGCGCCGGCCTGGAGTCGCCGTTCGGCGACTGGATCGAGTCGCGGGCGGCGCGTGAGATCCCCGAGCGGGAGGCGACGACGCACGTCGCCGTCGCGGACTTCTTCGCCCAGCGGGACGCGGCCCTCGTGGCGCACGCGTCGCAGATCGACCCGGACGGGTTCTTCTTCGCCGTCCCGCGCGACCTCGAGGCCGACGTGTGGCCCACGGAGGATTACGAGCTCGCCGACTCGCGTGTGCCGACGTCGCTGCCCGAGGACGACCTGTTCGCCGGCCTCCGCGAGGAGGTCCGATGAGCGCCGTCTGGACCCTGCTCGCCGCCGCGCCCAGCCCGAGCCCCAGCCCGAGCCAGGGGCCGGACGAGCTCCAGGTGACGCCGGGCCTCGCCGGGTTCGTCGCGACGTTCGCCGTGGCCGTCGCCTGCGTGCTGCTCTTCCTGTCGCTCACGCGGCACCTGCGCCGCGCGCAGCGCAACGCCGAGGACCAGGGCATCCCGCTCGAGGAGCCCAAGCACTTCGGGCTCCACGGCCCGGGGCGGGGCCCCGGTGCGCCCGGCGACGCGTCCGACGGTGACGGGCCGCGCGGCGACGGCGGTGCCGGCGACGGCGGGACGGGTGACGACGCGGACGGCGAGCCCGGCCGATGAGCGCGAGCGTGCGGGTCACGGTCGGCCAGCTCGCGATCACGGCCGACCACGACGCCAACCGCGAGGCGGTCGCCGAGGCCTTCCTCGCCGCCGGCCGCGTGGGCGCGGACCTGCTCGTGCTGCCCGAGTACTCCTCCGGCTACGACCCGCACGGCGTCGGCGTCGAGCACGCCGAGCCGCTCGACGGCCCGTTCGTCACCGCCCTGCGCCAGCACGCCGCGCGGTACCGCATCGCGGTGGTGGCCGGCACCACCCTGCCCGCCTACGGCGCCCCGGCCGCGAGCACCGGCCAGCACCCGGCCGTGACCGGCGCGTTCCCCGCCGTCAGCGGCGCGTTCCCCGCCGTGACGGGCTCGTTCCCCGCGGTGACGGGCTCGCTGCCCGCCATCACGGGGACGACGCCGGCGGCAGGCTCGGCGCCCGAGCCCCCCACGCGCGCGTTCAACACCGTCGTCGCGGTCGACGCGACGGGCACGGTCGTCGGCGCGTACCGCAAGGTGCACCTCTACGACGCGTTCGGCACGCGCGAGTCCGACCGTCTCGAGCCTGGCCCGGCCGGTGTGCCGCCCCTCGTGCTGCGGCTGGGGGACCTCACGTTCGGCGTCGTCACCTGCTACGACCTGCGCTTCCCGGAGTCGGCGCGCCGGCTCGTGGACGCCGGGGCCGACGTCATCGTCGTCCCGGCGGCGTGGGTGGACGGCCCGCTCAAGGCGGACCACTGGCGCACCCTGATCCGCGCGCGGGCCATCGAGAACACGGCGGTGGTGATCGGCGTCGGGATGTCCGGCCCCGGGCTGGTGGGCCGGTCGCTCCTGGCCGGGCCGGACGGCGTCGTCGGCCTCGAGCTCGACGAGACCCCGCAGGTGCGCACCGTGGACCTGGACCCGGAGCCGCTGGCCCAGGTGCGCCGGCAGAACCCGTCGCTGGCGAACCGGCGCTACCTCGTGGTGCCCGCGGGCTGAGCCCGCCGGGCCCGGCCGCGCGCGGCTACAGGGCCGCCAGGTAGATCGCCACGGTGTGGCAGGTGAAGCCGACCACGGTGAGCGCGTGGAAGATCTCGTGGAACCCGAACCAGCGGGGCGACGGGTCCGGGAACTTGGTGCCGTACACGACGGCGCCGAGGATGTACGCGATGCCGCCCGAGGCGACCAACCAGGCGACGGCGGCGCCGCCCGCGGCGGCGAACTGCGGGATGTAGCCGACGGCGACGCAGCCCAGCGCCACGTAGACCGGGACGTAGAGCCAGCGCGGCGCACTCATCCACAGCACGCGCCCGACGAGGCCGAGGATCGCGCCGCTCCAGACGACGGCGAGGAGCACGGTGGCGGTGCCGCGCGGCAGCAGCATCACGGCCAGGGGCGTGTAGGTGCCGGCGATGATGAGGAAGATGTTGGCGTGGTCCAGGCGTCGCAGGACGGCGGCGGTGCGGGGCGACCAGGTGCCGGTGCCGAGGTGGTAGACCGCGCTGGTGCCGAACAGCATGACGGCGGTGACGCCGAAGACCGCGCACGCGACCTTGTCGGCGGTGGTGTCGGCGAGGACGACGAGCACGATCGCGGCGGCCAGCGCCAGCGGCGTCGTCACGGCGTGGATCCAGCCCCGCAGGTGCGGCTTGAGGAGGGCTGCCTTCCCGGCGGCCGCCGCCGACACGGTCTGCACGGCGTCGCCCATGACGCCCTTCGCCTCGCGGGCGACCTCCTTGACGTCGTCGACGTCGAGGCGGTCGGCCCGGTGGCCGTTCGGCTGGGCGGCTGCTGCCACGGGTGCTCCTTCTCGATCGGACGACAAACCTACGCATCCGTAGGTTACGCCAGCGTAGGGGACGCGGCGCGGGTGCAGCGACCCCGCGCCGTGAAGATCGTGCGCAGGGGTTGCGGGGCGACGCCGGGCGTCCGCCAGGCCCGGGACCTGCGGGTCCACGGGAGCGGTACCGTTGTCCCGCTCTCCGTCCGTCCCGCCCCCGCCGGGTGCCCGCGCCGTCGCGCGCCCGCGGCCCGGCCCGAACCCTCGAGGTCCCGCGTGCGCATGCCCCACCTGCTCTACGGCCTGTACGAGCGGCGCCTGGCCGCCTCGCTGCCGACGGCGCAGACGCCCCGGCACGTCGGCGTCATCCTCGACGGGAACCGGCGGTGGGCCCGGTCGTTCGGCGAGACCGCGGCCACGGGGCACCGGCGCGGGGCGGACAAGATCGCGGAGTTCCTGGGCTGGGCCGAGGAGCTCGGCGTCGAGGTCGTCACCCTCTGGATGCTGTCCACCGACAACCTCGCGCGCCCCGCGTCCGAGCTCGCCGACCTGCTCGACATCATCCGCGACGCCGTCCAGGACCTCGCGGAGTCGGGGCGCTGGCGGCTGCGCGTCGTGGGCCGGCTGGACCTGCTGCCGGGCGAGCTCGCGGACGCCGTGCGCTCCGCGGCCGAGGCGACGAAGGACGTCCGGGGCCTGCAGGTCAACGTCGCCGTCGGCTACGGCGGCCGGCACGAGATCGCCGACGCCGTCCGGTCGTACCTCAAGCAGGAGTCCGCCACCGGGGCGTCGCTCGAGGAGCTGGCCGAGCGGATCGACGTCGACGACATCGCCGCCCACCTGTACACCAAGGGCCAGCCCGACCCGGAGCTCGTCATCCGCACGTCGGGCGAGCTGCGCGTGGGCGGGTTCCTCATGTGGCAGAGCGCGCACTCGGAGCTGTACTTCTGCGAGGCGTACTGGCCCGACTTCCGCCGCGTGGACTTCCTGCGCGCGCTGCGCGACTTCTCCCGGCGGGAGCGACGGCTCGGCCGCTGAGCCGGCCTGACGGGGACGTCGTCGGGCGTCCGTCGGAGGCCTGCGGCACACTGCGACGGTGACCCCGCCCGAGCCGACGCCGACGTCCCCCACCCCGCCCGAGCGCCACGTCGGGACCCGGCCGCCGGCCCCCGACGTCCGCCTCGCCGCCGAGGCCTGGGAGTCGCTGTTCCGGGCGCAGGTCACGCTGATGCGCCGCTTCCAGGCCGACGACATCTGGCGCGACCTGTCGATGCGGGAGTACGACGTGCTGTTCACCCTGTCGCGCGCGCCCCGGGGCGAGCTGCGGCTGCGCGACCTCAACGAGGGGATGCTCATCGCGCAGTCGTCGCTGTCGCGCATGGTCGAACGGCTCGAGGGGCGCGGGCTGGTCGCCCGCTCGGTCCCCGCCGACGACGCCCGCGGCACCCTGGTGCGGCTCACGGCGGAGGGGGCGCGGCGGCAGCGCGAGACCGGGCTCGCGCACGTGCGCACCATCGCCGAGTACGTGGGGCAGGCGCTCCCGACCGAGGAGCTCGAGCGGCTGCGCGACGTGCTGGACCGGCTCCGCCTCGCGCAGGTGGACATCCCTGACCGGAGATGACAACGCGTGCCATCAACGTCACGTCGGCCGGGGGCCGTTCTCGACGGGCCGGCTCCCGGGCCGGTGCCATGATGGCAGTCATGTCGCTGACCCCCCAGTCGGCCGATGCCGGCCCTTACGACGCCCTGCTCCTGTACTCCTTCGGTGGTCCGAACAAGCCGGAGGACGTCGTCCCGTTCCTCCGCAACGTGACCGCCGGCAAGGGGATCCCCGACTCGCGGCTCGAGGAGGTCGGCGAGCACTACTACGGCTTCGGCGGCAAGAGCCCCATCAACGAGCAGAACCTCGCGCTGAAGGCGGCGCTGGAGGCCGAGCTCGCCGAGCGCGGCCTCGACCTGCCCGTCGTGTGGGGCAACCGCAACTGGGAGCCCTACACCACCGACGCGATCGACGAGCTCGAGCGCCTGGGCGCGAAGCGCGCCGTCGCGCTCGTCACGTCCGCCTACTCGTCCTACTCCGGCTGCCGGCAGTACCGCGAGGACCTCGCCGTGACGCTGGAGAAGCGCGGGCAGCTCGGCGCCGAGGGCTCCACGAGCGTCCAGTTCGACAAGATCCGCTCCTACTTCAACCACCCGGGCTTCGTGGCGGCCAACGCCGAGGCCGTCCTCGAGGGCTACGAGGCGCTCGAGGCGAAGGGCGGCGTCCCGGCGGCGGCGAAGCTCGTCTTCGTCACGCACTCCATCCCCGACACGATGGAGGCGGCGTCACAGGTCTCGCACGCCACGTACTCCGCGCAGCACCTCGACGTCGCCGCCGTCATCGCCGCCGTCGTCTCCGAGGTGCGCGGGCACGCCGTCGAGTGGGAGCTGGCGTACTGCTCGCGCTCCGGCCCGCCGTCGCAGCCGTGGCTCGAGCCGGACGTCAACGACCTGCTCACCGAGCGCGCCGGCCAGGGCCTCAAGGACGTCGTCCTGTCCCCGATCGGGTTCGTCTCCGACCACATGGAGGTGGCCTACGACCTCGACACCGAGGCGATGGCCACGGCCACCGAGCTCGGCATGACCGCGGTCCGGGCGGGCACCGTCGGCACCCGGCCGGCGTTCGTGTCCGGCCTGGTGGACCTGCTGCTCGAGCGCGCGGCCATCGCCCGCGGCGAGGACGTCGTGGAGGAGACGGTCGGCAACCTCCCCGCCTTCCGCTCGGTGTGCGCGCCCGGCTGCTGCCTGCGGCGTGACGGCGAGCCGAGCGGCATCCCCGCCCTGTGCAGCGTCGACCTGCACTCCTGACCCGCCCCGAGAGGACGTCATGACCGACAGCCACATCCACGGCGACACCGGCGAGACCGTCGACGCCGCCTCGATCAACGAGTCCATCCGGTACGCCATGATCGCGGTCTTCTCCACCGCCGAGCCGCTGCCGGCGGGCGACGCCGAGCGCGCGGAGCTCGCCGCGGAGGCGGACGCCGCCCTCTGGGACGGCCAGCCCGACGACGCCCGCGACCCGGCCCGCGCCGAGGGCGACGTCGTCGTGCGCGGCGTGTACGACGTCGCCGGCCTGCGCGCCGACGCCGACCTCATGGTGTGGGTGCACGGCCCGTCGGTCGAGTCCGTGCAGGGCGCCTACCAGCGGCTGCGCGCCTCGCGTCTGGGCGCGTCCCTGGCGCCGGAGTGGTCGGTCGTGGCGCTGCACCGCGCCGCCGAGTTCAACAAGGGCCACGTGCCCGCGTTCCTCGCCGGCGAGCGCCCCCGCGACTACCTCTCCGTCTACCCGTTCGTGCGCTCCTACGACTGGTACCTGCTGCCCGACGACGAGCGCCGCACGATGCTGCGCGACCACGGCATGGCCGCGGCCGGGTACACGGACGTGCGCGCCAACACGATGAGCACGTTCGCGCTGAGCGACTACGAGTGGCTGCTGGCGTTCGAGGCGGACGAGCTGCACCGCATCGTCGACCTCATGCGCGACCTGCGCGCGACCGAGGCCCGGCGCCACGTGCGCGAGGAGGTGCCGTTCTTCACCGGCCCGCGCGTCACCCTCGCCGACTGGGCGGAGAAGCAGCCCCGCGCCTGACCGTGAGGTAGGGAGGATTCTGCCGAGGGAGGACGAATCTCGGTGAGGTAGTCGATGACCTCGGCCGGTCTCGTCCTCCCTCGGCAGAGTCCTTGCTACCTCGCGTCCAGGGTGGCGACGACGGCGGTGCCGCCGGTGGCGTCCTCGGCGTCCGGGTCCTCGTCGGTGACGACGGCGGCGCGCAGCCCGTGCGCCTCGACGAGCGTCGTCGCACCGGGCACCTGGTCCGTGCCGACCTCGAAGAGCAACGACCCGCCCGGCGCGAGCCAGCCGGGCGCCGCCGCGACGACGCGGCGCAGCACGTCCAGGCCGTCGGCGCCGCCGTCGAGCGCGACCGCGGGTTCGTGGTCGCGCGCCTCGGGGGGCATCGTCGCGATGGCGTCGGTGGGGACGTAGGGCGCGTTGCACAGCAGCAGGTCGACGCGGCCGCGCAGCACGGAGGGGACGACGGAGAGGAGGTCCCCCTCGTGCACGGCGGCGCCGAGCGGCGCCAGGTTGCGCCGGGCGTGCACGACCGCGGCGGGCTCGACGTCGCTCGCGTGCAGCACGGGATCGGTCCCGGCGGCACGCAGCCCCAGCAGCACGGCACCGCCCACCGCGCCGCAACCGCAGCACAGGTCGAGCACGGTGGCCGGGGCGGGGAGCGCGAGCGCTGCGGCGACCATCAGCTCCGTGCGGCGCCGGGGCACGAACACGCCGGGCCCCACCGACCAGCGGCGGCCGGCGAACTCCACCCACCCGAGCACGTGCTCCAGCGGCTCGCCG
>JADHZE010000050.1 GCA_026934365.1 Isoptericola sp. QY 916 | reverse complement strand
GGCCTGGCGCCGAGCCTCCGCGAGCGCCTCGCCCGGGTCCTCCAGGGCCTGCGCGGGGAGCGACGTCGCCCGCGGCCGCGGCTCGGCGGCGCCCTCGTCGTCAGCGGGCGGGGTGGGGATGCCGGGGGTGCCGGGCACGCCGCCGAAGCCCTGGGCGATGGACCCCAGCGCGGCCGTGAACTCGGTCGGCACCACCCACAGCTTCGAGGCCGTGCCGTTCGCGATCTGGGGCAGCATCTGCAGGTACTGGTACGCCAGCAGCTTCGGGTCGGCGTCGCCCTCGTGGATCGCGCCGAACACCTGGAGGATGGCGCGCGCCTCGCCCTCGGCCTGGAGGATCGCCGCCTGGGCGTTGCCCTCGGCCCGCAGGATCTGGGACTGCTTCTCGCCCTCGGCGGTGAGGATCTGCGACTGCTTGACACCCTCGGCGGTGAGGATCGTGGCGCGGCGGTCGCGCTCGGCGCGCATCTGCTGCTCCATCGCGCCCTGCACGCTGGCGGGCGGGTCGATCGACTTGAGCTCAACGCGGTTGACACGCACGCCCCACCGCCCGGTGGCCTCGTCGAGGACGCCGCGCAGCTGGCCGTTGATCTGGTCGCGGCTGGTCAGCGTCTGCTCCAGGTCCATGGACCCGACGACGTTGCGCAGCGTGGTGACCGTGAGCTGCTCGATACCGGTGATGTAGTTCGCGATCTCGTAGACGGCCGACTTCGGGTCGGTGACCTGGAAGTAGATGACCGTGTCGATGCTCACCACCAGGTTGTCGCTGGTGATCACCGGCTGGGGCGGGAACGAGACGACCTGCTCGCGCAGGTCCACCCGTGCTCGCACCTTGTCGATGAACGGGACGAGCCAGTGCAGCCCGGGCTCGAACGTCTTGTTGTAGCGGCCGAGACGCTCGATGACCTGCGCGCTGGCCTGCGGCACGACCTGGACCATCTTGAACAGCGCCACGACCACGAAGATCACGAGCGCGAGAATCACGATCCACAGCACGATGGTGCCGGCGGAGGGGTCGGACACGAGGGTCCCTTTCTGTCGACGTCGATCAGGGCGCCGGCGGACCGGCGGGTGGTGCAGGCTCAGGAGGTGCGCGGGCGGGGCGGTCGAGCGTCGGTCACGCGGTGCGCTCGGGCTGGGTGTGCGAGGACCCGGCGGGCTCGACGACGGCGGTGGCCCCGTCGATCCGCACGACGCGCAGCTCGGCACCCACGGGCACGCGGCCCGTGGAGTCGGGGACACCGTCGTCGACCAGGCGCGCGCTCCAGACCTCGCCCATCAGCTTGACCCGCCCACCGGCCTCGGTGACCTCGGTGATCGCCACGGCGGGGCGCCCGACGTGAGCGGCGGCGTTGGTCTCGACGAGCGGCACCCGCTGCTTGAGATGCTGAAGCAACCACGGGCGCAGGACGAAGAGCAGCAGCAGGGCGACAGCGCACGCGACGACGAACTGCAGCCACACCGGCCCGCCTGCCGCGGCCGTCACCGCACCACCGAGCGCGCCGCCCGCGAGCATGATGAACACGAGGTCGAGCGAGAGCATCTCGATCGCGGCGAGCAGCAGCGCGCCTCCGACCCACCACAGCCAGGAGTCCACGGCCCTCTCCCCTCGTCGTCCCTCGCGGGAGCGTGCGGTGCCGGGAGACCCCTCAGGGGGGCGACGCCCCCGCCACCAGGTTTTGCACAGACTTTACCAAGCCTGAGCCGACGCGGGAAGCCGTCTCAGCGACCGGCGGGTCGCGCCGCGCGGGCCAGCCAACGGCCGCCGCCGTGGGCGACCATGAGGGGCGTGCCGAACGCCTGCGAGAGGTTGTCCGCGGTGAGCACCTCGCGGATCGGGCCCGCGGCCTGGATGCCGCCACGCTTCATGAGCATGAGGTGCGTGAACCCCGGCGGAATCTCCTCGACGTGGTGCGTCACGAGCACCAGGACCGGCGACGCCGGGTCGGCCGCGAGCTCGGCGAGCGCCCCGACGAGCTCCTCGCGGCCCGCGAGGTCCAGGCCCGCCGCGGGCTCGTCGAGCAGCAGGATCTCCGGGTCGGTCATGAGGGCACGGGCGATCTGCACGCGCTTGCGCTCGCCCTCCGAGAGGGTCCCGTAGAAGCGGTCCGCCAGGTCGGCGACGTCGAACGCCGCGAGCAGGTCCTTGGCCCGCTGCTCGTCGAACTCCTCGTACGTCTCCTGCCAGCGGCCGGTCACGCCGTACGCCGCCGTGAGCACGACGTCGCGCACGGTCTCGCTGCCCGGGATCCGGTCGGCGAGGGCGGCGGAGGCGAAGCCGATCCGGGGGCGCAGCTCGAAGACGTCGACGCGGCCCAGCCGCTCGCCCAGGAGCTCGGCCGTGCCGGCCGTGGGGTGCGAGCGCGCGGCGAGGATCTGCAGCATGGTCGTCTTGCCGGCGCCGTTGGGGCCGAGGACGACCCAGCGCTCGCCCTCGTTCACCTGCCAGTCCACGGCGTCGAGGATGGTGGTGGTACCGCGTCGAACGGTGACGCCCTGCAGGTCGAGAACCGCGCTCATGAGGCCCGACCCTACCCGAGCCGCGCGCCGCGACCGGCCCGCGTCCCGGCCTGCGACGACGGCGGCGGGACGTCTACTGTGAGGGCCGTGGAGACCGACCCGACCGCGCTGCCCCGCAGCGTCGTGCTGGCGCTCTGGCTCGCCACCACCGGCGCCGCGCCCGGCGTCGTCGTGCGCAGCGTGCAGGGCGACGACGAGCCGCACGGCGTCGTGGGGATGCCGGGGCGGGAGGACGACGCCGACCTGCGCGCCCTGGTAACCGCCTGGCTCGCCGGGCCCCGCGAGGTCTGCGCCCTGCTGCCCGCGCCCGGCGACCTGGGCGGCGCACCCGCGGCCGTCAGCGCCGAGGCCACCGACGCCGGCGAGTGCGTGATGATCACCACCCCGGCCGGGTCGTGGGCCGCGGTCCCGGCCGTCACGGCGTTCGGCAGCGCGCTGGAGCCCGGCCACCTCGTGGCCTGGCAGGTGCGGCCCGTGCCCGCCTGGTCGACCCACGTCGCCGGGACCCTCGGTTCCCTCGCCGACGCCGAGCAGGAGCTGCGCACCAGCCTCGTCACCGCGACCGACGCCCTCGACGCCCTCGACGTCGCCCGGTGGCGCGACGACGCCGCGGACGCCATCGAGCGGCTGCGCGGCGGCAGCACGGACGGCTGGCCCGTGCCCGCGCTGGACGGCCGGCGTGCCCGGGTGCTGCAGCTCGCCACCCGGCTGCTCGCGATCGTCGACCTCGCGACCGTCGACGACGGCGGCGCCGTGAACCTCTGGCAGTCGGACCAGCGGTCCACCGCCCTGCGCGAGGTGGAGCGCACCGCACGGCACGCGCTCAGCGCCGCGACGTACGCCGCGGTCCGCTGACGGCGCCGGCGGCCCGTCCCCCGGCGTCCGGTCAGTCCGCGAGGACCGTCCGGTAGACGTCGAGGGTGCGCTCGGCCACCGCCTCCCAGGAGAACAGCTCCTCGGCCCGGCGCCGGCCGGCCTCCCCCATCGCCGTCGCACGCGCGGGGTCGGCGAGCACCCGCTCGAGCGCGGCCGCAAGGTCCGCCACGAACTGCTCCCGGTCCAGCGGCGTGCCCGTGCCGTCGTCGGCCTGCTCGATCGGCACGAGCGCACCCGTGACGCCGTCGTCGACCACCTCGGGGATGCCGCCGGTCGCGGTACCGACCACGGGCAGGCCGACGGCCATCGCCTCGAGGTTGACGATCCCGAGCGGCTCGTACACCGACGGGCAGACGAAGACGGTGCTCGCCGCGAGCACGGCGACCAGGTCGGGACGGGGCAGCATCTGCTCGATCCAGACCACCCCGGCCTCGGCACCGGAGCCGCCAGGGCCGGCGACGTCGGTGCCGCCCGTGCCCCCGCGGGCGCGGCGCAGGTCGGCGACGAGCCCGCGCACCTCCGCCATGAGCTCCTCGGTGTCGGGGGCGCCCGCGCACAGCACCACCTGCACCTCGCGCGGCAGCCGCGCCGCGGCGCGCAGCAGGTACGGCAGGCCCTTCTGCCGCGTGATACGGCCGACGAACACGACGGCCGGGCGCTCGGGGTCGATGCCGAGCTCGCGGACGACCCGCTCGGCCGCCGGGTCGCCGTCCGCCGGGCGCCGCCAGCCCGCGAGGTCGATGCCGTTGTGCACGACGTGCACGCGCTCGGGATCGAGCTCCGGGTAGACCCGGAGGATGTCGGCGCGCATCCCGGCGGACACCGCGATCACGCCCGCGGCACCCAGGTAGGCGGTGCGCTCCGCCCACGACGACAGTGCGTACCCGCCGCCGAGCTGCTCCGCCTTCCAGGGCCGCAGCGGCTCGAGCGAGTGCGCCGTCACGACGTGCGGCACCCCGTGCAGCAGGCCGCCGACGTGCCCGGCGAGGTTGGCGTACCAGGTGTGCGAGTGCAGGACGTCGGCTCCCCCGACGTCCTGCGCCATCGCCAGGTCCACGCCGAACGTGCCGAGGGCGGGGTTGGCGGCGGCGAGCTCGGCCGGCACGCCGTACCCGGTGACGCCCGCCTCGGCGTCGTCACCGGCGCGCGGCCCGTCGAAGCAGCGCACCCGCACGTCGGCGTGCCGGCGCAGCACCGCCGACAGCTCCGCCACGTGCACGCCCGCGCCGCCGTAGACGTGCGGCGGGTACTCGCGGGTCAGCAGGTCGACCCGGAACGGGTCGCTGGAGAGGGTGCTTGCTGGGCTGCTGGCTGGCGTGCTCACGCGGCCAACCTAGCGGGGTCGGCGGGTCGCGGGCGCGGCGGCCTGCGACCCCCTAGGGTCGTGGCATGGCGTCGACCCAGCCCCGCGTGCTCGCGATCGTCCTCGCCGGCGGCGAGGGCAAACGCCTCATGCCGCTCACCGCGCACCGCGCCAAGCCGGCGGTCCCCTTCGGGGGCATCTACCGGCTCGTCGACTTCGCGCTGTCCAACATCATCAACTCGCACTACCTGCACGTCATCGTGCTGACCCAGTACAAGTCGCACTCTCTGGACCGGCACATCTCGAAGACGTGGCGCATGTCGTCGCTGCTCGGCAACTACGTGTCGTCGGTGCCCGCGCAGCAGCGGGTCGGCAAGCACTGGTACCTCGGGTCGGCGGACGCCATCTACCAGTGCCTCAACATCATCGACGACGAGCGGCCCGACATCGTCGTCGTGGTCGGCGCGGACCACGTGTACCGCATGGACTTCTCCCAGATGGTGGAGGCGCACGTCTCCTCGGGTGCCCGCGCCACCGTGGCAGCCATCCGCCAGCCGATCGCGATGGCCGACCAGTTCGGCGTCATCGAGGTGGACCGCGAGGACCCGACGCGGATCAGCGAGTTCCTGGAGAAGCCCGAGAGCCCGGTGGGGCTGCCCGACTCCCCCACCGAGGTGCTCGCCTCGATGGGCAACTACGTGTTCGACGCCGACGCGCTCGTCGAGGCCGTCACGAAGGACTCGGCCGACCCGGACTCCCGGCACGACATGGGCGGCGACATCATCCCGGCGTTCGTCGCGGACGGCACCGCCGGCGTGTACGACTTCATCCGCAACGACATCCCCGGCTCCACCGACCGCGACCGCGACTACTGGCGCGACGTCGGCACCATCGACGCCTACTTCGAGGCCAACACCGACCTCATCGCCGTGCACCCGGTGTTCAACCTCTACAACCAGGACTGGCCGATGTTCACGGGGTACACGGGCCTGCCTCCGGCCAAGTTCGTGCACGCCGGGCCGGGTCGCCTGGGCCACGCCGCCGACTCGATCGTCTCGCCTGGTGTCCTCATCTCCGGCGCGACCGTCGCAGGGTCCATCCTGTCCCCGGGCGCGCACCTGCACTCGTGGGCCACCGTCACGGACGCCGTCGTGATGGACAACGTCCAGGTGGAGCGGCACGCCCAGGTCCACCGCGCCATCCTCGACAAGAACGTGGTGGTGAGCGAACGGGCCCGCGTCGGCGTCGACCACGACGAGGACCGGGCCCGCGGCTTCACCGTCTCGGAGTCGGGGATCACCGTCGTCCCGAAGGGCACCGTCGTTGCTTGATCCCGCTCGCCGTACCGCCCCCGCCCCCGGCAGCACCGCGGACGGCGGCGCCGAGGCGCCGCGCCGCCGGCTCGTCGTCACCGACGTCGACTCCACGTTCATCACCGCCGAGGTGATCGAGCTGCTCGCCGACCACGCCGGCACCCGCGCCCAGGTCGCCGAGGTGACGGAGCGCGCGATGCGCGGCGAGCTCGACTTCGCCGGCTCCCTGCGCGAGCGCGTCGCCACGCTGCGCGGCGTGCCCGTCGAGGCCCTCACCGCGGTGCGCGAGGCCGTCGTGCTGACCCCCGGCGCCGCCGACCTCGTGAGCGAGGTGCACCGCCGCGGCTGGGAGTTCGGGCTCGTGTCCGGCGGCTTCGCCGAGATCCTCGGCCCGATCGCCGACGCGCTCGGCATCGGCCGCTGGCGCGCCAACCGCCTCGAGGTGGTCGACGGCGTGCTCACCGGCCGCACCGTCGGTCCGGTCGTCGACCGTGCCGACAAGGCCGCCACGCTGCGCCGCTGGGCCGCCGAGTGCGGGCTCGAGATGGTCGACACGGTCGCCGTCGGGGACGGCGCCAACGACCTCGACATGATCGACGCCGCGGGCATCGGCATCGCCTTCGCGGCCAAGCCGCTCGTGCGAGCGCAGGCGCCGTTCAGCGTGGACGGCCCCCGGCTCGACGACGTGCTCGGCGTCATCGACGCCGTCGACGCCGCGGCGGGCCGCGGGCCCGGGAGCGCCCGCCCCTGAGCCGGCGGCCCGAGCGCACCGGCCCGAGCGCGCACCCGTAGCGCGAAACCCCTGGCAGGGGCCAGGATCGGACCATGGCGACGACGGTCGAGACCAACGCGCTCAACACCATCGACGAGTCCGAGCGGCACGGGAGGCCGCGGGACCTGTTCTGGCCGTGGTTCGCGGCCAACGTGTCCGTGCTGGGCCTGGGCTACGGCGCGTACCTGCTGGCGTTCGGCGTGTCCTTCTGGCAGGCCGTGGCCGTGGGTGCGGTCGGCATCGTGGCATCGTTCCTGGCCTGCGGGTTCATCTCCCTCGCCGGCCGGCGCGGGTCGGCGCCCACGATGGTGCTGAGCCGGGCGGCGTTCGGCGTGGACGGCAACCGGCTGCCGTCGCTGCTGTCCTGGATCCTCACCGTGGGCTGGGAGACGGTGCTGGTCGCCCTCGCGACGCTCGCCACCGCGACCGTGCTCGGCACGCTCGGGTGGGGCGGCGGCACCGTGACGCAGGTCGTGACGCTCGCCGTCGTGGCCCTGGTCGTGGTGGCCGCGGGGATCTTCGGGTTCCAGCTCGTGATGAAGCTGCAGCAGGTCATCACCGTGCTGACCGCCGTGCTCACGGTGGTCTACGTCGTGCTCGTCGCGGGCCACGTCGACTGGGCGACCGTCGCGGCCATCCCGGCCGGGCAGGCGCCGCAGGTCATCGGCGGGCTCGTCTTCATGATGACCGGCTTCGGCCTCGGCTGGGTGAACATGGCGGCCGACTACTCGCGCTACCTGCCGCGCACGGCGTCCGGGGCGGGCGTCGTCGGGTGGACGACGTTCGGCGCCTCCCTCCCGCCGGTGCTGCTGCTCGTCGCCGGGATGCTGCTCGCCGGCTCGGACCCCGCCCTCGCCGACGCGATCGGCGCCGACCCGATCGGCGCGCTGGCCGTGCTGCTGCCGGAGTGGTTCCTCATCCCCTTCATGGTCGTGGCGCTGGCCGGGCTGATCGGCGGCGCGGCGCTCGACATCTACTCCTCGGGCCTCGCCCTGCTGTCGCTGGGGCTGCCCGCCCCGCGCTGGGTGGCGGCCGCGATCGACGGCGTCCTCATGGTGCTCGGTGCCACCTACGTCGTCTTCGTCGCCGACGACTTCTTCGGCCCGTTCCAGGGCTTCCTCATCACGCTCGGCGTACCGATCGCCGCCTGGTGCGGCGTGCTGCTCGCCGACATCGCGCTGCGCCGCAAGGACTACGCGGACGACGAGCTCGCGGACCGGCGCGGGCGGTACGGCAGCGTGCGGTGGTCGGCGGTGCTGCTCGTCGTGGCGGGCACCGCCATCGGCTGGGGTCTCGTCACCAACACGTACGCCGGGTGGCTGTCGTGGCAGGGCTACCTGCTGGGGCCGCTCGGCCTCGGCGGCCGCGACGGCCAGTGGGCGGGCGCGAACCTCGGCGTGCTCGTGGCCCTCGCGCTCGGGCTGCTGGGCACGTTCGTCCTCTCGGCGCGCGCGGTGCGACGCCAGGAGTCGGTGCAGGACTCGGTGCAGGACTCGGTGCAGGACTCGGTGCAGGACTCGGCGCAGGAGTCGGCGTGAGCGCCGCGCTCGTCGTGGTCGACATGCAGGTGGTCTTCGGCCGGCCGGGCAGCCCGTGGGCCGCGCCGGGCTTCGACGCCGCGTCCGCGCACCTGCGACGGCTGCTGCCGGCCTTCGCCGGCCGGACGGCGTGGACCCGCTACGTGGCGCCCCTCGCGCCGCAGGGCGCGTGGCGGGAGTACTTCGCGCAGTGGCCGTTCGCCCTCGTGCCGCCCGACGACCCGCTGTACGGCTTCGCGGACGGCCTGGACCCCGCGGGGGCGCCGGTCGTCACCGCCACGACGTTCGGCAAGTGGGGGCCGGAGCTCGACGCGGCGACCGGGCACGCGGACGAGCTGGTGGTGGCCGGCGTCTCGACCGACTGCTGCGTGCTGTCCACGGTGCTGCCCGCCGCGGACGCCGGGCGGCGGGTGCGGGTGGTGGCCGACGCGTGCGCCGGGGCGAGCGACGCCGACCACGCGCGGGCGCTCGACGCGATGCGGCTCTACGCGCCGCTGGTCGAGGTCACGACCGTCGACGAGGTGCTCGGCGAGCTGCCCGACGACGGTCGCGGCACGTCCTGACGGTTCAGGAGGGGCGGCCGACGTGCACGAGGCGGGCGCCGTCGCGGCCCCACTCGGCCCAGGGCTCCGCGGACTCCAGCACCGCGTAGGTGGCGGTCGGGACGCCCACGCGCACCTGCGCGACGGCCGCGGCGTCCGAGCCGTCGCCCGCGAGGTACGCCGCCGTCGCCGCCATGGTCGGCTCGTGCCCGACGACGAGCACGGTGCGCGCGGACGCCTCGACCTCCCGCAGGAGGCCGAGCACGTCGCGCACGCTCGCCTCGTAGAGCTCGTCGCGCACGTCGAGCGCGGCGTCGGCGGAGCCGTCCAGGTGCGAGGAGGCCAGGTCCCAGGTCTGCCGGGTGCGCAGCGCGGAGGACACCAGCGCGACCTGCGGGCGCAGGCCCGCCGCGGTGAGCGCCATGCCGACGCGGCTCGCCTGCTTGCGACCGTTCAGCGCCAGCGGGCGCCGGTCGTCGGGGATCACGCCCTTGCCGGGCTCGGCCTTGGCGTGCCGCAACAGCACGAGGCGCCAGGTCGGCGCGTCGCCCTCGGCCTGCGTTACCGCTCTCATGCGCTCCGTCTCACAGGTCGTCCCAGGGGCCCGTGCCGGGCCCCCGACCCGTCACTGACCCATCGCGTGCACACCGCCGTCGACGTGGACGATCTCCCCGGTCGTGGCGGGGAACCAGTCCGAGAGAAGGGCCACGACGGCGCGCGCAGCCGGCTCCGCCGTCGTCTGGTCCCAACCCAGCGGGGCCCGCTGCGGCCAGGCGTCCTCCATGGTCGCGAAACCCGGGATGGACTTCGCGGCCGTGGTGCGGATGGGCCCGGCGGAGACGAGGTTACACCGGATGCCGTGGGGCCCGAGGTCGCGGGCCAGGTACCGGTTGGCGGACTCCAGGCCCGCCTTCGCGACGCCCATCCAGTCGTAGACCGGCCAGGCGAAGGAGGCGTCGAACGTGAGCCCCACGTAGGCGCCACCGGA
Organism: Isoptericola sp. QY 916; assembly: GCA_026934365.1. Taxonomy (GTDB): domain Bacteria; phylum Actinomycetota; class Actinomycetes; order Actinomycetales; family Cellulomonadaceae; genus Isoptericola; species Isoptericola nanjingensis. The sequence goes on along the minus strand of JADHZE010000050.1, from coordinate 12,925 downwards.
CATCAGCGGGCGGGCCGCCTCGATGAGCGACTTGTACGAGTACGTCGAGACCTGCAGGGCCGTCGCGACGTCACCCCACTCGGCCGCGAGGAAGTTGCCGCCCATCACGGTCTGCGGGGCGAAGCCGATGGAGTGCACGACGCCGTCGAGGCCGTCCACGTGCTCCTTGACGCGCTCGGGGAGCGCCGCGAGGTCCTCCTCGCTGGTGACGTCCAGCTCCACCACGGGCGCCGTGACCGGCAGCCGCTTCGCGAACGCCTGCGTGAGCTTCATCTGGCGGCCGAAGGAGGTGAGCACCACCTCGGCGCCCTCCTCCTGGGCGAGGCGGGCCGCGTGGAACGCGATGGAGCTGTCCGTGAGGACGCCGGTGACGAGGAGCTTCTTGCCGTCGAGCAGAGCCATGATGACCTTCCGGTTGTGCGGGGGTGAGGTAGCGAGGGGGCAGGGCCAGGGCTGGTCAGTGACCCATGCCGAGGCCGCCGTCGACCGGGACGACGGCGCCGGAGACGTACGCCGCGGCGTCGGAGGCGAGGAACTCCACGACGCCGGCGACCTCGTCGGTCGAGGCGAAGCGGCCCGCGGGGATGGACGCCTGGTACTGCTTCTGGGTGGCCTCGGGCAGCGCCGCGGTCATGTCGGTCTCGACGAAGCCCGGCGCGACGACGTTCGCGGTGATGCCACGACCGCCGAGCTCACGGGTGATCGACCGGGCCATGCCGACGAGCGCGGCCTTGGACGAGGAGTAGTTCACCTGGCCGGGGCCGCCGTAGAGGCCCACGACCGAGCCGACGAGCACGATGCGGCCCTTGCGCGCGCGGATCATCCCCTTGGAGGCGCGACGGACGCAGCGGAAGGTGCCGGTGAGGTTGACGTCGAGCACCGTCTCGAACTCCTCGTCGCTCATGCGCATGAGGAGCTGGTCGCGCGTGACGCCGGCGTTGGCGACGAGCACCTCGACCGGGCCGAGGTCGGACTCGACGGCCGAGAACGCGGCGTCGACGGCGGCGCTGTCGGTCACGTCCGCGACGTAGCCGTGCACCCCGTCCGGCAGGTCCCCGCCCCGGTAGAGCGTGGCGACCGTGTCGCCCGCGGCGACGAAGCGCTCGGCGATGGTGCGGCCGATGCCGCGCGCCGCACCGGTCACGACGACGACCCGTCCGGCGGGCGCGGCGGGCTGGGGGGCGGGGGCGTCGGTCACGGGTTCTCCTCGGCGGTCGTGCGGGTGGTCACGGACGGGGGGTGGGCGGGACGGCGTGCGGGCGGCCGTCGACGCCCTGGTGACGCTACCCCGAGCGAGCGGCCACGCAGGGTCGCGGCGCGTCACACGTCCTCGCGACGCTTTGTCGGATCCCTACAAGGCGGGTCGCTCGGCGGAGAGGTCCCTGGGGCTCCGCGCGCCGTCCTAGACTGGCCGGGTGAGCAACGCCCGCGCGACCTCTCCCGGTCCGCGCCCCTCCGGAGGCCGGCGCCACGGTGCGGACCAGGGCGCCGAGGTCCCCTCGATCACCAGCGCCCCCGAGCCGCTGGAGGAGGACCAGGCGCGCCGCACGCGGCGCTACCTCGTCCAGATGGGCATCCGGATCGTGTGCTTCCTCGGCGCCATCGCCGCGGACGGCTGGGTGCGCTGGACGCTCGTGGTGCTCGCCGTCGTCCTGCCCTACTCGGCGGTGCTCTTCGCCAACGCCGGCCGCGACCGCGTCTCCTACGACACGTCGCCGATGGTCGACGTCGCGCCCACCGAGCTGACCGCGTCCGCCCAGGGCGGCGCCGACCCGCACCGCCAGGAGGCTTCCGGGCCGGAGACGTTCGACGGCCCGCACCGCGTCGTCGAGCACCAGGACGACCCGGCGGACGAGGACGAGGACGAGAACGAGAACCCCGGAGGGACCCGCTGATGGACGTGCTCGGGACGAACGCCGACCCGGTCGTGGGCGAGCTGGTCTGCTCCGCCAAGGGCTGCCGCGCCGAGGCCGCGTGGGGCCTGCTGTGGAACAACCCGCGGCTGCACACCCCGGAGCGCCGCAAGGTGTGGCTCGCGTGCGACGACCACCGCGAGCACCTCGAGCAGTTCCTCGGCGCGCGCTCGTTCTGGAAGCAGACCGTCCCCGTCGCGGAGCTCGATCGCGCGTGACGACCGACCGCTCCCCCGACGCGCCGACACCCCCGCGCACCCGCCGGCAGTGGATCACGCTCGGCCTGGGCGCCGTGCTCCTGGCCGCCGTGTGCGTCCTGGCGGCCGTGTGGCAGTGGCACCGGTACACCTGGCGCGAGGCGCAGATCGACCTGGTGCAGTCCAACTACGCGGCGTCCCCCGTCCCCCTCGCCGACGTGCTGCCCGAGCCCGGCGCCGTCCTCGACCCGGACGACGAGTGGCGCCCCGCCGTCGCGACCGGCACCTACCGCCCCGAGGACACGGTGCTGCTGCGCAACCGCCCCGTCGGCGGCCAGCCCGGCTTCCACGTGCTGGTGCCGCTCGAGACCACCGGGGCGGACGGGCAGCCGGTCGTCCTCGTCGTCGACCGGGGGTTCGTGCCGCTGGGCGAGGACGCGAGCGCGCCGTCCTCCGTGCCCGACCCGCCGGCCGGCGAGGTCGAGGTGACCATGACGATGCGGCCCGACGAGCCCGCCTCCGACCGTGGCACCCCGGCGGGGCAGGTGCAGGCGATCCACACCGACCAGGTGCTCGCCGCGGGCCCGGACGGCGCCGCCTGGGCCGACGGCGCCACCGTGGGCGGGTACGGGCAGCTGCGCTCCGAGGACCCGGCCGCCGCGACGACGCCGGGGGCCCTCCCCGAGCCGGACACCGACCCGGGGTCGCACCTCAGCTACACGGTGCAGTGGTGCATCTTCGCGCTCGGCGCGCTGGGCGGCTACGTCGTGCTGTGGCGGCGCGAGACCCGGCCGGTGCACGTGACAGCGGGCGACCTCCTCGCCGCGGGCGACGGCCCGGACCCCCTGGACGGGACCGGGCGGCCAGGCGCCGCGGTGCGCCCCCAGCGCCCCCGCCGACGGAAGGTCGACGAGGACTACGAGGACGCGCTGCTGGACGCCGCCGAGCGGCCGCGGGCCGACGCCGACAGGCCCGCCGGCGAGCGTCAGGCCAGCGACACCAGCTCGGCGTAGTCCGCGGACCACAGGTCCTCGTCGCCGTCGGGCAGCAGCAGCACCCGCTCCGGGTTGAGCGCCTCCACGGCGCCGTCGTCGTGGGTGACCATCACGACGGCGCCCTCGTAGGTGTCGAGCGCCCCGAGGATCTCGGCGCGCGACGCCGGGTCGAGGTTGTTGGTGGGCTCGTCGAGCAGCAGCACGTTCGCGCTCGAGACGACGAGCGTGGCGAGGGCGAGGCGGGTCTTCTCGCCGCCGGACAGCACGTTCGCCGGCTTCTCCGCGTCGTCGCCGCTGAACAGGAACGAGCCGAGCACCGAGCGCACCTGCGTGTCCGTGAGGTCGGGCGCCGAGTGCCGCAGGTTCTCCACGACCGTGGCGTCCAGGTCGAGGGTGTCGTGCTCCTGGGCGTAGTAGCCGATCTTCAGGCCGTGCCCCGGCACGACGCGGCCGGTGTCCGGCTCCTCCACGCCGCCGAGGATGCGCAGCAGCGTCGTCTTCCCGGCGCCGTTGAGGCCGAGGATGACGACGCGCGACCCGCGGTCGATCGCGAGGTCCACGCCGGCGAAGACCTCCTGCGAGCCGTAGCTCTTGGACAGCTCCTCGGCGGTGAGCGGGGTGCGGCCGCACGGCGCGGGCTTCGGGAACCGCAGGTGCGCGACCCTGTCGGCGCGCCGCTCCCCCTCGACGCCGGAGAGCATGCGCTCCGCGCGCTTGATCATGTTCTGCGCGGCGGTGGCCTTGGTCGCCTTGGCGCGCATCTTCTCGGCCTGCGCGACCAGGGCGCCGGCCTTCTTCTCGGCGTTGGCGCGCTCGCGCCGGCGGCGGCGCTCGTCGGTCTCGCGCTGCGCGAGGTAGGCGTCCCAGCCGAGGTTGTACTGGTCCAGCTCGCCGCGGTTGGCGTCCAGGTGGAACACCTTGTTCACCGTGGCGCGCAGGAGGTCGTTGTCGTGGCTGATCACGATGAACCCGCCGCTGTACGCCTTGAGGTAGTCGCGCAGCCAGGCGATCGAGTCGGCGTCGAGGTGGTTGGTCGGCTCGTCGAGGAGCAGCGTGTCGACGCCCGAGAACAGGATCCGCGCCAGCTCGATGCGGCGGCGCTGACCGCCGGACAGCGTGTTCAGCGGCTGGGCCAGGACCCGGTCGTCGAGGCCCAGGTTGCTGGTGATCCGGTGCGCCTCGGACTCCGCCGCGTACCCGCCCGCGGCGAGGAACCGCGCCTCGAGCTTCGGGTAGCGCTCGAGCGCCGCGGCCTGCGTGTCGGCGTCGGCCGAGGCCATGAGGCCCTCGGTCTCGCGCATCTGCGTGACGATGTGGTCGAGCCCCCGCGCGCTGAGCACCCGGTCCATCGCGACGACGTCGAGGTCGCCCGTGCGCGGGTCCTGCGGCAGGTAGCCGATGTCGGTGCCCCGCGTGATCTGCCCGGCCGCGGGGAGCGTCTCGCCCGCGAGCGTCTTGGTGAGCGTCGTCTTGCCCGCGCCGTTGCGGCCGACGAGGCCGATGCGGTCGCCCGGGGCGATGCGGAACGTCGCCTCGTGCAGGAGTGTGCGGGCGCCGAAGCGCAGCTCGACGCCGTGGGCGGTGATCAAGGCAGGGGTGTCCTTCGACAGGGGGTGGGAGGCCCCCCGAGTCTAGTGCTCTCGGGGTCCGGCCCACGACGACCTAGGTCACACCCCCGCCGGGCTCGGTAAGGTTCGCGCGTGAACCGCGCCCCTCGCCCGACGACGGCCGTCCTCGCCGTCGCCGTGGTCCTCGCCGGCCTCGGTGGCCGCGCCCTGCTCCCGCCCGCGGTCGGCGGGCCGCTCGGGGACGCCCTCTACGCGACGCTCGTCGTGCTGCTCGTCGCGTTCCTCGCCCCGCGCACGCGCCCCGTCGTGGCCGGCGTCGTCGGGCTCGTCGTGTGCGCGGGGATCGAGGCGGCCTGGCTGACCGACGTCCCGGCCCAGGTGGTCGCGCGGTTCCCGCTCACGCGGTACGTGCTCGGCGCGGCGTTCACGCCCACCGACCTGGCGTGGTACGCCGCGGGGTCCGTGGTGGGCGGGGCGCTGATCGCCCTGACCCGCCCCCGTCTTGATCACGAGCGAGCGCGCGGGCGTCGCAGCGGTGGGGGTGCTCATGGGCGGCGACCTTACTCACGCTGACCGACCGGGTGACGGCTGGGTAGGATCGCGGCATGTCGATCCACGCTCTCGAGGCAGTGTTCACCGGTCTGCTGGTCGTCGTCTCGGTCACGATCATCTGGTTCGCCGGCTACGTCGTCTACAAGCTGTTCCAGGGCCAGCGCTGATGCCCTTCGCCTTCCCCGAGGGACTCGCGCCCGAGGTCTACCCGCTCGCGTGGCTCGTGGGCCGCTGGCGGGGCGAGGGTGTGATCGAGTACACCGGCATCGACGAGACGCCGTTCGTGCACGACCTCGTCTTCGACCACGACGGCGGCCCCTACCTGCGGTTCGAGTCCACGCTGCGCGTGCGCTCCGCCGCGGCGGCCGACGGCGAGGGCGGTGACGCGCCGGGCGACGACGAGCCCGACACGGTCTGGTCGACGGAGACCGGCTACTGGCGCGTGTCGAGCGACCGGCCGGAGGGGCTGGAGGACGACCGGCACGCGCTGGAGGTGCTCGTCACCGACGCGTCCGGCCGGCTCTCCCTGTTCCTCGGCGTCGCGGGCAACGGCCGCATCGACCTGGCCACGGACTTCGTGGCCCGCACCTCGACGGCCGCGGAGGTCACCGCGGCGAAGCGCCTGTACGGCCTGGTCGAGGGGCGCCTGATGTGGGTCGAGGAGCTCGCCGCGTTCGGGCACCCGCTCGGCTCGTACGCCTCCGCCCAGCTCGACCGCGTCGAGAACGACTGAGGGGACCCCGATGGACTCGCCGCTCCTGGCCCGACAGGGCGCCGTGGCCGCCACGGGTGCCGACGAGGGCGTCGCTTGGCACTACGGGGACCCGGTGGCCGAGCAGCGCGCGCTCGCCCGCGGCGGCGCCGTGGTCGACCAGTCGCACCTGGGCGTCGTGCGCGTCGCCGGGCCCGACCGCCTGTCGTGGCTGCACTCGATCACGTCGCAGGACGTGCAGGCGCTGCCGCCGCGCACCTCCACCGAGCTGTTCGTGCTGTCGCCGCAGGGCCACGTCGAGCACGCCGCCGGCGTCGTCGACGACGGCGAGGCCACCTGGCTGGTCACCGAGGGCGACCACGCCGCGCCGCTCGCCGCCTGGCTCGAGCGCATGAAGTTCATGATGCGGGTCGAGATCGACGACCTCTCCGCCGAGTACGCGGCGCTGGGGGAGCCCGTCGCCGCCGAGGGCGTCGAGGGCGAGCCCGTGACCTGGTGGGACACCTGGCCGCGCGTCGCTCAGGGTGGCACCCGGTACGGCCCGCCCGAGACGGAGCACCCGGGCCTGGACCGTCCGTGGCGCCTCGTCCTCGTGCCGTGCGCCGACCTGGAGGCCGCCGTCGCCGAGCGCGAGGCCGCCGGATGGCGCCTGGCCGGCACCTGGGCCACCGAGGCGCTGCGCGTCGAGGCGTGGCGCCCGCGGCTGGCCCACGAGGTCGACCACCGGAGCGTGCCGCACGAGCTCGACTGGTTGCGCACCGCCGTCCACCTGCACAAGGGCTGCTACCGCGGGCAGGAGACGATCGCGCGCGTGCACAACCTCGGCCGCCCGCCGCGGCGGCTGGTGCTGCTCCACCTCGACGGCTCCCAGCACGTGGTCCCCGAGGCGGGTGCCCAGGTGTTCGTCGGCGGGCCCGACGGGCGTGCGGTCGGCACCGTGACCACCGTGGCGCGGCACCACGAGCTCGGACCGGTCGCGCTCGCCGTGATCAAGCGGTCCGCCCCCGAGGACGCCGAGCTCACCGTGGTGGGCGACGTCGGCGGGCAGGAGCTGCAGGTCGCGGCCGCGCAGGAGGTCGTGGTGCCGGGCGACGGCGTCTCGGCCGACCGCCCCGAGGCGCACGGGCCGCTGACCCGCGGCCTCACCCCGCGCGGGCCCGACGCCCCGCAGAGCCTGCTGTGAGCAGGCGCCCGTGAGCGACGAGCCGGCGGCCCGTCCCGCGGGCGACATGTCCCGCCGCGCGGGCGCCGCCGCGCGCGCCGCGCTGCGGTCCCTGCCCCGGCGCATCCGGCTCCGGCAGGGCATCTCGCGGGTCCGGGTCGCGTTCTGGCCGATCGTCCAGGCGGCGCTGGCCGCGGGCGTCGCGTACGGGATCGCGGTCGTCGTGCTCGGGCACACCCAGCCCTTCTTCGCCGCCGTCGCCGCGTGGGTCTGCCTCGGCTTCAGCTTCGACCGCGAGCTGCGGAAGGTGGCCGAGGTGGCCGCGGGCGTGGCCCTCGGCGTCGGTCTTGGGGACCTCATGGTCCACCTCATCGGGTCGGGCTGGTGGCAGATCGCGCTGGTGATGGCGGTCTCGGCCCTCCTCGCCCGGTTCGTCGACCGCGGGCCGCTGGTGACGATCCAGGCGGGCGTCCAGGCGGGCGTCGTCGTGGGCCTGCCGGCGTCGGTCGCGACCAACGGCGCCTTCGGCCGGTGGACGGACGCCCTGGTCGGGGGCGGCGTCGCGCTGCTCGTCGCGCTCCTCACGCCCGGCGACCCGCGGCGGCGCATCCGTGACCTGGCGCAGAGCGCGACCCGGGAGCTGGCGCTCACGCTGGAGTCCGTCGCGCTGGGCCTGCGCGACGGCGACGCCGACGAGCTCGCCGCGGCGCTGGTGCGCGGCCGGGCCGCCGAGAAGTCGCTCGAGGAGTGGCACGACGTCGCGACGAAGTCGGACGAGATCGCCCGGGTGAGCGTCAACCGCGTGCTCAGGGCAGAGATCACGCGGCTCACCGGCCAGGCGGTGCTGGTCGACCGGGCCATGCGCAGCGTGCGCGTGCTCGCCCGGCGTGCCCCGGCGACGCTCCGCTCGTTGGGGAAGCTGGGGGAGGAGGGCAGCCACCGCGTGACGGCGGCGCCCCTGTCGGGCGGGCTCCCGCCCCCGCCGGAGGTCGACCCGACCGCCGACCCGGTGGCCGACCTCGTCGTGCGCCTCGCGCACGGCGTGCGGCTGCTCGCCGCCGCCCTCGGCTCGGGCACGGGCCTGGGGCAGGCGCGCGACGCGCTCCTCGACGTCGCGCGCGACGTCGACCCGCGCACCGTGGGCGAGGGGCACTGGCAGGTGCAGTCGCTGGTGCTGCTGCTGCGCTCGCCCGTCGTCGACCTGCTGGAGGCGGCGGGCCTGCCGCCCGAGGAGGCGCGGGACGCCCTCCCGGAGATGTGACGGCGAGGTAGTACCGAACCTGCCGAGGTAGTACCGAACCTGCCGAGGTAGTACCGAACCTGCCGAGGTAGTACCGAACCTGCCGAGGTAGTACCGAACCTGCCGAGGTAGCTGGTCTCAGCGGTGCTCGACGGTGTCCGTGTCGTCGGCGAGGAGCTGGTGGGTGAGCTGTTCCACGAGCTCGTCGACCTCCGGCTCGTCGCCGCCGGGCCACTCGGCGACGTACCGCCGCAGCCGCTGCCGCTCCGCCTCGCGGATCGACTCGGCCGCGACGTCGCCGTCGGGGGTGGCGAGGACCGCGTCGCCGTCGACCTCGACGAGGCCGCGCGCCTCCAGCGCCTCCGCGACCCGCCGCACCGTCGCGGGCGAGACCTCGGTGCGCTCGGCCATGAGCTGAACGGAGCGCTTCCGCTTGAGGGAGACACGCGTGACCATCCACGCCTCCTCGGCGGTGAGGTCGTCGTCGCGCGAGATCGTCTCGTACACCTTGAGCGGGTCGAGCTTGCCCACCCGGCGCCACAGGATCAGCCGCAGCTCGTCGAGCGACGTGCGGGCGGACCCCAGTCCGAACGACCCACCGGCGGCCTGGCCCGCGCTGCCGGGCCCGTCCCCGCGGGTGGCGCTGCGCAGCTCGACCTCGGGCAGCAGCCAGGTGAGGAGGAAGGCGAGCGCCGCCACCGGTACGGCCCAGAGGAAGACGACGTGCAGCGCGCCTGCGTAGGCGTCGACGAACCAGCTCTGCACCTCGGGCGGGCACTGCGCGAGCGTCTGCGACGAGGCGGACAGGGCGGCCGGTGAGCAGGGGCCCTGGGCGGTCGCCGGGACGGCGGTGGTGAGCTCGGTGCCGAGCCGGTTCGCGAAGACGGTGCCGAACACCGCGACGCCCACGGACGACCCGATGGTCCGGAAGTAGGTGGCGCCCGACGTGGCCGTGCCGAGGTCCTTGTAGTCGACGGCGTTCTGCACCGCGATCACCAGGACCTGCGTGACCATGCCCAGCCCGGCGCCGAGCACGAACATGCTCAGGCCGGCCTGGAGCGTGCTCGTGTCCGGGCCCATGAGCGAGAGCAGGTAGAGGCCGACGGAGGTGATCGCGGTCCCGAGGATCGGGTAGATCTTGTACCGCCCGGTGCGGGAGATGAGCTGCCCGGACCCGATGGACGTGAGCAGCATGCCGAGCATCATCGGCGTCATCTCGAGCCCGGACTCCGTGGGTGTGGAGCCCTTGACGGTCTGCAGGTACAGCGGCAGGTAGGTGATCGCGCCGAACATCGCGAACCCGACGACGAATCCGACGACCGCGGCCACGGTGAACACCCTGCTGCGGAACAGGTGCAGCGGCAGCACCGGCTCGGGGGCTCGCCGCTCGACGACGACGAACGCGACGATCCCGAGGACGGCGGCCGCGATCATCGCCCACACGGCGACGGAGTCCCACGCCCAGGTGCTGCCGCCCAGGCTCGTGACCAGCACGATCGCCGTCGAGACCATGGCGAGCAGGACGATGCCGGCGTAGTCGACCTTGGGCTTGCGGCCGGCCTCGATGCGAGGGAGCACGGAGGCGACCACGAGCAGCGCGACCACGCCGATGGGGATGTTGATGTAGAAGACCCAGCGCCAGTCGAGGTTGTCCACGAAGAAGCCGCCCAGCAGCGGGCCGGCGACCGACGAGACGCCGAAGACGGCGCCGAAGAAGCCCTGGTACCTGCCGCGCTCGCGCGGCGGGACGACGTCGCCGATGATCGCCTGCGACAGCACCATGAGCCCGCCGCCGCCCACGCCCTGCACGGCGCGCCACGCGATGAGCTGGCCCATCGTCTGGGACGTGCCGGACAGGATCGACCCGACGAGGAAGATGAGGATGCAGGCGATGAACAGCGCCTTGCGCCCGTAGAGGTCGCCGAGCTTGCCCCACAGCACCGTGGTGGCCGTGCTCGCGAGCATGTAGGCCGTCACGACCCAGGAGAGGTGCTCCGCGCCGCCGAGGTCGGACACGATGGTGGGCAGCGCCGTCGCGACGATCGTCTGGTCGAGCGCGGCGAGCAGCATCGCGAGCATGAGCCCGCCGAAGATGGCCAGCACCCTGCGCTGCGGCAGGGCCTCCGGTTCGGCGGGTGGTGCGCTCGGAGCGGTCATGGGATGCCTCCCGGCCCGGTGGGTGAGCCTGTCGAAACTCGTCCGGGTCGCACGTTGCCACGGACGGTGCGGGTCGGCATGCGGAACCACTCGTTGTCGTCGAGTAGTTGATGAGATACAGTACTTGGCGTGATGCAGCGAGCTGAACCTTCGACGGCGGACGACGCGTTCTCCGCCGACCTGCTGCGTGGTCACACCGACACGATCGTGCTCGCGACGCTCCGTCGCGGGGACCGCTACGGCTTCGAGATCTACAAGACGATCCGCGACGCCACGGGCGGTGCGCACGAGATCAAGGAGGCCACGCTCTACGCGACGTACCGCCGTCTCACCAAGGACGGCCTGGTCGAGGCCTACTGGGGTGACGAGTCCCAGGGCGGGCGCCGCAAGTACTACCGGATCACGGACGCCGGGCGGGCCGTGTTCCGGAGCAACGTCGCCGCGTGGGTCGCCACCCGCGACGTCATCGACTCCCTCCTCAGCACCGGCACCAGCACGGGCACCAGCACAGACAAGGACACCTCCCGATGACCACCGTCCACCGCCTCCTCGACGACGCGTTCGCGGGCGTCGAGCCGTCCCCCGAGGTCCAGGACCTCAAGGAGGAGATCCGGGCGAACCTCGAGGCCCGGGCCGCCGAGCTGCAGGCCGGCGGTGCGTCGCCCGACGACGCCGCCCGCCGGGCGTTCGACGAGCTGGGCGACGTCGGCGCGCTCGTCGCCGACGCGCAGGCGGACGTCGTCGCCGAGACCGGCGGCGCACCCCGCACGGCGCTGCAGGAGGCCTTCGTGGCCGCCCGGCAGCACCGTGTCCGGCCGAAGCCGCGCTTCGTCCTGGGCGTCGTCCTCGCGTCGCTGGTGCTCGTGGCCCTGGTCGCCCTCTGCCTGCTGGCGGCCCTCGACGTCCTCGCCCTGCCGGGCGTCGTCGTCGCCGCGCTCCTGCTCACGGCGTCCAGCGCCGCCGGGTTCGTGGTCGGGTCGTCGCTCTCGCAGGAGACGACGACGAACCATCCCGTGCCGTCGCGGCGCGCGGGCGGCTACTACCTCGCCACGGGCCTCGCCGTCTTCGGCCTGCTCCTCGCCGGGTTCACCCTGCTCGGCACGTTCGAGGCGTGGGGGTACGTCGTCTCGGCAGGACTCCTCGTGGTGGGCGGCGTCGTGTTCACGATGCTCGGCGTCACGCAGACCAACCGGAAGAAGGCGTGGGTGCGGGACGTCGCGCGGGCCCAGGCCTCCGGTCACCACTACGACCGGTTCGACCACGACCCGGCCGCCGCCGCGCGGTTCGGCGTCTACACGGTCGTCATCTGGCTGGTGGCGTTCGTCGTGTTCGTCGTCCTCGGCGTCACCGTCGGCTGGGCCTGGTCCTGGCTGACCTTCGTCGTCGCCCTCGCGGTGATGATGCTCGTCCTCGCCCGGATGCTCTTCCGGTCGACGGAGGAGCAGCAGAAGAAGTAGCAGCAGAACGGTCCCGGGCGACTGCCATCGCCCGGGACCGGTGGCTCGGGTCCGGTGCACGACCGCACCACGAGACGCACTCCCACCCTAGGGCGTGCGCCGGACCCTCCGACCCCTGGAGGAAGCATGTCCACCCCGACCCTGTCGGCGCCGGCGATCGAGGTCGCCGGCCTGACCAAGACCTACGGCTCCGGCCGCACCGCTCGTCGAGGCTCGCGCACGGTGCGCGCCCTCGACGGCCTCGACCTCGCCGCCGCCCCCGGCAGCGTGCTGGGGCTGCTCGGCCCGAACGGCGCCGGCAAGTCCACCACCGTGAAGATCCTCGCGACGCTCTCCGCCCCGGACGGCGGGACCGCGCGCGTCGCGGGCCACGACGTCGTGCGCGACCCGGCCGCCGTCCGGCGCGCCATCGGCTACGTCGCGCAGCGCCCCGTCACCGACCCGATGGGCACGGGCCGCGAGAACCTCGTCCTGGCCGGCCGGCTGCAGGGCCTCGGCGCCCGCGACGCCCGGTCGCGGGCCGGCGAGCTGCTCGAGCGGTTCGGCGTCGCGCACGCCGCCGACCGCCTGGTGAAGACCTGGTCCGGCGGGATGGCGCGCAAGTTGGACGTCGCCGTCGGCCTGGTGCACCGGCCGCAGGTGCTGTTCCTCGACGAGCCCACCACGGGCCTCGACCCCGAGGCGCGCGCCGCGATGTGGGCCGAGATCGAGCGCATGGCGGCCGGCGACGGCATGACGATCCTGCTCACCACCCACTACCTGGACGAGGCCGACCGCCTCGCCGACCAGGTGGTCATCGTGGACGCGGGCCGCGTCGTCACCGCGGGCACCCCCGACGCGCTGAAGGACGGGCTGCGCGGCGACGGCGTCACCGTCGAGCTCGACGACGTCGCCGCGGCGGCGGCCGCCGCACCCGTTGCCGCGGGCGTGCCGGGCGTCGTCGACGTCGTGGCGGAAGGTCGCACGCTGCGG
>JADHZE010000005.1 GCA_026934365.1 Isoptericola sp. QY 916 | reverse complement strand
CCCGGCGCTGGGCCTCGCGACGGGCGCCGCGCCGACCCTCGCCGCGCTCCCGGGCCTGGGCGAGCCCGGCGGGGCGGGCGGCGCGGGGTGGACCGCGGGGACCCTGCTGGCGCTCGGGGCGCTCCAGGCGTACACCGGCATGACGCCCGGCAAGCGGGTGGCCGGCGTTGCGGTGGTCGACGACCGCTCCGGCCGGCCGATCGGGCTGCCCGGCACGGTGCTCCGCTGGTTCGCGCACGTCCTCGACGCGATCGTGCTGATCGGCTACCTGCGCGCGGCGTTCCGAAAGGACGGCCGCACCTTCGCCGACTCGCTGCTCGGCACCGTCGCCGTCCGCACCACGACGCCCGAGCCGCACCCCCTCGTCGCGCGACTCCGCACGGCTCGCGACACGCACGCGCCGTGGCTGCGCTGGCCGCACCGCGTCACCGCCGTCGCCGCCCTGGTGCTCTGCGCGCTGGCTGCCACGATGAGCATCACTGCGAGCAGCGGCGGCGGGCAGCAGACGTCCGAGCAGCAGACGTCGTGCACGAGCACCGGGGACTTCGCCGCGACGGCGATCGTCGGCAGCGCTCGGTCGTTCGACATGGACTCCCGGCTCGGCATCACGCGCGTCGACGTCACTCGCTGGCAGGTCGCGGTGGCGTGGTCCACCGGGCTCGGCGTCGACTCGAGCGACAACCCGGAGGTCGGCGACCTCGGCGCCCGGCTCACGGTGACCTCGCCGGACGGGAGGTTCCACCGCTGGGCCGAGTCCCCGGGCGCGACCGGCCTCGACGAGGCGGGCGACGGGTACGACGAGGGTGCCGGTGGCCCGTGGATCTCGCCCCCCGACGAGGTCGCGTCGGCGGTGGTCACGATGCCGGAGGACCCCACGGGCTGGACGGCGCGTACGGAGCTGCTGGACGACGGTGCGGTCGTAGCCGAGTGCTCCGCTCCCGTCCCGGCCATCGAGACGGACCCCGCCGGCCTGTGACGGGCGTCAGGGCCGGAAGGTCGTCTGCCCGTGCGGCGACTTGGCGAACGCGAGCACCTTGTCGGTGACGACCCGGTAGACGAGCGCGCGCTGGCCGTGCGGGTCGAAGGACTCGTCGTCGTTCTCGAAGTCCCAGGCGTCGCCGTACTTGGCGCGGAAGCCGTCGGCGAGCCGGCGGAGCTCCGGCTCGCCGGTCGCGCGGACGACGACGCCCTCCACGACGACGTCGAGCCCGGCGTCCCACTCCGGGGACCCGATCGTCACGGCCACATGCGGGCTGTGTGCGAGGTTGTGGGCCTTCTGCTCGCCGGGGCCGGTGCAGAAGACGAAGCCGTCGTCGGTCCACAGCCCGACGAGCGGCGTGACGTGCGGGCGGCCGTCCGCCCGGACGGTGACGAGCCGGTACAGGGTCGCGGCCGTCAGCGCGGCCTCGACCTCCGGCCAGGGGGTGGGCGCGGTGGCCTCGCTGAAGCGGGCGTCGAGGGTTCCGGTGGGGGTCATGACAGGACAGACCCGCCGGGCCGACGGAACTCGTCGGCCCGGCGGGTCCGGGATCCTGCGGCGGTCGGCTCAGCGGCTGTGCGCCGACACGTCGCCCATCGTGGTGGTGGCGCGGATCGCGACCTGGACGTCGCCGCCGCTGTTCGTGATCGAGTTGTTGATGCGGCCCAGCGTCGTGCCCGCGTCGAGCGACGCGGTGACGCCGGACGCGACGCCCACGGTCACGTCGCCGGCCTGGGTGCTCAGGTCGAGCGCACCCTGCACGGCCTCCTCCACGCGGAGGTCGCCCTTCGCGGTGCTCAGCGTGCCGGGGCCGGTGAGCCGGCCGACGGTGATGTCGCCGGCCTGCGTGGCGAGGCGGGCGCTCGCCGCCTCGTCGATCTTGACGTCACCGTGCGCGGTCTCGACGACGACGGCGCCCAGGCGCCCGACGCCGCGCAGCGGGGCGCTCGCCGCGGTGACCTCGACCGCGGACCCTGCGGGCAGCTGCACCGTGACCTCGACCGAGCCGGAGGGCCCGAAGGCCCGGTGCCCGTCGGGCGCCGCGACGCGCAGGACGCCGTCGGCGTACGCGACGGTGGTCTGCTCGGCGGCCTCGACGTCGCGGCGCTTCGAGGCGTCGGCGGGCCGCACCTCGACCGTGGTGTCGGACCGGTCGGCGGCGACGAAGGTGAGGCGCCCGGCCGGGACGTCGACGACGGCGGAGACGGGGGCGGGGGTGGCGAAGTTCTGCATCGTTCTCAGCTCCTGCGATGGTCGGTGCGGTGACTTTCTGACACACGAAACGCTACGTTGCGTTCGTATATCGGGCAAGCGCAATGTTGCATCAGAAGACCGTTGGCGCAGGTCACAATGCCAATATCGTTGCACCAGGCCTGAAAATCAACGCAACCACCGCGCTTGAGCCCGTTGCACCTGACCCGAAGTGAACGTAACGTGGCACCCGGCCCGACCCCGGGCCCGACCCCAGGAGGACGCCATGCCGGGAGGCCGGCTCACCGCCCAGGAGCGCCAGCAGATCGCGCTGGGCCTCGCCGACGACCTCGCGTACGCCGAGATCGCCCGCCGGCTCGACCGCCCGACGTCGACCGTCACGCGCGAGGTGATGCGCAACGGCGGCCCCGGCGGCTACCGCGCCGACCTCGCGCAGCGCGCCACCCAGCAGCGCGCGCACCGTCGTCGTCCCGCCTCGCCGCGCGCGACGTCCGGCTCGGGGGCCGCGACCGACGACGCGGCCCTGCGGGAGTACGAGGAGACGTTCACGACGCTGCTCATGCAGTCCGGCCTCCCCCGCATGGCCGCGGCCGTGCTCACGCGGCTGTACGTGGCGGACTCGGGCAGCCTCACCGCGGCGGAGCTGGTCGAGAGGCTGCAGGTGAGCCCGGCGTCGGTGTCCAAGGCGGTCGCGCTGCTGGAGAACCTGGGGCTGATCCGCCGCGAGCGCGAGGACGGGCGCCGCGAGCGCTACGCCGCCGACGGCGACGCCTGGTACCAGTCGATGATCGCCGCCGCGCGCTCCAACGCCGCGCTCGCCGCCACCGCCCGGCAGGGGGTCGACGTCCTGGGCCGCGACTCCGCCGCGGGCGCGCGCCTCGAGAACATGGCCCGCTTCATCGACTTCGTCGCCGACAGCATCACCCGCGCGGCCGAGCAGGCCCGCGACCTGCTGCACACCGGCCCGGCTACTTGATCGCGCCCATCGACAGGCCGCGCACCAGCTGCTTCTGCGCGATCCACCCGGCGAGGATCACCGGCAGCGACGCGAGCAGCGCGGCGGCGCAGAGCCGCGCGAGGAACAGGCCCTCGCTCGTCATCGTCGAGACGATGAAGATCGGCACGGTGGCGGCGCGCGACGCGGTGAGGTTGAGCGCGAAGAAGAACTCGTTCCACGCGAAGATCACGCAGATGAGCGCCGTCGCGGCGATGCCGGGCGCGACCATCGGGATGAGCACGGACCGCAGCGTCTTCATCAGCCCCGCGCCGTCGACGGCGGCCGCCTCGAGCACCTCGGCGGGGATCTCCTGGAAGAACGACCGCATCATCCACACCGCGATCGGCAGGTTCATCGCCGTGTACAGCACGACCAGCGTCCAGATGTTGTCGAGCACCTTGAGCTGCCCGGCGATGACGTAGATCGGCACGATGACGGCCACGACCGGCAGCATCTTGGTGGAGATGAAGAAGAACAGCACGTCGCTGACCTTCTCCACCGGCCGGATCGACAGCGCGTACGCGGCGGGGATGCCGAGCAGCAGCACGAGGACGGTCGAGACGCCGGTGGCGATCGCCGAGTTCGCGACGTACGTGCCGGACGCCCCGACCACCGCCTGGAACTGGTCGAGCGTCGGGGTGAAGAACCACGTGGGCGGGTCGGACGACGCCTGGTTCTCCTGCTTGAACGCCGTCATCGCCATCCACAGGACGGGGAAGAAGAACCCGAGCGCGAGGATCCAGGTGAGGGTGGTGAGCAGCCCCCCGGTGACGCTGCTCCGGCCTGAGCGGCGCGCGGCCGCGGACGGGGCGACAGGCGTGCGCGGGGCCGTTTCGGTGGCGGTCATGCTCACTCCTTGACGTCGAAGCTGCGGAAGATGAGCCGCAGCGCGGCGGAGGCGACGATGATCGTGGCGATGACGACGACGACGCCCATCGCGGCGGCCTGCCCGACGTCGAAGCCGAGGAAGGCGCGCTGGTAGATGTAGAACGGCAGGTTGGCGCTGGCCGTCCCGGGGCCGCCGGCGGTCATGAGGTAGATCTGGTCGAACGTGTTGACCACGTAGATGATCCCGAGCAGCACGCCCAGCTCGATGTACCGGCGCAGCTGCGGCAGCGTGATCGACCCGAAGGTGCGCCACCAGCCGGCGCCGTCCATCGCGGCGGCCTCGAGCACGTCCTTCGGCTGGGCCTGCAGCCCGGCCAGGACGAGCAGCATCATGAACGGCGTCCACTGCCACACCAGGGCCATGAGGATCGCGACGATCGGGTACGTGGAGGTCCAGTCGACGGGGTCGATGCCCACCAGCCCGAGCGTCCAGTTGAACAGCCCGTACGTCGGGTTGAGCATCGCCATCGACCACAGCACCGAGCTGGCCACGGGCATGATGAGGAACGGCGTGATGAGCAGCGTGCGCGCCACGCCCCGGCCGCGGAACGGCCGGTCGAGCAGGATCGCGAGCACGATGCCCAGCACCATCGCGACCAGCACGCAGCCGAGGGTGATGACCACCGAGTTGAGCGCCGTCTGGCGGAACACCGAGTCGCGCGCGATGTCGAGATAGTTCGAGAGCCCGACGAAGAGGTCGGAGTCGGGGCGCAAGAGGTTCCGCGAGTGCAGCGAGTACCAGATCGTCACGAGGAACGGGATCTGCGTGACGACGATCGTGAAGACCAGCGCCGGCAGCAACGGCCCGCGGCGGCGCCACCGCTCGGCGCGGGAGTACCGGTGCTTGTCCGCGCGGGCGGCGCGCTGGGCCTGCGCGCGCCGCAGGTTCCCGGCCTGCGTGGTGACGGCGGTCATCGCTCGTTCTCCTTGCGGTACGTCTCGGCGACGGTCTCGGCGTACTGCTGCGACTGCTCCAGCGCGTCCGCCACCGACTTCTGCCCCGCGATCGCGGCCGACATCTGCTGCCCCACGCGGGTGCCGAGATCCTGGAACTCGGGGATGCCGACGAACTGGATGCCCGGGTACGGCACGGGCGCCACCATCGTCTTCTCCTGGGTGGCCTCGCTCATCGCGGTGAGGGTCGCGTCGGCGTACGCCTCCGAGACCTCCGCGTACTGCGGGATCTCGTACGTGGACAGCCGGCTGCCGGGCGGCACCCGCTCCCAGGAGAGCGTGGAGCCGACCAGCGTGATGTAGTCCTTGTCGGTCATCCACGACACGAAGTCCCAGGCGGCGTCCTTGTGCTCGCTGGTGGACGGGATCGCCAGGGACCACGAGTACAGCCAGCCGGCCGCGTCGGTCTCGCTCACCGGCGCGGGCACGTAGCCCGTCTTGCCCGCCACGGTCGACGACGCCGGGTCCTCGATCGACGAGACCATCGACGTCGCGTCGTACCACATGGCCGCCTGGCCCTGCGCGAACCGGGTGAGGCAGTCGCCGAAGCCGGAGGTCGCGGCGCCAGGCTGCCCGTACTGCTGCACGGTGTCGACGTACGTCTCGACGGCCTCGCGCACCTCGGGCGAGTCGAGGCGGGCGTTCCCGCCCTCGTCGAACCACTGCCCCCCGTAGGTGTTCATCACGGTCGTCATGGGGGCCATGACCTCACCCCACCCGGCCAGCCCGCGCAGGCAGATGCCCGCGAAGTCCTGCGACGGGTCGTGGAGCTCGGCGGCCAGCTCGCGGACGTCGTCCCAGGTGGGACGGTCCGGCATGGTGAGGCCCGCCTGCTGGAAGAGGTCCTTGCGGTAGGCGAGGAACGACGACTCGCCGTAGAACGGCACCGAGTAGAGGTCGCCGTCCACCGACAGCGCCTCCCGCACGCTGGGCACGAAGTCGTCCGGGTCGTAGCCCTCGGTGGCGTCGGCGTACGGCTGCAGGTTCTCGATCCAGCCGTTCTCGGCCCACATCGGCGTCTCGTAGTTGGAGATCATCACGACGTCGAACTCCCCGCCGCCGGTGGCGACGGACGCGGTGATCTTGGCGCGGGCCTCGTTCTCCGGCAGGGACACGAAGCGCACGTCGATGCCGGGGTGCTCCTTGCGGAACTCGTCCTGGAGGGAGATCGCGTCCTGCATCTGCGGGTTCGAGACGATCGCCACGACGATCTGCTCGCCGTCTCCCCCGCCGACGGCGCCCGCCCCCGCGCAGGCGGCCAGGGAGAGCCCGAGGACGGCGGTGCCGGCCGCGGCGGCGAGCCTCCGGGTTCGTGGTCGGAACATCGCTGTCCTCACGTCGTCGGTCCTGTCGGTGTGTCTCGACGAGCCCCGGCGCGCACAGATGAGATGCGGCGCTGCGCTCATCTGTATGGACAGTAGTTCGTGATGCTCACGTGAGCAAGGACAGAGCGCTCAGAGTGGCGCGGCGGCCCGACCTGCGAGCAGGATGATCCCGTGACCGACGCCGAGCACGCCCGCCTCCTCGTGGAGGTCAGCCGCGACTACTACCTCGACAACCGCTCCAAGGTCGACATCGCGTCCGCCCGCGGCATCTCCCGCTTCCAGGTGGCCCGGCTGCTCGCCGAGGCGCGCGAGAGCGGCGTCGTACGGATCGAGATCTCGCCGCCCGCCCACCTGGACGCCGGCCGCGCCCGGCGCCTGGCCGAGCGCCTCGGCGCGCGCGAGGTCGTGATCGCCGGCGCGGCCGGCACCCCCGGCGCGACGCGCGAGTCGGTCGCCCGTGCGCTCGCCGGCGTCGTCTCCGCGCACGTGCGCGAGGGCGCGACCCTCGGCGTCTCCTGGTCCCGCACGATCGAGATCGCGGTGCGCCACCTCGATCCCCTGCCCGCGTGCGACGTCGTGCAGCTGGTCGGCGCGCTGCCGGTGGACGGGTCGGGCGACTCGCTCGACATGATCCAAGGCTTCCGCCGGATGCCGGGCGTGCGCACCTGGCCGGTCTGGTCGCCGCTGCTCGTGGCCGACCCCGGCACGGCCGCCGGCATGCGCCGGCAGCCCGAGATCGCCGCCGCCCTCGACCGCGCCGACGGCCTCGACGTCGCCGTCGTCGCGATCGGGGCGTGGACGGCCACCGGATCCACCGTGTTCCCCCAGGTCACGGGGGACGAGCGGCGCGCCGCCACCGCCGCGGGGACCGTCGCCGAGTGCTCCGGACGGCTCTTCGACGCCGAGGGCCGCCGCGTCGTCACGCCGCTCGACGCCCGCGTGGTGGGCGTGACCTTCGACCAGCTCGTCCGCACCCCCGAGGTCGTCACCGCCGGCTACGGGCGCGAGGCCGCGCCCGGCCTGCGCGCCGCCGTCGCGGGCGGCATCGCCACCACCGTCGTGTGCGACGACGCCGCCGCGGGCGCGCTCGAGGAGCTGGTGGACGCGTCCGCCGGCTAGCGCCGCCGCTGTCCCGATTGCGGGCATGACCTGCGCCGTCGAGCCTGGGGGTGACCGAGGAGGCCACCATGACCGAGTCCGGCGAGCACCAGCCCGAGCGTCGCGCACGGGCGGACGACGACGCCACGCACGACGTCCCCGACACCCCGCGCGCGCCGTCCGACGCGCCGAAACCGTCCTGGGGCCGGGCCCTCAAGGGCACGGTCCGTGAGTTCGGGGCCGACCAGTGCTCCGACCTCGCCGCCGGGCTGACGTACTACGCCGTCCTGGCGTCCGCGCCCGCGCTGCTGGCGCTGGTGTCACTGCTGGGGTTCGTCGGGGACGCCGAGAAGGCTCTCGACTCCGTGATGAACACGGTCTCGGAGTTCCTGCCCGAGGACATGATCAAGATCGTCGAGCCCCTCATCGAGAACGCGGTCGGCAACACGGGCGCGGGGATCGCCCTCGTCGTCGGTCTCGTGCTCGCGCTCTGGTCGGCGTCGGGGTACGTCGGGGCGTTCGGCCGCGCGATGAACCGGATCTACGACGTCGAGGAGGGGCGCCCGGTCTGGAAGCTGCGCCCGGCGATGTTCGCGCTGACCCTGGTGGTGCTGGTCATCGCCGCCGTCGTGGTCGCGAGCCTGGTGCTCTCCGGGCCGATCGCCCGGTCCGTGGGCGAGGCGATCGGCCTGGGGGACGTCGCCCTCACCGTGTGGGGCATCGCGAAGTGGCCGGTGGCGCTCCTGCTCGTCGTCGTCGCCGTGGCGATGCTGTACCACTTCACCCCGAACGTGAAGCGGCCGCGGTTCCGCTGGCTGAGCGTCGGCGCTGTCGTCGCCATCGTCGTCACCGCGATCGCGTCCGCGGCGTTCGGCTGGTACGTCGGCAGCAGCTTCTCCAACTACGGCTCGTACGGCATCCTCGCCACGTTCATCGTGCTGCTGCTGTGGCTGTGGATCGTCAACCTCGTGCTGCTGTTCGGCGCCGAGCTCGACGCCGAGGTGGAGCGCAGCCGCGAGCTCAACGACGGCATCGCCGCCGAGGAGAACATCCAGCTCCCGCCGCGCGACACCAAGGCCAGCGACAAGAAGGCCGGCAAGCGGCGCGACGCCGTCGCCGAGGACCGCGCGGTCCGCGAGGCCGCCGCCCGCGACCGCGCGGCGGACTGAGCGCGGCCGACCGAGCGCGGCCGGCTGACGGACGCCTCCGGGGCTCAGCCCGCGACGAGGCCCTCGACCGTCGCGCGGGCGCCGAGCGTGTGCAGCGAGTCCAGCGCGGCGGTGTACGCCTCGACGAACCGCGGCTCCGACGCCAGGTCGCCGAAGAGCTCCTCGTCGCGGACGAACACCAGCGGGTCCTCCTGGTTCCTCGCCGCCGCGGCCTTCAGGTGGTCCGCGAGGCGGTCGACGATCGCGATGGGCTCGCCCTGCTCGTCCACGGCCTCGTCGTACCGCGCCCACGCGGCGACGACGGCCGCGGACCGGTGCACGTCGCCGCCGGAGGCGAGGTTCGCCCGGATCACCGGGACGAGCCACTTGGGGATGCGGTCGGAGGACTCGGCGCACAGGCGGGCGAGCGTGTCGCGCACGTGCGGGTTGGCGAACCGCTCGATCAGCGTGGCCTCGTACTCCTCGAGGTCCACGCCCGGCACGGGCAGCAGCGTCGGGGCGCCCTCGCGCGCCATGTAGTCGCGCAGGAAGCGCACGAACGTCTCGTCGGCGCAGACCTCGTGCGCGTACCGGTACCCGGCCAGGTAGCCCAGGTAGCACAGGGCCTGGTGGCTGGCGTTGAGCAGGCGCAGCTTCATCAGCTCGTACGGCTCGACGTCGTCGACGAGCTGCGCGCCGACCTCCTCGTACGGCGGGCGCCCGTCCGCGAACCGGTCCTCGACCACCCACTGCGTGAACGGCTCCGCCACGACCGGCCACGCGTCGTCGACCCCGAACCGCTCGGCCACCATGGCGCGGTCGTCGTCCGTGGTGACGGGAGTGATGCGGTCGACCATCGAGTTGGGGAACGGGACGTGCTCCTCGATCCACCCGGCGAGCTCCGGGTCCTTGAGCCGGGCGAACGCGGCGAACATGCGGTGCGCGACGTCGCCGTTGCCCTGGATGTTGTCGCAGCTCTGCACGGTGAACGGCGGGACGCCGCGGTCCCGGCGGCGGCGCAACGCCTCCGTGACCAGCCCGAACGTCGTGGCGGGCACGGCGCCGGGCTCGAGGTCCGCACGCACGGCCGGGTCGTCGGCGTCGAACTCGCCCGTCACCGGGTTGACGTTGTAGCCGCCCTCCGTGACGGTCAGCGACACGATGCGGATCTCCGGGGAGGCCATCGTCGAAAGCACCGCCTCCGGGTCGTCCGGCGCGAGCAGGAAGTCCACGATCGAGCCGATGACGCGGCCCTCGAGCGTGCCGTCGGGGTGCTTGAGCACCAGCGTGTACATCCCGTCCTGCGCGGCGAGCGCGTCGCGCATGCGGGCGTCGTGCGGCAGCACGCCGACGCCGCAGATCGCCCAGTCGAGCGCCTGGCCGGCGTTCATCAGCCGGTCGAGGTACATCGCCTGGTGCGCGCGGTGGAACCCGCCGACGCCCAGGTGCACGATGCCGGCGCGCAGGCGGCTGCGGTCGTACTGCGGGACAGCCAGGTCGTCGCTCGCGAGCGACTCCACGGTCTCGGCGCTGAGTGCGGTCATGGTGCGTCCTTGCTCCGTCGGGTACGGGAAGGACCAACGTAGCAAACGAGCACTGCGATAGTCACAGATGAGCGCGGACTGCCGTCACCGCGGCCGGTGCCCCGTCCGCGCGTCGATCATCCGCGCGCCCGTGAGGACGCAGGCGAGGCCGCGCCGGTCGCCGGTCGCGACGACGCCGACCAGGGCCGCGAGCGCCACCACGTTCTGCAGCGCCCCGGCCCACGCGTTCGACGCGTCGCCGGGCGGCACCGCCTCCACGATCCCCAGCACCCCGTACAGGCCGAGCACGAGGTACCCGCGGGCGAGGCGCCGCGCGAGCGGACCCCGTCGCAGCGCCCCCGCGCCGTCGGGCCATCGCGGCTCCAGCCACACCGCCCGCTGCCCCAGCGACGCGCCCGAGCCGACCCACGGCGGCAGGAGGAAGACCACGACGGCGGGCACCACCGTGCCGAGCAGCACGTCGGGCCACGTCGTCGCCGACGAGACGTCCCGACCGGTCGCCAGCACCCCCACCCGGTAGGCGAGCTGCAGCGCCGCCCCCAGCGCGAACGCGGCGAGCAGGTCGGTGACCATCCCCAGGACGCGCCGCCAGAACGTCACCGGCCGCGGCTCCAGGCGCGCGGCGGCGAGCTCGCGCGCCTGCGGCATCCAGCGCAGCACGACGGGTGCGACGAGCGCGCCGAGCAGGCCGCCGAGCGTGTTGGTGAGGACGTCGTCCACATCGGCCACGCGGTAGGAGCACGGGATGATCCCGAGGATCCCGGTGTACTGCACCGTCTCGATCGCGACCGACGCGACGAGCGCGCTCAGGGTGGACCCGGCCACGCCCCACCCGAGGTATCGCCGCGCCAGCACGCCCCACGGCACGAAGAGCAGCACGTTGAACGCCACCTGCAGCACCGCGGCGCTGCGCAGCGTGGCCAGCAGCCCGAGGCCCGCCGTCTCCCGGCGGACGTCGTCCAGCGAGTGCAGGGGCACCAGCTCCGCGCCGGGGACCCCGTGCGCCGCGCACCACGCGGCCAGGTCCCCCGACGGCAGCGGCAGCAGCGTGTACGCGAGCAGCGTCACGACGTACACCGCGAGCGCCGCGGCGCCGAGCACCCGCCGCGCGTCGAGCCGCCCGTATCGTCGCTGCTGCACCAGCAGCACGGGGATCAGCACCCCGAGGAACACCAGCACCCCGAGGCCGACGCCCACCGCGGCCGGCCATGTCCATCGATCGATCACGCCGCCGACCGTAGGCGGCTACGGCTGGGTCAGCGCGCTCAGATCGCCGATCGTGCCGTCGAACACGTTCATGTCGATGTGTTCCTCCTCGCCGGCGTAGCCGGGGAGCGTGTCGCGGTCGGAGTACTGCCAGAACTCCCAGTCGCGGCGCGGCAGGTCGGGGGTGGAGGCGACGGACCGGATCCACAGCGGGTACCGGTCGTAGTCGTCACCCAGGTAGTCCGCCCGGATCTGCTGCGTCGTGTAGAGGATCGGCGGCACGCCGTAATGCTCCTCGAGCGCGTCGAGCATCGGGTCGAGGATGCCCCGGAGCTCGTCGACCGTCGGCGGGTCGGCCGCGAAGCCGCCGTAGTACTCGACGTCGACGACGGGCGGCAGGGTGCCGCTCTCGGCGGGCACGACGTCGATCATGTGCGCCGCCTGGTCGGCGCCGGGGCTCTCGAAGGAGAGGAAGTGGTAGGCGCCGACGAGCAGGTCGGTGGCGCGGGCTCCCTCCCAGCTCGCCGCGAACCGCTCGTCCTCGTGGGCGGAGCCCTCGGTGGCCTTGATGAACGCGAAGTCCAGGTCCTGGTCCGCGAGCACGGGCCAGTCGATCTCGCCCTGGTAGGCGGACACGTCGACGCCGCGCACGGCGTACCGGTCGGCAGCCAGGCGGTTGGGCCAGAGCACCCCGTTCCACACCAGCAGCGCCAGTACGCCCAGCAGCACGACGACGGCCCCGACGGCGACCGCCAGCGCACGCCGACCCCGACCTCGCCCTGCTCGCTCGCCGCTCATCCCGCTGATGATCCCCGATCACGCCCACGCCGGGCCACCACCGGGCCGGTCGGACGGCGCGCGCCGCGACGCGGCCCGCGGAATGATGCCCTCATCCGAGGTGAGGAGACGCATGACCGACGCCACCGACCAGGCTGCGGCGCCGCCGTCGACCACCTCCCCGGCGCTGCGGCTGCTCCGCACGGCGAGGCGTGCCCCGTTCACGCTCGGGATCGTCGCGCTGATGCTCGTGCTCGGCGTCGTCACCGGCGCCCTGTGGTCGCCGTTCGAGGACCACCCGTGGTTCGCGAACGTCGCGTTCGGCGCCCCGGCGTTCGCCGACGGACGGTGGTGGACGCCCGTCACGGGCTCGCTGTTCGCCCTCGAACCGTGGGAGTACGTGGCTGTCGCCGGGGTCTTCCTCCTGCTCGTCGGCTGGACGGAGCTCCGCCTCGGGACCCGGCGCGCGGTCGTCACGGCGGTGACCTGCCAGCTCGTCGGCGTCGTCGGGACCGCCGGCGGTCTCGCCCTCCTGGCCCGGACGGGCTGGGACTGGGCGGAACGTCTGGCGCAGGTGCTCGACGTCGGCTTCAGCGCGGGGGTCGTCGGGGCGGTGACCGTGACGGCGTTGAGCCTGGCACCGCCGTGGCGGTTCCGGGCGAGCGCCCTGATCGCGATCTACGTCCTGGCCGCCCTCGTGATCTGGGGCGGGATCGCGGACGTCGAGCACGTCGTCGGCTGGGTGGCCGGGCTCGTCGTCGCCCGCCCGGTGCTGGGAGCGAGGCTGGGGCGCGGCACACGCGCCGGGCGCCTGCAGCGCGACCGGGCGACGGCCGCCGGCTACTTCGCGATCTCGGCCCTGATCGTGGTGCTCACGAGCTTCGCCGCCGGGCCCAGCGAAGGACCGCTGGGCGAGGTCGCCAGCAGCGGCTGGCCGACGGGTGTCCTCGCCGTCGCGGTCGACCTGGTCCTCGCCGTCGGCCTGCTCCGGGGCAGGAGGTCGTGGTGGCGGCTGGCCGTGGCGGTCACGCTGCTCGGGGTGCTCGGCGAGGCGCTCTTCGCGCTGGCCGCGTCCCTCGCGCTGCCCGAGGAGCTGCCGCTCGTGCTGCTCATGCTCCTGCTGGACCTGGGTGCGCTGGCCCTGCTGGTCGTCCGGCGGTCGTCGTTCCGCGCCCGTCGGCACGCGCGGCCGTCGGCGGGGGCCCGGCTGGACCAGGACGACGCGCGCGCGACGCTCCGCCGGCTCGGGGCGGGCCAGCGGCTGGCCTGGATGACGACCTGGGACGGGCTCGAGCGGTGGACGCCCGAGGGGCAGGACGGGTACGTCGCCTACCAGGCGCACGCCGGCGTCGTCGTCGTCCTCACGGACCCGGTCGGCGACGGGCCGGACGGCCGTGCGGAGCTGGTGGACGCCTTCGTGGGGGCGGCGTCGACGGCGGGCGCGGGGTCGTGCTTCTTCTCCGCGAGCGAGGAGGTCGCGGCGATCGGGCGATCGCGCGGCTGGACCCTCGTGCCGGTGGCCCAGGAGGCCGTGATCGACCTGCCGGGCCTGGAGTTCCGGGGCAAGAAGTGGCAGGACGTGCGCACGGCGCTCAACCAGGCCGCGAAGCAGGGCATGGAGCACCGGCTGGTGCGACTGGTCGACGAGCCGCCCGAGACGCTCGCGCAGGTGCGGGCGATCTCCGAGGCGTGGCTCGGCGACAGCGACCTGCCGGAGATGGCCTTCACGCTGGGCGGGGTGCGCGAGGCCCTCGACCCGGAGGTGCGCGTGGGGCTCGCGGTGGACGGCGAGGGTCGGGTGCACGGCGTGACGAGCTGGCTGCCCGTGCACGCACCGGACGGGCAGGTCGTCGGGTGGACGCTCGACGTCATGCGGCGCGCACCGGACTCGTTCCGCTACACGATGGAGCTGCTCATCGCGTCCGCCCTCACGACGTTCCGGGACGAGGGCGCCCTGGAGGCATCGCTGTCCGGCAGCCCGCTCGCCCACGGCGACCTCCCCTCTCCCGGGGGCCTCGACGCCGTCCTCGACCGCCTCGCGGAGCGCCTCGAGCCCCTCTACGGGTTCGAGTCCCTGCACCGCTTCAAGATGAAGTTCCAGCCACGGAACGCTCCGCTCTACCTCGTGGTGACCGAGCCCGCGACCCTCCCCCTGGTGGGACTCGCCCTCGTGCGGTGCTACCTGCCCGACGTGCACGCGCGCGAGCTGGTCGCGGCCGCCCGGTCGTCCCGCCGCTGAGCGCGCGGCGCACGGCGTCGCCCGTCACTTGATGCCCGTGGTGGCGATGCCGCGGACCAGGAACCTCTGACCGAAGAGGAACACGAAGAACACGGGCAGCAGCGACACGATGGACATCGCGAACATGGCTCCCCAGTTGCTCTCCCCCTGCGAGTCGACGAACAGCCGCAGCGCGACCGGCACGGTCATCATGTCCGTGTCGGTGAGGTAGATGAGGGCGCTGAAGAACTGGTTCCAGGTGCCGATGAACGTGAAGATCGCCGTCGTCGCGAGGGCCGGCGTCATCAGCGGCAGGATGATGCGCAGGAAGATCCGCGCATGGCCGGCGCCGTCGATCCGGGCGGCCTCGTCCAGCTCCTTGGGCAGCCCCCGGATGAACTGGACCATGAGGAAGATGAAGAACGAGTCGGTCGCGAGCATGTTCGGCCCGACCAACGGCCAGAACGTGTTCACCATGCCGAGCTGGGAGAACAGCACGTACTGCGGCACCAGCGTGACGTGCCCCGGCAGCATGATCGTGATGAGCATGATCGCGAAGAGCAGCGTCTTGGCGGAGAACCGCATCCGCGCGAACGCGTAGGCCGCCATCGAGCACGAGACGAGCGTGCCGAGCACAGACCCGAGCACCACGACCGCCGAGTTGAGCATGTAACGGCCGAAGGGGTGGCTGAGCGCGTTCCACCCGTCCGGGTAGTGCGACAGGTCGACGTCGCTCAGCCACAGGCCGGGCTGGCTGAAGATGAGGTCGTCCGGCCGCAGGGACGAGACCACCATCCACAGCAGCGGGTAGATCATCACGGCGCCCGTGACGATCAGCACGAGGTGCTTGAGGACGCTCCGCACGGGGTGGGAGGAGCGCCGACGTCGCGCGGCGACCGGCGCGGGCTCCTGGGGGGCCGGGGCCGTCTCGACGTCCCGCTGGATGGTGTCAGTCATCGTAGTAGACCCAATACTTCGAGGCGATGAAGTTGACGGCGGTGAGGGCGCCCACGATGAGGACCAGCAGCCACGCCATCGCGGAGGCGTAGCCCATCTCGAAGTCCTTGAACCCCGTGTTGTAGAGGTACATCGTGTAGAAGAGCGTCGAGTCGGACGGGCCGCCGATCCCGCCCGAGATGATGAACGCCTGGGTGAACGACTGGAACGCCCCGATCGTCTGCAGCACGATGTTGAAGAAGATGATCGGGGTGAGCATCGGCATGGTGATGCGCCAGAACTGCTTGGCCTTGGTGGCCCCGTCGACGGCGGCCGCCTCGTAGTACATGGTCGGGATCTGCCGCAGCCCGGCGAGGAAGATGATCATCGGCGACCCGAACGTCCACACGTGCAGCAGGATGATCGTGCCGAGCGCCGTGTCCGGGCTGGAGATCCAGCCCATCCCCTCGATGCCGAAGAGGCCGAGCACCTGGTTGACCAGGCCGGTCGTGCCGAAGATCTGGCGCCACAGGATGGCGATGGCCACCGACCCGCCCAGCAGCGACGGCAGGTAGAAGACCGAGCGGTAGAAGGACAGCCCGCGCATGCCCCGGTTGAGCGCCACCGCGATGAAGAGCGCCACGGCGAGCTGGAGGGGCACTCCCACGACGACGTAGGTGAGGGTCACCCGGAGCGACTGGTGGAGGCGGTCGTCGGTCAGCATCCGGAGGTAGTTCTCCAGGCCGACCCAGTTCGGGTCCTCGAGCAGGTTGTAGTCGGTGAACGACAGGTAGAACGACGCGATCATCGGGCCTGCCGTGATGACCACCAGCCCCAGGAGCCACGGGAGCAGGAAGACCAGGGCCGCCTTGTTGTCCCGTCGCGCCGCCTTCCGCTCACGCGGGTCCAGGGGGCGACCGCCTCGCTTCAGCTTCGAGAGCTCGGTGATCGCGCTCATCCGGACGAGCCCGTCTGCGCTGTGGAACGATTCATCGCGTGGACCTCCTCGACCACGGAGCGCTGCGCACCAGCGCGCAACTTTTGGGGTAACCGTTGACCACAGTATCGAACTCTTCGTAGTCTGGGAAGCGCCTTCCCGCTCGCCGACGCCGACCGTCGCGAGCCTTCCAGGGGACGGGCTGCTCGTACAGGGAGGTACGACCCCATGCAGAGACTCAACTTCAGGACGACCGTCGCGACGGCCACCGCCGGCCTCGTCGTGCTGACGACCGCCGCGGGCTGCGCCGTCGACCAGCCCGGCGCCGACGCCGCCCCCTACGACCCCGACGAGGAGGTGACGATCACCTTCGCATGGTGGGGCGGGGAGGAGCGCAACCAGATCACGAAGGAGGCGATCAAGGGGTTCGAGGAGGATCACCCGAACATCACCGTCGAGACGCAGAGCAGCGACTTCGGCAGCTACTGGGACATGCTCGCGACGCAGGTCGCCGGCGGCGACGCCCCCGACCTGATCACGATGGGCGGCTCCTACCCGAGCGAGTACGCCGGCCGCGGCGCGCTGCTGGACCTCGGCACGGTGTCCGACTACCTCGACACCTCCAAGGTGCCGGCGGACACGCTCAAGATCGGCGAGATCGAGGGCACGCAGTACACCGTCCCGTCCGGCGTCAACGCGCTGGCGGCCTTCCTCAACCCGGCCGTCTTCGAGGAGGCCGGGGTCGAGCTCCCGGACACGTCGACGTGGACGTGGGACGACTTCGCCGCGATCACGCAACAGCTGTCCGACCAGAGCCCGAAGGGCACCTACGGCACCGTGCCGTTCGCCAACTCCTCGCTGCTCGACGCCTGGGCCCACCAGCACGGCGAGGCCATCTTCGCCGAGGACGGCACCGTGGGCGTGAGCCCCGAGACCGTGTCCGCCTGGTTCCAGCTCTGGTTGGACGCCCAGAAGAACGGCGCCACCCCCGAGGCCAGCATCTTCGTGGAGGACTCGACGGCCGTGCCCGAGCAGTCGCTGTTCGGCACCGGCAAGCAGGGGATCGCCTTCGCGTGGAGCAACTTCAAAGCGGACGCGCTCGGCGACTCCGTCGTCGAGGCGAACCTCCCCGGCGAGGCCGAGGCGGTCGGCAACCGCGTCGGCTCCACGATGGAGTACGCCATCACCTCGAAGACCGCGCACCCCGAGGCCGCGGCGATGCTGCTCGACTACCTCATCAACGACCCGCGCGTGGTCGACGCGGTCGGCACGGACCGCGGGGTCCCGGCGAACGCGGAGGTGCGCGACCACCTGCGCGAGAGCCTCAGCACCGTGCAGCAGAAGGAGGTCGACCTCATCGACGAGATCGCCGCGTCCGACGCCGGCGCGCGGATGCCCGCCCCCGAGGGCGCCAGCAGCACCGGGGACATCTTCACCCGGCTGATGCAGGACGTGCTCTTCGAGCGGACGACGCCGGACGACGCCGCCGAGCAGTTCATCTCCGAGGTCGAAGGCTCGTTGAAGTGACCGCCCCCGGCGTCGCCCTCGTCGGCGGCCACGGCTACGCGACCCGCCACCTGGAGCACCTGCGGGGCGCCGAGCGCTCCGGCCGGGCCCGGCTGCTCGGCGTCGCGGACCCTCGCCCGCCCGAGGACGACGCCGGCGGCGTCCCCTGGTTCGACTCGCTCGCCGACCTGCTGGACGCCGGCGTCGAGCCCGACGTGGTGGTGATCTCGACGCCGCCGCACACCCATGCGCCCCTCGCGCTGCGGGCGATCGCGGCCGGGGCGGACGTCTACGTGGAGAAGCCGCCGGTCGCGTCGTGGGCGCAGTACGTCGAGCTCGAGCGGGCCGCGCGCGACGCCGGCCGCGTCGTGCAGGTCGGGTTCCAGAGCCTGGGGTCCGAGGCCCTGGGGATCATCGAGGACGCGCTCCGCGCCGGCGAGATCGGCGACGTGCTGGCCGTCGGCGCCGTCGGGACGTGGTCGCGCACGGTCGGCTACTACGACCGGTCCCCGTGGGCGGGCAGGCGCGTCCTCGACGGCGTCGACGTGGTGGACGGCGTGTCGACCAACCCGCTCGCGCACGCCGTCGTGACGGCGCTGCGCCTGGCCGGCGCCCGGCGCGCGGACGACGTGCTCGACGTCGACGCCGATCTCTACCACGCGCACGCGATCGACGCCGACGACACGTCCGTCGTCCGCGTCCGCACGGCCAGCGGCGTCGCCGTGACGCTCGGCCTGACGCTGTGCGCGCAGGAGCAGACGGCCCCGGTGATCCGCGTGCGCGGCACCCGCGGCACGATCGAGCTGAGCTACACCACCGACGAGCTCACGGTGGACGGCGTCGCCGGACGGCGCACCCTCACCGCGGGCCGCGCGCACCTGCTCGACGACCTGCTCGTGCACCGCGCGACGGGCGCGGACCTGCTCAGCCCCCTGGCCGACTCCGGCGCGTTCATGCGCGTGCTCGAGGCGGTGCGGGTGGCCGATGCGCCCCGCCAGATCCCCCCGGAGGCCGTGACCTGGACGGGCTCGGGCCGCGACCGGCGACCGGTCGTGCACGACGTCGACGCGATCCTCGCGCGGGCGGTCGTCGCGCAGGCGACGCTCGCCGAGCTCGGCGTGCCGTGGGCGCGGAGGCGACCCGCCCTCGACGTGCTCGACGTGGGCGGCGTGCCGGTCGCCGAGCTCCGCCACGGCGCCGACGTGGCGCCGATCCTCTCCCCGCGGCCCTACCTGCACCCGGTCTCCACCCTCGACGGCGTCGTCGTGACCGACCACCTGCCGGCCGACCACGCCTGGCACCTCGGCGCCGGCCTGGCGATCCAGGACGTGAGCGGCACCAACCTCTGGGGCGGCCGCACGTTCACGGCGGAGGACCGCGAGTACGTCTGGCGGGCCGACCACGGGCACGTGCGCCTCGACCGGCACGCCCGCCGCGGCGGCATCGCCGAGCAGTCGCTGACCTGGTGCGACCCCGCGGGCGCCGCCCTGCTGACGGAGCACCGCCGGTGGGAGGCGTCCCCCTCCCCCGACGGCTGGTGGCTCGACCTGCGGACCGAGCTCCGCAGCGCCACCGGCGACCCGGTCCCGCTCGGCGGCCCCGGCAGCAACGGCCGGGCCGGCGGCGGCTACGGCGGCTTCTTCTGGCGCATCGCGCCCTGCACCGACGTCCATGTGCGGACCGCGGACGCCGACGGCGAGCAGGCCGTGCACGGCACCACGTCTCCGTGGTTGGCCTGGACCGCCACGTTCGCCTCGGGGCCCGCCACGCTCGTCGTCGTCGCCGCGCACGACGACGACACGGACCCGTGGTTCGTCCGCTCCGCCGGCTACCCCGGCGTCGGCCTCGCGCTCGCGTGGGACCGCCGCACCACCGCGCCGGTCGACGAGCCCCTGCGCCGGCGCGTCCGCGTGCTCGTCGCCGACGGCGTCCTCGACGACGACCACGTCGCGCGGCTCGCCGCCGACACCCTGGCGCGCGACCTCGCGCCCGCACCGCTCGCCTCCCGACCCGCCTGAAAGGGCCCCACCGTGCACTCCCAGCCCATCGACCGGCGCGCGCTCGTGCGCCGGCACGACGTCGTGCAGACCGCCCTGGACCCGCGCAGCCCCGTGACCGTCGGGAACGGCGAGCTCGGCTTCACCGTGGACCTCACCGGCCTGCAGTCGATGCCCGGCGAGTACCCGGTGCACAAGCGGGGCCACGAGCCCGACCGCGACGACCCGGGCACGCTCCTCGGCACCCAGACCCAGTGGGCCTGGCACTCGATCGCGGGCGAGCGGGAGTACGCGCTGGAGGAGACCACCCGGCGGTACGAGGTCGACGGCCGGCTCGTGCCGTACGTCGAGGAGAGCCGCCGCGGCACCCCGGGGTACGACGCCACCCGGTGGTTCCGGGCCAACCCGCACCGCCTCGACCTCGGCCGCATCGGCTTCGTCGCGGTCACCAGGGACGAGGACGACGGCGAGCCCCTCGTCGCGCTGCGCCCGGCTGACCTCACGGGCACCCGCCAGGTCCTCGACCTGTGGTCGGGGACGGTGGACAGCGCGTTCTCCCACCGCGGCGTGCCGGTGCGGGTGCGGACCTCCGTCCACCCGACCCGCGATCGGATCGGCGTCACCGTCGCGTCCGCCCGGGCCGCCGGGCTCGCCATCGCCGTCGACTTCCCCTACGGCTCGTCGGACTGGCACAACGCCGCCGACTGGGACTCCCCCGACGCCCACTCCACGTCCGTGACGCCCGTGCCCGGCGGGTGGCTCGTGGAGCGGCGGCTCGACGACTCGACCTACCGGGTGCACGTCGCCGCCGCCGGCGCAGAGCTGACGCACGTCGCGCCGCACCGCGTCGTCCTGCGGCCCACGGCCGACGACGTCGACGTGGCCGTCGAGCTCACCACCGACGGGCAGGGCGACATGGTGCTGCTGCCCTCCCGGGCCGGGCACGCGGACACCGCGGCTGCCGCAGGCGACGCCCAGGAGGTGCACCGCGTCGCGGCCGCGCACTGGCGGGACTTCTGGGAGTCCGGCGCGGCCCTGCAGCTCGCGGGGACCGACGACCCGCGCGCCCGGGAGCTCGAGCGGCGCGTCGTGCTGTCGCAGTACGTCACGGCCGTGAACAGCGCAGGGTCCCTCCCGCCGCAGGAGACCGGGCTGGTGTGCAACTCGTGGCGCGGCAAGTTCCACCTCGAGATGCATTGGTGGCACGCCGCGCACTTCCCGATGTGGGGGCGCCCCGAGCTCCTCGAGCCGAGCCTCGGCTGGTACCGGCACGCCCTGCCGCTGGCCCGGGACACCGCGCACGCCCAGGGCTACGCCGGGGCTCGCTGGCCCAAGCAGCTCGGCTCCGTGCTGCGCGAAACGCCGAGCTCCATCGGCGTCCACCTCGTGTGGCAGCAACCGCACGTCGTCTACCTCTCCGAGCTCGTCCACCGGGTCACCGGCGACGACGCGTTCCTGCGCGAGCAGGCCGAGGTCGTCTTCGCGTCGGCGGAGTTCATGGCCGACTTCGCCCAGAGGGGGACGGACGGGTTCACGCTCGGCCCGCCGCTCGTGCCCGCGCAGGAGAGCTACGCGGCAGAGCGAGCCCGCCTGTCGAACCCGCCGTTCGAGCTGGCGTACTGGCGCTGGGCGCTGCG
The DNA here is from genome assembly GCA_026934365.1 of Isoptericola sp. QY 916. Classification (GTDB taxonomy): domain Bacteria; phylum Actinomycetota; class Actinomycetes; order Actinomycetales; family Cellulomonadaceae; genus Isoptericola; species Isoptericola nanjingensis. The sequence goes on along the minus strand of JADHZE010000005.1, from coordinate 25,306 downwards.
CACCGCCAACGCGTGGCGCGAGCGGCTGGGCCTGCCGGTCGAGGAGCGGTGGGCCGAGGTCGCGGAGGGCATGATGGCGCCGCACGTGCGCGACGGCGTCTACACCGGCGTCGACGTCGAGCCGTACACGATCCGGACCGACCACCCCTCGATGCTCGGCGCGCTGGGCATCGTCCCCGACGTCGGGCTGATCGACGCCGACGTCATGCGCGCCACCTACCTGGACGTGCTGCGCGACTGGGACTGGACGTCCACCTGGGGCTGGGACTACCCCATGATGGCGATGACGGCGACGCGCCTCGGCGAGCCCGGCTGGGCCGTCGACGCGCTCATGGACGCGGCGGGCAAGAACGTCGTGCTGCCGAACGGGCACAACCACCAGACGGACTCGCTGCCCCTGTACCTGCCGGGCAACGGCGGCCTGCTCGCCGCCGTCGCGCTCATGGCGCGCACCCACCTCGACGGCGGGGCGGGGTTCCCCGCCGGCTGGGACGTCCAGCTGGAGGGGTTCCCCGCCACGGTCTGACGCCGGTCACCGCCGGCCCGGGCGGCGCCTCACGGCGAGCCGGGCAGGGTGACGGCCCGCAGCGGGGCCGACGGCTCCGACGTGCCGGCCGCGTTCACGGCCACCACCCGGTAGGTGTACGCGGTGCCGGGCTCGAGGTCGCGGTCGTAGGTGGTGTGCACCTTCGCAACGCCGACCTCCTGCGGATCGCCGCCGGCCTTGGACCGCAGCACGCGGTACTCCGTCGCGCCCCCGCCCGAGGTCCAGACCAGGCCCGTGAACGTGGCGCCCTGGAGCCCCACGCGCAGGTCGGTGGGCGGCGCGGGCACGGGCAGCGGCACGGTGAGGCTCGCGCTCCGCTCCGACTCGCCCAGCTCGTTGACCGCCGTGACGGCGTAGTCGTAGGACGCCACGGAGGCCCCGATGGTGTCGTCCTCGTACGCCGGCTCGGTGGTCGTGCCGACCAGGGCGAACGCGCCCCCGCCGTCACGGCGGTACACCTGGTACGTCTCGGCGCCCGGCACGGGCTCCCAGCCCAGGGCGAACGCCGCGGCCGACACCTCGGTGGCCTGAAGCCCTCCCGGGGCCACCACCGGGTCCAGCGGGCCTGACGTCGCGGCCGAGACGGCAGAGGACGGCTCCGACTCCCCGCCCGGGGAGACCGTCGTCACGGCGTAGCGGTACGACGACGACGGCTCGGCCGTGTCGTCGGTGTACGACGGGTCCGCCACGTGGCCGAGCAGCTCGAGCTCGCCGCCGTCGGCCGGTGCGCGGTAGACGCCGTACGCGGTGGCGCCGTCGACGGCGGACCAGCCCAGGTCGACGGAGTAGCTCCGGGCGGCACCGACGGCGAGGTCGCCCGGCGCGGGCGCCGTCGTGGACCCCGAGGTCACCAGCGCGCTCACCGCGGCCGACGCGTCCGAGGCCCCGCCGGGTCCGACGGCCGTCACCTGGTACCGGTACGGGACCCCGGCCTCGACGTCGGCGTCACGGAACGAGGTGTCCGCGGTGGTCCCGACCACCCGCATCGCCGGCTCGGACGACGACGCCCGGGCGACCAGGTAGGCGGTCGCGCCGGCGGAGCCGGTCCAGGAGAGGTCGACCCCGAGGCCTCCCGCGGCCCCCGACGACTCGGCGCCGAGGTCCGCCGGGGCGGTGCTCACGGGCTCGTCCGCGCCCGGCACGGGGTCCACGGCGACGACGTAGTTGAGGACGGTGCCGCCCGCGTTGGCCCCGGTGACCACGTGCGACCCGGCGGGGAAGCGCGCCTTGAAGAGCTTCCACGACCCGCCGTGGTCGTCGGCGACGGTGAGGTCCGTGGCCTCGTAGCGGTCGGTCAGCCAGGCGGGGCGCGGGGAGATGCGCGTGTCGTGCGCGACCCAGACGTCCGCGTCCACAGGCAGGAAGAAGGAGAGCAGGTCGTCGTTCGTGGCGGCGCGCGACTCGACCGCCGACCGGACCCACTCGAGGCCCTGGATCTCCGCCGGCACCGACGTGAACCGGTAGGCCTTGCTGCCGGTCATCCGGTCCCCGGCGACGAAGTCGCCCACCTGGAGGTCCTGCTGGATCGACCACAGCGCGGCGTTGGCGGCCCCGTTGGTGCTCGAGTCCGTGACGACGGCGCTGCGGATCGCGTCGCCCTCCAGCGGCGCGGCCGGCGCGGCCTCCGGGGCCTCCGGCGCCGGCGGCTCGAAGGCGTCGCCGGACCATTCCACCGGGGTCAGCGGGTAGCCCTTCGGGAAGCCCGGCGCCGCGAGCTCATTCAGGTACTCCTCGAGGTTCGTGTACCGGTCGCCGTCGTCGTCGCCGTTGCGGTCCTCCGGGTCCGCCGGGTCGAGTCCCCGCGCGAGCTCCCAGTCGTCGGCCATGCCGTCCCGGTCGGCGTCCGTCGCCGGGGTGCCCTCGTCGAGCTCCGGGTACCCGCCGACGTCCGACTCGTCCCCGATGATGGCACCGGTCTGGTGCCGCACCTCGTCGACCACGCGCGCGTCCACCGCGTCGCGCGCGACCGAGGCGCCCGCGTGGTCGAGCGTCAGGTCGAGCGCGCGGCGGGGGCTCTGGGTGTGCACCGGCGGGTACGCGAAGCGCTCGGGCACCCGGACGGCCGGGCGGGCGGCCTCGATCATCCCCGAACCGGTGTCCCGGCCGTTCAGGACCCCGTCCCGGTTGCTGTCGATCCGGTTGTCGTCGAGGAACACCTGGTAGTTCTCGTTGCCCCGCACGACCGCCGCGGTGGGGTTCGCGGAGTTCACGCCGGCGACGAAGTAGTTGCCCACCACGTTGCCGTACCCCTTGGTGCCCGACTCGCCGCCGGCCACGTAGGGGAAGTCGCCCCAGTTGTAGACGACGTTGTTCACGAAGTCCATGACGCCCTTGGTCTTCGGGTTCCGGTCGTTGTTGTGGGCGTAGAGGTTGTGGTGCATCGAGATGGTGTTCATCTCGACGAGCCCGCCCATGGAGTGGGTCAGCCGGCCCTCCGACATGATCGACCACTGCACCGTGATGTTCTTCGACCGCGGGTCGTCGTAGTCCTTGCTCTTGATCGAGAGGACCTCGTCGCCCGCCCAGGAGAACGACGAGTGGTCGACGATGACGTCCTGCGAGTCCTCGATGTACATCGCGTCGTCCGTCGAGGCCGAGCCGAGCCGGAACCGCATGTTCCGGATGACGACGTCGCTGCACTCGACGAACCGGACGGTGTTCCCCTTGATGGTCACGCCGTCGCCGGGCGCCGTCTGGCCGGCGATCGTGATCCCGTGCTTGTCGCGCGCGACGATCTGCGGGATCGTCACGTCCCCCGCGACGTCGAAGACGATCGTCCGCGGCACGTCGCCCGCGGTGGTGAGCGCGTCGTGGAAGGTGCCCGGGCCCGTCAGCTCCTTGCTCGTCACGTGGTAGACCTCGCCGCCACGTCCTCCCGTCGCGGCGTACCCGAACCCCTCCGCGCCGGGGAACGCCGGGAGGGCGTCGTCGCCCGCCGACGCCGGTGCCGCGGGGACCAGGACGGCCAGGGCCGCCGCCAGTCCGGCGGCGGCCGCCACCGCGGATCGTGCTGCTGACCGTCGTGCCCTCATCGTCCGTACCTCTCTGTACGTGCGCAACATTGTGGGAATGCGGTTTCCTGAACGTAGCGCCGACGTCCGTGCACGTCAACAGGAACGACGAGGGGTGAGGAAAGAGTGGGAGGGCGTGCGGGTCAGAGACCGGACGTCGTCGAACCGCGCGGCACGAGCTCGCACGGCATGGCGACGACCCCGGGCTCGAGGCCGCCGCCCGCGAGCGCACCGTGCAGGAGCCGCGCCGCCTCGCGGCCCATCTCCTCGAGCTTCATGTCGACGCTCGTGGTGCTCGGGTCGGAGTTCCACACCAGCGGGCCGAAGTTCTCGTAGCCCACGACCGCCACGTCCTCGGGGACCCGCACGGACTCCCGCCGCAGACGGTCGATGACGCCCAGCGCGATGGCGTCGGAGTCGCACACGACCGCGTCGACGGCGCCGGCCCCGACGCCCTCGAGGATGCGGAGCATCGCCGCCCGCCCCCACAGGGCGGTCCGCGGGCCGTCGGCCAGGTCGGCGACGAGCCGCAGCCCCCGGGCCTCCATCGCCTCGGCGACGCCGGTCCTGCGGTCGGCGGCCACCCGGTACTGCGGCCGGCCGCTGACGTGCGCGATGCGGGTCCGCCCGAGCCCCGCGAGGTGCTCGACCTGGAGGCGGCCGCCCTGGGCGTCGTCCACGACCAGCGAGGCGTCCCGCGGGTCCCGGGACCGGCTGTGCACGTAGACGACCGGGACGGGAAGGTCCTCGCCGAACGGGTCGCGCTCCTCGGTGCGCCCGCCCACCACGATCAGCCCGTCGACCCGGCGGTCCAGCAGGGCGTTGAGCTGGTGCCGCTCGCGCAGCCGGTCATCCCGGGCGTTGCAGAGGTGCACGAACGAGGAGTACGAGCTCAGGCCGTCCTCGAGCCCGTCGAGGATGGGCAGCGAGAACCGCGACTCGAGGTCGGCGGCCAGCACCCCCACCGACGTGACCGGCTGCCGCCCGGGCCCGCTGCTGGCGACGAAGCCGAGTTCGCGCGCGCTGTCCAGGATGCGCCGTCGGGTGGCGGCGGAGATCCTGCCGCGACCGTTGATGGCCTTCGACGCCGTCGACATCGACACGCCTGCGGCCTCGGCCACGTCCGCCAGCCTCGCACGATGTCTGCGCACGCCAGCGCTCCTTTTCGTCCACGCACCACCTGGAAGCGTTCCCGCTGAGGACCCGACCGTACTGCACACGGGAACGCGCAGCCGTCCGACCGCCGGGGCCGCGTCCGGGAACACCAGGCGCCGCTTGCGCGTTATGTCACAAGATTCACCCGCACCATGAGGAGCACTCTTGCGACGCATCCCCCGAAAGGTCGAGGTCGAGCACGAGCCGGGGAAGTTCACCCGGTACCTCCGGCACGACAACGGCGAGGGCTTCGTCTCGCCGCACGCGAGCGTCCACCCCGACGCCACCATCAGGCCTGGCGCGTACGTCGAGGCCGGCGCCCGTGTGGGCGCGCACGCCAAGGTGGGCCGGTTCAGCTGGGTCGACGTCGACGCCGTCGTCGGACGCGGAGCCCGCGTCGACGAGAACGTGCACGTCGGCGTCCGTGGCGTCGTCGGCGACGACGCCCGGGTCGGCTCCGGCACCCGCCTCGGCACCGACAGCCGCGTCCCGTCCGGCGTCGTCGTGCCGCCCGACGCGATCGTCCCCGACGGCGAGACGGCGCACGGCGAACGCCGGCGGAAGGACTTCGGCACGGCCGCCTGACGCGGCGCGCGCTGCCGGCGCCCGCGCGGCATGATGCTCGGGACCGACCCGAGGAGAACCGTGCCCCACCATGACCCCGAACCCGCCACGGAGACGGCGCGGCCCTCCGGCGACGGCGTGCTGCGGCTCGGACGGATCGGGTGGGCGGTGGTCGGCATCGCCGCGGCCGCGGTGGTGGTCTACGCCGCCGTGTCGGCGATCAGCGGGCTCGCCGTCCCCCTCGTCGTCGCCGCCGTGCTCGGCGTGCTGCTGCACCCCCTGGTCGACCGCCTGGAGCGGCTGGGGCTGCGGCGCGGCCTCGGCTCCCTCGCCGTGCTGGTCGCGCTGGGCGCGGTCCTCGGGGTCGCCGTCTGGGTCACGGCCGACGGCGTCGTCGACCAGGGAGCGGAGATCACCGACCGGCTGGGCAGCGGCCTCGACACCCTCCAGCAGCAGCTCGCGGGCACGACGCTCGACCTGTCCGGCGTCGACCTGAGCGAGACGACGAGCTCCCTGGCAGGCGGCGTCGCCAGCCTGTTCGGGAGCGTGTTCTCCAGCGCCGCGGCGTTCGTCGTCGGCACGTTCGTCGCCGTCTTCTTCCTCTTCTACGTGATGGCGGACTGGCCCCGCATCGAGGAGTTCGCGGCGCGCCACTCGTCCGTCCGCGGCACGCCCGGCCGCGTCGTCGTCGACGAGGCCACGGCCACGCTGCGCCGCTACTTCGGCGCGCTCACGACGTCGAGCCTCGTCACCGCGGTGCTCATCGGGCTGGGCGCGGTCCTGCTCGACGTGCCGCTGGCGTTCTCGATCGCGCTCGTCACCTTCGTGACCTCGTACATCCCGTACCTGGGCGCGATCTTCTCCGGCGCGTTCGCCGTGCTCATCGCCCTGGGGTCGCAGGGCCCGACGTCGGCGCTGATCCTGCTCGCCGTCATCCTCGTGGTGCAGAACGTCGTGCAGACGCTGATGCTCACCAAGCTCTCCTCCGACCAGCTGCGGCTGCACCCGATCGTCAACCTCGGCTCGACGATCATCGGCGCCGTGCTCGCCGGCCTGCTGGGCGCGATGCTGTCCGCGCCCGTGACCGTCATCGTGCGCGACGTCCTCGGCCACGCCCGCAGGACGGACGCGGCCGAGGACGTCACCGACCTCACGACGGGCTGACGCCCGGCGCGTGTCAGGGGGTCGTCTGCTTGCGACCGCCCATCCCGGCGACGATCGAGACGCCGATCACGGCCAGGACGATCTGGAAGAGCAGCTCGATCCAGTCGATGCCGCCCGTGTCCTTGACGTCGAACAGGCTCGCGATCCATGTGCCCAGCAGGGCGGCGACGATCCCGATGAGGATCGTCACGATGATCGAGATGTTCTGCCTCCCCCGGACGAACAGCCGGCCCAGGGCGCCGATGATGGCGCCGATGATGATCGCGGTGATGATGCCCGAGATGGTCACGGTGGTGCTCCCTCCTCGACGACGGCGCAGGTCGCGCCCGCAACGAAGGTACGGCGGACCCCCGCTGCTCGCCCCCCGAACGCCGACGGCGCCGACCCTGTGACCAGGGCCGGCGCCGTCGTGGGCGGGCGTCAGTGCTGCTGTCGGCGCCGGATCCCGACGAGGATCACCCCGCCGGCGACCAGCAGGACGGCGAGGCCGACCCACAGGGCGATGTCCGCACCGGTGGTCGGGAGCCAGCCGCCCCCGCCGGTGTCGCCGTCGCCGCCCGGGGGCGGTGGGGGCGGGTCGAACGTGTTCGTCACCGTCAACGACGCCGGGTCGGCCGCGATGGTCACCGCGCCCGGGTCGCCGTCGCCCACGGTCGAGACCGTGGACGACGCCGCGCCACCGTCGTCCGTCTCCGTCACGACGCACTCCGCGCCGATCGGGAGCCCGGCGTAGGTGACGGTGTCGCCCGCAGCGATCTCGCGCGCCGCGCCGCCCGGGATCTCGATGTCCTCGCCCTGGAACGTGCAGGCGAGGGTCACCTCGAACGGCCCGACGTCGTACGCGTCACCCTCGAAGTCGACCACCTTGTCCACCGCCAGCGAGCCGACGTCGAACGTGTTGGTCACGGTGACCACCGCCGGGTCGGCGTCCGCGCCCGGCACCACGACCTGGCCCGGGTCGCCATCCTCGACCGTGGTCGAGATCGTCGTCTCGGCCGCACCGGCGGCGTCGGTCTCGGTGACGACGCACTCGGCGCCGACCGGCAGCCCGTCGTACGTAGCCGGCTCATCGGGCGTCACGGTCCGGGTGGCACCGCCCGGCACCTCGATGTCCGAGCCCTCGAACGTGCAGGCCAGGGACACCTCGAACGGCGCGGTGACGAAGGACGCGCCATCACCGTCCACCACCTTGTCGACCTCGATCGAGCCGAGGTCGTAGGTGTTGGTCACCGTGGTCTCGACCGGGTTCTCGAACGTGGCGTCCCCGTCGATCGGCACCGGGTTCGGGTTGATCGACGACGAGGTCGCACTGCCCTCGTCCGTCTCCGTGACGGTGCACGAGTCGTTGTCCTGGAGCCCGAAGTAGACCGCCGGGAACCCCGGTCCGAACCGCCGGTCCGGGCCGCCCGGGATCACCTCGACCGGGCCGGTCTCGGGGTTTGTGCACTCGAGCGTCACCGCGTACGGCAGGTCGCCGTAGGCCTCCTGCACGGCCGCGATGTAGTCCGGCACGTCCTCGATGGACTCCGGCGGCTCGGGCAGCTCCGGCATGTCCGGAGCGAAGTCCGCTCCATCGCCGTCCACCACCTTCTGCACTAGCAGCGGGGCCGTGTCGAAGGTGTTCGTCATGCCCACGGTCACGGTGGTGGGCTCGCCGTCGGTGGCCGGCGGCACGGTGATGTCGGCCGACGGCGGGTTGTCCGGGTCGCCGCCCGGGAACTCCACCGGCTCGGCGTCGTCCACCGTGACGGTGGTGGACGACGCCCCGAACGTGTCCGTCTCGGTGAGCGTGCACTCCGAGCCGACCGGCAGCCCCTCGTAGACCGCCGGGTCGCCGGGGACGAACTCACGCGTGTCGCCGCCGGGAATCGTGAGCTCCACGGGGTTGCCCTCGTCGTCCTCGCCGTAAGTGCACGCGAGAGTCACCTCGAACGGCCCGGGCCCGTACAGCGCCCCGAGCCCGGCGAGGTCCTTGTCCACCTCGATCGTGCCGACGTCGAACGTGTTGGTGATGACCACCTCGGCGGGCTCGTCGGAGTCCACCGTCACCTCGTCGGGCACGACGACCGCGCCGGTGGCGCCGGCATCATCGGTCTCCTCGATCTCGCACACCGCGCCCTCGGGGAGATTCGCGATCTGCGCGTCGAGCGGCCCGGCGCCGCCCAGCACCACCGTGCTGTCGTACACCGTCTGCGGCCCGGTGCCGTCACCGTCGTCGAAGGTGCACACCACCTCGATGTCGAACGGCCCGGTGCCGTACTCCTCGGCGCCCTCGCCGTCGACCACCTTCTGCAGGTTGATCACGCCGACGTCGTAGGTGTTGGTCAGGGTCACGGCGTTGCGCGGCTGCCCGACGATGTCGCCCGCGAGCGTGAGGTCCGCCGAGACGCCGTCCGTGACGACCGGCTCGCCGAGCGGGCCGTGCTGCACGGTGATGGTCGTCGACGACGCGTTGCCCGCACCTGTCTCCGTGACCGTGCACTCCGCACCCACCGGCAGGCCGTCGAACTCGACGGAGCCTCCGTCGTCCAGCTCGAACGTCATCGGGTCGTCCGGGCCGTACCCCTCGGCGTAGACGGGCTCGCCGAGGAACGTGCACTCCACCGTGCCGTCGAACGGACCGAACTCGACCGGGTTGCCGTCCTGGTCCACGGCATCGCTGACGACCTCCTTGTCGATGACGATGCTCGACAGGTCGTACCGGTTGATGGCGTTGATCGTCGTGGGGTCGTTCTCCGACTCGCTGTCGATCGTCACCGTGCCGACGATGAGCTCGGTCTGGCCGGCACCCGCGTCCTCGGTCAGCGTGCACTCGGCGCCGTACGGCAGGTCGGGCACCAGCGTGGGTGTGCCCGGGACGACCGTGATGGGGATCGGGTCGAGCTCCGTCTCCACCCACGTGCCCACTCCGGACGTGCACTCGACGGTCATCTCGAACGAGTCCGGCGCGTTCGCCGCACCGTCTCCCGTGACCAGCTTGGTCACCTCGAGCGGACCGCTCGCCGTCGCGACGCCGACCTTGGTGCCTTCTGCGGACAAGGAGTTGATCCGGGCCCCGTTCTGCGCGACGACCACCCCGGACGTGGCGGCCGAGTTGAAGGCGATCGACCGGTCGCCGGCCTCCGGCACCTCGGGCGGGGTGGTGGTGGTGCCCTCCAGCGAGAGCGAGCTGCCCGGCCGGAAGAGGTTCCCGTCCGCCATGGTGATGACCGCCTTGAAGGCGCTGATCTGCTCGTACGTCTCCTCGCTGGTGTCCGCGGTGAGCTCGGCCCACCCGCCGGCGGCCGGGTCGTCGGAGCACGTCGGCTCGTTCAACGGGTCGGTGAGGTCGTCCGCGCAGTAGTCGTCGACGAGTGTGTAGTAGAACGTCGTCGTGCTCCCGACGGGGGCGTCGACCACCTCGGGCGGGAAGTTCGGGTTGAGGATCGGCTCCCACTGCGACCCGCGGGCCGAGCTGCTGGTCGGGTCGGACGCGGTGTCCCCCGGCGTGGGCATGCGGTCGTAGATGACCACCTTGTCCATGGGCAGGTTGCCCACGTTGTCCACGCGGATGTGCCACGTCTCGTCATGCCCCGGCGGGATGACCGGCGTGCACGGGTAGGCGTAGAACTCCGGGTCGCCGGCAGGCTCGACCGGCGCGCAGTCCTCCGGGGTGACGTTCCCCGGCTGGTCGGGATCAACCATGATGCCGAGCGGGTACTGGTCGTCGGTCGCCTTGACGTACTTCGACTCCGCGAGCACGCCGGACGGGATGGGCGTCACGTCCGAGTCCGCCTCGCACGCGCCCGTCTCCTCGTTGATGCGGCCGGGGATGGTGGTCCCGTCCTCGCCGGACTGGGCCTGGCAGACGTCCCACGGCCGGTCGCCGGTCACGCCCGCGGTGTTGTTGACCACCGTGTTGGCGGGCAGCGTCGTCCGGAAGATCACCTGCACGGTGATCGTGTAGACCTGGCCGACCTCGAGCACGGTGCCCTCGGGGAACGTGAACGTCAGGCCGGCGATGTTGCCGTCCCGGTCGACGGTGACGTCGTCCGGGTCGGTGGGCATCTGCGGCCCGTTCGGCTGCCCGGGAGGAGCCGTGCCCGGCTCGGTGAGCGCGTAGCTGTACGGCTCGGCGACGTCTGCGAGCCGCAGCTGCGGCCCGTCGGCGTCGGTGGGCATCGGGTCGTCGATGATCACCGGGTCGTAGATCGGGCGGTTGCCGACGTTCGTCACGGTGATGTTCATCGGGAACGCCGTGTTCGGGGGCTTCGTGCCGCCCGTGATGTCGGTGTCGAAGTCCTTGACGATCTGCACGCCGTTCTCGGCGTGCTGGTAGTTGATCGTCCCGGACGCCTCGGCGTCGGCCGTCACCGGGATGGGGTTCTCCGGGTCGTCCGGGTTGAAGACGAGGTCGGCGCCCGTCACCGTGGCAGTGACGTCGTTCGTAGCGACGCCCGCCGCGTCCTCGCCCGGGGCCGGGTCGTTCCCGGTCAGGTCGGTGGGCACCGGCGTGCTCGGGTCGGAGCGCAGGGTGTCGCGCACCTGGACAGTGAGGTGGACGGCCTGGACGGGGTTCGCCGGGTTCTCCCAGATCGTGCCGTCGGCCTTGGTGAAGGTGAACCGGAGACCGACCACGTCAGCCGCCACCACGCCGTCCGGCAGGGCGAACGCGCCGGAGGGCACCCCGTTCGTCCACGTGCAGCCGTCGAACGTGTCGCTCGCCTCGTCGTACGTCCCGCCCGTGCAGGCGTCCACCTGCACCTGGTCGATCGGGCCGGTGAACGTCGTGTCGGCGAAGTCCACGAAGTCGTACTGGTTCCAGAAGCTGCCGTCCACGTCGGTGAGCGTCATCTCCACGGCACGGGACGGGCCTGTCGGCTGCCCCGTGATCTCGAGGACCGAGGTCGGGTTGGTCTCCGCGTCGGAGCCCGGTTCGGTGATCGTGGCGGGGGTGAACGACTTGGTCTCCTCCATGGTGATCTCCGCGTCGCGGAGCTCCACGTCCGCGGTGTCCCACGCCACGGGATCGTCGGCCGTCGTGCCCCCCGGGTCCGAGACCTGGGCGCCCGCGCTGTTGGGCACGGGGTTCGGGTCGTGGTCCACGGTGATCCGGTCACCGGTGTACCGGTCGAACTCGCGCAGCTTGAGGGTCATCTCCAGGACGCCCTGGTTGTTGCCCGACTCGGTGGACGCGATGCGCCCGTCGAAGGCGACTTCGACGCCGACGACGTCGGCGAGGTCGTCGACCGTGAGCGCCTCGGCGCCGGCCTCGTCGTAGTCGGTCGTCGTCCCGTCGACGGTCGTCAGGGTCACCGTGGTCGTCTCGGTCCCGTCCGGCGGCACGACGTCGATGATGTCCGTCAGCGTGAACGCGTCGAACGGGTTCGTGCCCGGGGCGACGAGGGGTTCGACGACGTTGTCGTCGTTGGCGTACGACGGTTCGGCGATCAGCAGCTGGTCCACCCGCGCCACCGAGTTGTTCGACCCGGTGATGGTCACGTCCGTCGTCGGGAAGTCCTCGTACGGCGTACCCTCCGGCGGCACGGACAGCGGCCCGCCCGTCCACTCCTTGTCGATCCCCACGTTGATGGGCTCGTCGATGATGAGCACGTCGTCGGCGTCGGTGTCCGTCCGCGTGACTGGGTCGCCGCCGTCCGGCGGGTTGAAGGTCGCCGTGCCCCGCGCGGTGTTCGTGACCAGGCCCGGGTCGTCGGGGTTGTTGTAGATCTCGCCCTGGTCGCGCCCCAGCGCCGGGCCGCCGCTGCGGCGGTCGTCGCGCAGCTGGAAGGTCAGGTCGAGGTGCCGCCCGTCCGCCTGGGTGGAGCGGGCCACGCCGTCGCCCTGGGCCGGAACCGTCGGGTCGGCGGGGAACTGGGCGCGGCTCGGCGACTCCGTGTACGTCAGGCGCACCGACGTCGCGCTCTCCTGCTCGTCGGCGGTCAGCGTGTAGCCCGGGAAGGTCCCGTCGCAGGCCGTCGGGCAGGGGTCGCCCGACGCCTCGACCCACGCGCCGTCGATGAACAGCTCCACGCTCTCGACCTGGTCGTACTGGATCAGCGGGTCAACCGATCCGTCGATCGCCTCGACGCGCGTCAGGTTGAAGGCGTCGTAGTACGAGTCGGCGATCGCGGGGTCGTCGGCGGCCACCGGATCGGCGATGTCGCTGATCACCATCGGGTCCACGTTCTCGAACCCGTTCGTCGACCAGGTGATCTGCGCCGTGATCTCGTCCTGGGTGCGGGCACGCAGGGTGTAGGGCTCACCGGTCTGGCCGTCCGGGGCGAGGAACGTCTTGTCCATGAAGTCGAGGTCGCCCGGGCCCACAGGCACCGGGAACGGGTCGACGGTGTCGCACCCCTCGGCCGGGGCGGTCGGGGCGACCGTGCCGCTCGAAGCGCTGGAGGCGCCGCAGTTCTCGATCGGGTCGTCGGCGTCCTCGGGCCCCGTGTAGGCGGCGATGAAGTTCGGGGACACGCTGGTGCCCGGCGGGATGCCCTCGCCCGTGTTGTCGTCGTAGACGAACTGGACGCCCTGGGCGTCGGCCGGCAGGTCACAGTTGACCGTCGCGGCGCCGTCGGTCGGTCCGCAGCCGGGCGCCTCGACCCACTCGGAGCCGTTCCAGTAGTTGATGGTGAGCGTCGTTCCGGCGGGCACCTCGGTGGAACGGACCGACGTCGGGACGAAGTTGTCCCAGAACTCGCCCGGGTTCGCCGGGTCCGTCGGGTCCTGGACCACGATCTGGTCCGCGTTGGTCGTGGAGCCGTCCTCGCCGAACGGCAGGAGCTGGGTCGGGAGGCCGATGACGACGGTCTGGCCGGGCAGCGCCGGGATGGTGGACGGCGAGATCGACTTGGTGGTGTCCGTGGCGAGCCGGTCGGTCAGCGTCTCGAGCGTGTCCTCGGCGGTCTCCGTGTCGTTGGGGATCTCGACGGTGATCTCGTTCGGGTGCAGGACGTTGTCCTCGTCCTGGTCCGGGTCGGTGTCCGCCGTGAACGGGATGGTCGCCTCGGCGCCGGTGACGATGTTCCCGGTGAACTCGACGGAGAACCCGACGACGTCGCACCCGGCGGGCGGGTCGGGCAGCGTGTCCTCCGCCTCGGCGGGGATCGGGTCGGTCGTCGTCCCGCCCGCGCAGGTGAACGTGACGCTGGCCGCGTCGGCGTCGTTCGGCCACACCACCCCGGCGCCCTCGCCGTCCGTCCCCCACCCGGTGAACGTGATCGGGTCGTCGCCTTCGAACGGGCTGTCCGTACCCGGCGACGGCTCGGTGATGGTGAGGTTCGTCGTCGGGTCGCCGTCGTTGGTCGCACCCAGGGTGACCGTCGTCGGGTCGCCCGCGCTCACGACGGCGGGGTCGAACGACTTGGTAGGCGTCACGCTGTTGTTCGGCGGGGTGATGACGTAGGTATCGCTGGCATCCGTCGGGTCGGACTCCTCATCGCCGTGGATCACGTTCGACGAGGTCGTGTTGGTGATCGTCGTGGTGTCGGTGAGGTCCGTGACGGCGTCGGTCTGCTCGACGTCGATCGGGATGGACGCCGATGCGCCGATCGCGATGTCGCCGTCGAACTGCACCGTGAAGCCCTCGACGTCGCAGTCCGCCGGCGGGTCGGGCAACGTGTCGGGCGTGGTGGTCGTCTGCGGCTCCGCGGGCCCGTCGGCGCAGGTGAACGTCACCGTGGCCGACTCAGCCCCGTCGGGCCACACGACGTCGCCCCAGCCGGTGAAGCCGAGGTACGTGAACGGGTTCGGGTCGGTGCCCTCCGTGGGTTCGACGATGACCAGCGAGTCCACCGGGTCGTTGGACGTGTTGGTGCCGCCGATCGTCATCGTCGCGGGCGTGCCGGGGCTCGCGATCGCGCCGTCCGGTTCGATGGTCTTCGTCGTCTCCGAGTCGAGGACGAGCGGGATCACGGGTTCGATGCCGTCGCTCCCCGTGTTCGGGTCGGAGTTCTCCGAGTCCACCGTCGCCGTGTTGGTGATCGTCTCCCCGTTCATGCTGTACGGGATGTCGTCGGCGATCACCGCGGTGATGAGGATCTGGGACTGCTGGCCGTTGTCCACGCTGTCGGCCGTGTACGTCACCGTGTCCGTGTCCGTGTCGGCGTCGATGGCCGGGTTGACCGTCCCCGCCCCCGGGCTCTGGATCGACGCGCTGACGAGCTCGACGTAGTCCGGAAGCGGGTCCGTCATGGTGGTCGGGACGCACGGGTCCTGGTTGGGGTCCGAGCACGACACCGTGACGACCCACGTGACCGTCTCGCCCGGCTGGTAGGGCCCCGTGCTGGTCTCCACCTTGGAGATCCCCCACGACGCCGCGGACGCCGACGTCGCCGGGATGATCGCCCCCGCGAGCCCCAGCGCGAGCACGCCGAGCACGGACCAGCCGCGCCGGAACCTTCCGCCGGCCTTCGCGACGCTGTGCTTGCCGGCGTGACGGGCCACACCTCGACCCGTTGAACTGCGACGATCCACCATCAGTGCCCCTCCACACATCGGTGCAAACCGCCCGCGCGCGACGCTGTGCGCGAGCACCACCACCGACGGTGTCAGACATCGGGTGACTTGGCTCGGCGAACGACAGTTCCTCACGATGGTCTCAAACGCCCGGTATTCCGGCCTCGGCGTGCGCTCGCGAGCGGCGGGCCGTGCGGCGACAGTCGAGGTGAGAGCGTCGGAGCGCGACGAAGGAGTCGACATGGGCCGGGCGAGGACACGACACGGGCGTACGGCGCCGGGCACGACGGCGGCGCTGGGCGCGACGGCGCTGCTGCTGGCGGGGTGCGGCGAGGCCAGCACCGACGCCATGGGGGACCACACGACCCAGACCTGCCAGGACCTCTCCGCGTACACGGACGCCCTGCGGAACCTCGCGGGCACCCTGGGCCCCGACGCGACGGTCGCGGAGGTGCAGGCGGCGCGCGATCAGGCGCAGGAGGCCCAGGAGACGCTGGAGGAGAGCATCTCCCAGGTGAGCGACGACCGCACGGACGACATCGCCCGCTCGTGGGACGCCCTCGTCACGGCGTTCGGTCAGGTCGACGACGACGCCACGCTCGCCGAGGCGGCCGACTCCCTCAAGGAGGAGGCGCAGGGCGTCGTCGACGCCACGGCGTCCGTGGGCCAGGACCTGGACTGCGGCTGAGGTCCAGCGGACGCTGCGGTCGCGGCGTCCCTCCTGGTGGGGCAGGGTGCTTGGTGCATCGGCGGCCACCGAGGAGGGCACCCTGTGAGCGAGGCGAGCGACGCGACGCCGGCCCCCCAGGCCGGGAAGGCCCGGAAGCTGGCCAGGCCCACCCCCCGCGACGTCGTCTCCGGCTTCGTGACGGGCCTGTTCTCCATCCCCGAGGGCATGGCGTACGCGACGGTCGGCGGGTTCTCCGCGCCGATGGGCCTGTGGTCGGGCGCCGTGCCCACGGTGATCGGCTCGATCTTCAGCCGCACGGTCCTCATGGTCACCACGCTCACGAGCGCGATCGCGCTGTCGGCGCAGAGCATCCTCGTCGGCGCGGGCCTCGACCCCGGCGACCTCGGCTCCGTCGCCGCGCTGACCGTGATGGTCGGGCTGTGGATGCTGCTGCTGGGGGTGCTCAAGCTCGGCTCGGTGATGTCGTTCGTGTCGACGGCGGTGATGACCGGGTTCACTGCGGGCATCGCCGTGCAGATCGTGGCCGGCGTGGTCAAGGACGCCACCGGCTACACCCCTGAGGCGCACAACACGGTGGGCAAGCTGGTCGAGGGCGTGCTGCACGTCGGGGAGTGGGACGGCGCGACCGTGCTCGTCGCGGTCGCGACGGTGGCCGTGTGGGCGGGGCTCCAGCTCGTGAAGCCGCTGCGCAAGACGGCGACGCTGGTCTCGCTCGTCGTCGTCACCGTGGTCGTCGCGCTGCTGGGCACCGACGTGGAGCGGGTGAGCGACATCGCCGCCATCCCCCGCTCGCTGCCGCCGTTCACGCTGCCGGACGTCGGCGCGATGCCGGAGCTCGTGTCCGGCGGCCTCGCCATCGCACTCATCGCGCTCGCGCAGGCGGCGGGGATCGGCGCGGCGGTGCCCAACCCGGACGGCTCCCGCACCGACGTCTCGAAGGACTTCACGGCGCAGGGCCTCGCCAACGTGGCGGGAGGGTTCTTCGGCGCGCTGCCCACCGGCGGGTCCCTCTCGCGCACCGGCGTCGCGACCAGCGGCGGCGCGCAGACGCGCTGGGCCGGCATCTTCGCGGGCGTGTGGCTCATCGTGCTGGTGCTGCTGCTCGGCCCGCTGGCCGGCGAGATCCCGATGGCGGTCATCGGGGGCCTGCTGCTCGTCATCGGCGGCGAGCTCATCGTCGGGCGGTGGGCCGACATCGTGCTCGTCTTCCGCACGTCGTGGCTGTCCGCGGCGGCGCTGGTCGTGACGTTCGCGGCCACCACGCAGCTGCCGCTGCAGCAGGCCATCTTCCTCGGGGCGGGCCTCTCGATCGTCCTGTTCGCCGTGCAGGCGGCCAAGCGCGGGCGGCTGGTCCGGTTCGTGCCGACGGGCGACGGGGACTTCCGCGTCAAGGACGCCCCCGCCGACCTGCCCAGCGGCCAGACCACCGTGCTGCACTACGTGGGCACCGGGTTCTTCGCCGAGGTGAACCGCCTCGAGGAGGAGTGGCCGCACACCGCGCACACGCAAGACGCCGCCCTCGTCATCTCGCTGCGCGGCTCCGCGGGCATCCCGTCGACCACGTTCCTCAAGTCGCTCGACCGGCTGCTGGACCGCTGGCACGAGCACGGCGTCGAGGTCGTGGTGTGCGGTGTGCCGGAGGACCTGCGGAAGCGTTTCGAGACCGGCGGCGTCAGCGGACGCCTGCGCGACTCCGTCGTCCCGAGCGGCGACACCCTCCTGGGATCGGTGCGCGAGGCGTACGACCTCGCGGAGCGTCGACGCACCCGCCGGGCGGCGTCCGCCGACGGCTGAACCCTCGCCGCGCGCCCCCGCGCGAGCGGTGCCATCGTGGCGCCATGCCTACCGCACCGAAGCCAGCCACGCCCACGATCGCCGCCCAGCAGCAGTCGATGCTGAACGGCCTGCCGTTCTCCGATCGCCAGGACTTCGAGGACGCGACGCGCGGTCTGATCGGCCGACGCACCCCGAACGCCGTGACGAACGCGGCGGGTGACGTCGTGTGGGACAACGACTCCTACGCCTTCCTCCAGGGTGACGCCCCGGACACCGTGAACCCGAGCCTGTGGCGGCAGTCGCAGCTCAATGCCGTCGAAGGACTGTTCGAGGTGACCCCCGGCATCTACCAGGTGCGCGGCATGGACCTGTCGAACACATCGATCATCGAGGGCGACGAGGGCGTCATCATCATCGACACCCTGCTCACGAAGGAGACCGGCGAGGCCGCGCTCGCGCTGTACCGCGAGCACCGCGGCGACCGTCCCGTGACAGCGGTCATCTACACGCACTCGCACGCCGACCACTTCGGCGGCACCAAGGGGTTCGTGTCCCAGGAGGACGTCGACTCAGGCAAGGTCCGGATCTACGCACCCGAGGGCTTCGTGGAGCACGCCGTCTCGGAGAACGTGTACGCGGGCGTCGCGATGAACCGCCGCGCGGCCTACATGTACGGCGCCGCCCTCGCTCGAGGGCCCCAGGGCGGCGTCGGTGCCGGTCTCGGTCAGACCATCTCCACGGGCGAGGTCACGTTCGTGCCCCCGACGGACACCATCTCGACGACGGGCCACGAGGAGATCATCGACGGTGTCCGCTTCGTCTTCCAGATGGCGCCCGGCACCGAGGCGCCGTCGGAGATGCTCATCTACCTGCCCGACCACAAGGCTCTCTGCTCGGCCGAAGACGCCACCCACACGCTGCACAATCTCCTGACGCTGCGTGGCGCCGTCGTACGCGACCCGCACGCCTGGTCGAAGTACCTCACCGAGACGGTCGACCTCTTCGGCGACGTCGAAGTCGTCTTCGCGTCGCACCACTGGCCCACCTGGGGCCACGACCGCGTCGTGAAGTTCCTGCAGGACCAGCGCGACATCTACGCCTACCTGCACGACCAGACCCTGCGCCTCCTCAACAAGGGCCTCACCGGCCCGGAGATCGCGGAGGAGATCACGCTGCCTCCGGCGCTGGAGAACGCGTGGAACGCTCGCGGCTACTACGGCTCCGTCAGCCACAACGTCAAGGCGATCTACCAGCGCTACCTGGGCTGGTTCGACGGCAACCCGGCGCACCTGTGGGAGCACACCCCGGTCGAGCGGGCCAAGCGGTACGCGAAGCTCGCCGGCGGCGTCGACGCGCTCGTCGCGAACGCACGCGAGGCGTTCGATGCCGGCGACTACCGCTGGGCCGCGGAGGCCGCCAACCACGCCGTGTTCGCCGAGCCCGACCACGCCGCCGCACGCGAGCTCCTGGCCGACACGTACGAGCAGCTCGGCTACGGCTCCGAGAACGGCACCTGGCGCGACTTCTACCTCTCGGGCGCCACCGAGCTGCGCGACGGCCAGTTCGGCACCCCGACCGAGACGAATGCGCCCGACGTCATCGCCAACCTCTCCCCCGAGATGCTGTTCGACGCCGTGGCCATCCAGGTGAACGGCCCGGCCGCCTGGGACGTCAAGGTCACCATCGACGTCGTCGTCACCGACACGGACCGGCGGTACCGCGTCTGGCTCAAGAACGGCGTCCTGTCGTACAGCGCCGCCCCCCAGCAGGGCGACGCGGATGCGACCATCACCTCGACGCGAGCTGCCCTGCCGGCCCTCGCCGCCGGTAATCCCGACGCCCTTGCGGCCGCGGGCATCCAGGTCACGGGCGACGCCTCCGCGCTCGGCCGCCTGACCGCCGTCCTCGACCCGGGCGACAAGAACTTCTCGATCGTCACTCCCTGACGTTCCCCCCGAGGGGGCGGGCGGGGAGCACCCGGTCGACGGCGACGACGAGCAGCCCGAGGGCGTAGAACGCGCCGCCGTAGAGCACCAGGTTGAGCCCCAGCCCGCCCCAGCCGAGGGCGTCCAGGTCGATGAACCCGTACGGGTACTCGCTGCCCGGGCTGAGCTGACCGCGCAGCAGGATCGCGCCGAAGTACAGCACGGGGAACAGCATCCACAGGCCCGCGTCGCGCAGGCGGGCGCGGCGGTGCGGGTCGAACAGCAGGAAGTCCAGCACGACGGCGATCGGCAGGGCCCGGTGCTCGACCTGCCCGTCCGTGAGCCCGAGGAAGACGGCCGGGGCGTCCGGATCCTCCGGCGCGAGGACCAGCCACGCGACCAGCCCGGTGATGGCCGCGGCGAGCGTGACCAGTCCCTTCGCCCCGACCGGCGGTGGCTCGCGGCGCCGCAGCGTCGTGACGGCGGCCCAGCCGAAGACCGCCACCGCCAGGAAGCTGGTGAGGTTGGTGAAGTAGACGAAGCCCTCGACGTCGCCGTCGCGCCAGATGGCGCGCGTGCCGACGAGACCGAGCGCGACGACGACGAGCCGGAACAGGCCCACGAGCACGAACATGGCGGTAGTGAAGCAGACTCCGCGCGCCCGCCCGCCGTCAGAAGACGACGACCGCCACCAGCCCGGCGAGGCCGAGCAGGGCCGTGCCCGCGCACATCACGACGATCCGCCGCCCGTGGCGGAGGCGCGGCTCGGCCGTGTCGAGGTGCCGGTGGGTGTGGCGGGCGTGCCGCTGGGCGAACCACCACAGCGGAGGCGTGAGCACCAGCCCGACGGCGGCGGCGAGGAGGAACGACGTCGCACCGTCCACGCCCGGCAGCGTCTGCCACGCCACCGCGCACGCCGCGGTGAAGGAGAGCAGCGTGCGTCGCCACGCGAGCGCCGTCCGCTCGGCCTGGAGGCCGCGGTCGCGCTCGGGGCCGACGAGCGGCGGGTCGGGGCGGTCGGTCATGTCGGCGCCGTCCCGTCAGTACAGCAGCAGGGCGAGCAGCACGAGGATGCCCACGACGGTGATGGTCACGACCAGCACGAACCCGGTGATCGCGCCCGGCAGCGGGCCGTGCTCCCGCATGGCGCGCTCCGAGCGGGCCCACTCGACCGCCGCCGCGACCGGCACGACGGCGCCCGCCACGAGCAGCACGATCGCAGACGTGAGGCGCAGGTGCGGCTCCATCGGCAGGTCCAGCGCCTCGAGCGCCGTGCCGCCGGCGATCAGCCCCAGGGCCGTCCGGAGCCACGCGAGGATGGTGCGCTCGTTGGCCAGCGAGAACCGCGGGTCGGGCTCCGAGCCCCTCTCGTAGACCCAGCGTGGGAAACGCTCGCGGCTCACGTCGACGTGCCTCCTTCGTCTCTGCGGGTGCTGCCGACATCCTCCCGCAGGAGGAGCGGGAGCGCTCAGGGCGGGTCGTTGACGAACCGGAGCTTCACGCGGACGTCGTCGAGCGGCACCACCAGCGTCGACCCGTGCGGCGACCACCTGTCGGGGACGAGGAAGAGGGCGTCTCCGCCCTCGACCAGCAGCCGCAGGCCGCGGTAGCGGTACCGGTACTCGCCGTCCCCGGCCGCGAGACCCTCCTCCACCACTGCCGGGTCGCCCACCTGCAGCTGCTGCGGGGTGTCGACGACGACGGCGGGCAGGCTGCCCAGGTCGCGGGCGAGCGCCTTGGCCTGACCGCGTCCCGTCCACTCGGCCACCGTGCCGGTGGCCCAGAAGAGCGCGGCGACCACCGTGAGGACCAGCAGCAGGACGGCCGTCCGTGCGGGGTCGGTGCCCGTCGTCGGCCCGGCGTCCGGTCCCGTGCCCCGCCTGCGGTGGGACCAGGTGAGGCCGTACGCGAGGCCCGCCGACCCGACGCCGATCACCAGCGGGGTCACCAA
Source organism: Isoptericola sp. QY 916 (assembly GCA_026934365.1). GTDB lineage: Bacteria > Actinomycetota > Actinomycetes > Actinomycetales > Cellulomonadaceae > Isoptericola > Isoptericola nanjingensis. Next base: position 4,083 of record JADHZE010000005.1, on the reverse strand, counting down.
CGGGTACGGGACCCAGGCCGCGAGCGCCGGATAGGCCACGACCAGCGTCACGCCGACCGCCAGCACGACGGCGCCGCCGACCGTCAGCCCGAGCGTCCAGCGGTGCGCCACCGGAGCAGGGGCGCCGGCGAGCCTCCGCCGCAGCGCCGCGTCCGCGAGCACCAGCCCCGCCCCCACGAGCAACACCGCGAGCATCGGCACCAGGAGCGGCTGCGGGCTGCGCATGACGAACTCCTGCGTGCTGTACCCGAGCAGGTCGACGTCCACGCCGAAGTACAGGTACTGCGCGCGGGTCGTGACGTAGCCGAAGTAGAACAGGATCGCCGTGACGAACGTCGCCGGGGCGACCACCGTGCCCAGCACCGACCAGACGCGCGCCAGGACGCTCGGTTCGTGCGCCGGCGGTGACGGCTGCTGGGTCACGGAAGGACCCGTTCCTCGGTGGGCTCGTCGGCGGGCTCGTCGGCCGGTTCCTGCGTGACCTCCTCCGGCGTCTCGGTCACCTCGTTCTCCGGCGCCTCGCTCGGCTCCCCGGTCTCCGGCTCGCCGGACTCCTCCGTCGGTGCCTCGGAGGACTCGTCGCTCGCCGGGTCGCAGTCGTACACGACGTCGTCGGGCGGGTGGCACATCGACCAGACGGTGTGGAGCGTCATCGCCGCCTTGAACTCGTCGCACTGCCGCTGGGTGGGGCAGGTGGCGCTCGCGGCGAACGAGACGTCGACCAGCTCCGTCCCGGGGTCGGGCGGCCGCACGGCGACCCAGCACGAGAGGGTGCCCGGCGCGAGCGGCTCGCCGACGCAGGGCGGCTCACCGCAGTCCGAGCTCGCCAGCGCAGCGCCCGCGGTCAGGACCGACACCCGCTCGATCTCCACGGTCACGCCCTCGGGCACCCCGTTCGTCTGGATCGAGGCGAGACCGCACCACGCGTCGCCGACGAGCACGAAGTCCTCACCGCCCATGAGGAGCCCGGGGAGGTCGGCCTGGGCCGCGCCGCCCGCCTGCGGCAGCGGTTCCTCGAGGTCCTCGCCCGCATCGTTCCCGTCGCCGTCGTCGTCCCTGCTGCCGCCGTCGCCCTCGTCGCCGGGCCGCACGGACTCGGACGTCGTCGCGGGCGGCTCCGTGGCGCCCGCGTCCGCGTCGGGCAGCTCTCCGCCGTCCCCGCACGCGGTCGTCGCCAGGACCAGCAGGACTGCCAGAGCGCCCAGGCCTCGTCTCATCTCGCCCTCCCGGAAGAACCGGGCCGCGTCGTCGCGGTCAGAGGACTCCGCGGTGCCGCGCGTCGTCCTACCCGTGGAGAGAGCGCGCGATCTGCGCTGATACCGCGTTCCGACCTCACCGCCGTGTCGGCGCCCGTCGGTAGCGTGCCCGGCATGCGCGCCGACTTCCTCGCCCTGCACCGCCCCGGCGACCCGCTCCTGCTGCCGAACGCGTGGGACGCCGGGTCCGCGCGGATCCTCGCCGCCCTCGGCTTCGCCGCCGTCGCGACGACGAGCAGCGGGTTCGCCGCGACGCTCGGCCGGCCCGACGGCGCCGTCACCCGGGACGAGGCGCTCGCGCACGCCGCCGCGCTCGCGGCCGCCGTCGACGTGCCCGTGAGCGCGGACCTGGAGAACGGCTTCGCCGACTCCCCCGCCGACGTCGCCCGCACCGTCGCGGACGCCCGCGACGCCGGCGTGGCCGGCGCCTCCGTCGAGGACGCCACCGGCCGGGACGACGAGCCGGTGTACGACCGGGGCCTCGCCGTCGAGCGCGTGGCCGCCGCGGCCGAGGCTGCCGGCGACCTGGTGCTCACGGCCCGCTGCGAGAACCACCTGTACGGGCGGGACGACCTCGCCGACACGATCGCGCGGCTGCAGGCCTACCAGGAGGCGGGCGCCCACGTGCTGTACGCGCCGGGGCTGCGCGACACCGCCGCGATCGCCACCGTCTGCCGCGAGGTCGACCGGCCCGTCAACGCGCTGCTCGTCGCGGGCGGTCCCACGCCCGCCGAGCTGGCCGACGCCGGGGTCGCACGCGTCTCCGTCGGCGGCACGTTCGCGTGGAACGCCCTGTCCGCCCTGGTCGACGCCGCCCGCGAGCTCCAGGCCGGCGGCGTCGGCTTCCTCGACCGCACGGGGACGGCGCGCGACGTCATGGGTGCGGCGTTCCGCTCCTGAGCAGGGCCGGGGGCGCCGTCCGCAGAAGGGTGCATCCGGGGCCGCGCCGACGGGCGAAGAGCAGGCAGGTGCACCCGCACCTCGCGGCCGCCCGAGGCCGCGCCCTGTGGACCCGAAGGAGTCGATGACGATGAAGCTTCGAACCGCTACCCGGACCGCCTGGGGTGCCGTGTGCGTGGCCGCCCTGGGCCTGCTGGGCACCGCAGCCGCGACCACCGCCACGGCGGCCCCGCCCGCGGGGACGACCAGCCTGGCCGCGGTGCTGGCTTCCGACGGCGACACCTTCGACCGCAACTGGTACGACTTCGACGTGGTCGACCAGGCGGTCGCGGCGGTGCTGGAGGCCAAGCCGGACAGCCCTGTCGCCGTGCTGGCCGACGGCACGGTCCCCCTCACGGCGTTCCTGCCGAACGACCGTGCGTTCCAGCTCCTGGCGTTCGACCTCACCCACCGCTGGGAGCGCACGGAGGAGGGCGTGCTGCGCCGGGTCGTGGCCGCGGCAGGGGTCGACGCCGTCGAGCAGGTGCTGCTCTACCACGTCGTGCCCGGCGCCACGATCGACGCCCGGCAGGCGCTGCGCTCCGACGGGGCCCGCCTGACGACCGCGCAGGGTGCGACGTTCCGGGTCGACGTCCTGAGCCGGTGGGTGCCGCTGGTGCGGCTCATCGACCGGGACCGCAACGACGTCGACCCGTTCCTCGTCCGGAGCAAGCTCGACCTCAACAAGGGCAACGTGCAGATCGCCCACGGCATCAGCGCGGTGCTCCGGCCGCTGGACCTCTGACCGCGAGCGCCGAGGGCCTCGCCGGGATGCCGGCGGGGCCCTCGCGCTTGTCCGCACATCTGCTAGCAAGGCTAGAAATACAAATCTCAACAAGATTGCATCCGCGGACGGCTCCGAGCCGGAACAAGAGGTGTCAGCACGGACACGGCCCGAGGGCCACGACACCGGGAGGCACCATGGAACGCACCGCACGGCGCAGCGCCGCACTCGTCGGGGTGACCGCCTTCGCAGCACTGGGACTCTCCGCGGTCGGGCTCGTCCCGGCCGCCGCCGCGGCCGAGGACGACGCGGTGCTGTCGGTGATGCACGGCGTCCCCGACACCCCCGTCGACGTGTGGGTCGACGACGAGCTCACCGTCGACGACTTCGAGCCCGGCGACATGGCGGGCCCGCTCGACCTGCCCGCGGGGACGTACTCCGTCGCGATCACCGCGCCCGACGCCGAGGACACGAGCGACCCCGTGATCGGGCCGGTCGACCTGGAGCTCGAGGCGGGCGGCAACTACACCGCGGTCGCCCACCTGGACGCCGACGGCGGCCCGACCGCCACGCTCTTCACCAACGACATGTCGGCGACGGCGGCCGGCGAGGGCCGCCTCACCGTCCGGCACGTCGCCGCGGCGCCGGCCGTGGACGTCCTCGCCGGCGGCGAGCCGGTGATCAGCGGGCTGGAGAACCCCGACGAGCAGAGCCTCGACCTCCCGGCGGGAACGGTCTCGGCCGCCGTGGCCGCGGCCGGCACCACGGAACCGGTGCTCGGGCCGACGGACGTCGAGGTCGCAGAGGGGGTCAACACCATCGCGTACGCCTGGGGCAGCCTGGACGACGACACCCTCGCGCTGGCCACGCAGACGGTGGACGGGCTCCACTCCTCTCCCGACGGCGTGCCCGCCGGGATGTCCGGTCTCGCGGCCGACGCCACGTCCGGGTTCGAGGCCCCCAGCAGCGGGTTCAGCACCGCCGCCCTCCTGGTCGGCAGCGCGCTGGTGGTCATGTTCCTCGCGATCGCGGGATACGAGCTCGTCCGGGCGGCACGGCTGCACGCGCGCGAGCACGCTCACCGGCCGGGCTCGACCCGCCGATGACGTCGCACGCACGCTCCGCCGTGGTGCGGGCGGTCGGCACCGCCGCCGCCCGCACCAC
>JADHZE010000049.1 GCA_026934365.1 Isoptericola sp. QY 916 | reverse complement strand
CGCGTGCCACTTCGCCCGGGAGGCCGCCGCGTTCGGCGGGCACCCGGCGGCGGGCTCCACCGCGGCGACCGACGGCCCGGCCGCGGTCGTCGAGCACGACGCCCAGCACGACGCCGCACCGGACGCCGACGACCGCCACCCGGGGGACGGCGGCGGCGGCCCCGAGCCCGAGACCGTCCCCGACCGCCCCGTCCTCGAGAGCAGGGAGCGCTGACCGTGACCGACCGCCGACCGACCGTCGTCCTCGTCCAGAACTCCCCGCACAGCGGCCCGGGCCGCCTGCCCGGCTGGCTGGAGGCGGACGGCGCGGCCGCCGCCGTCGTGCAGGGCGCGGACCTCGTGGAGCAGGTCCCGTCGCTCGCCGCCGGCGGGGCCGCGGCGCCCGACGGCGTGGCCGGCCTCGTGCTGCTGGGCGGCGGCCTGCTGCCCGACGAGGACGAGCGGGCGCCCTGGCTGCCGCACGAGCGCGCGCTCGTCGCGGAGGCGCTCGACGCCGGCGTCCCGGTGCTGGGCATCTGCCTGGGCGGGCAGGTGCTCGCGCACGTCACGGGCGGCACGGTGACGGGCCGGTCGGGCGAGACGGAGAAGGGGCTCTGCCCCGTGCGCCTGCTCGACGACGCGGCCGACGACGCCCTGCTCGGCCCGCTCGGGGCGCTCGCCGAGGGCGGCGAGGTCCGCATGGTCGAGAGCCACGTCGACTCGATCACGGGGCTGCCGCCGGAGGCCGTGCACCTCGCGACGAGCGATGCGTGCGGCGTCCAGGCCTTCCGCGTGGGCGACGTCGCGTGGGGGCTGCAGTTCCACCCCGAGGCGGCGCCGGAGCGCATCGGCACCTGGGACGCGGACGAGCTCGCCGAGCTCGGCTTCGACCGCGACGCACTGCTCGCCGCCGCCCTCGAGCGGGCACCTGAGAACGAGAAGCAGGCCCGCGCCCTCGCGTCCGCGTTCGCCGCCGTCGTCCACGCCCGCTGTGAGCGCGATCTCGGGGACCGTTCGCCGAGCGATAGTCCCCGAAATCGCGCCCACAACGATGCGGGGGTGCGGTGATGGTGAGCACGGGCACGCACTCGGACGGCGTCCCGGTCGTCGCGTACCAGGTGCGGCGGGCGGGCGGCGAGGTGCTCGCCGAGCGCGACGCGGACGCGCCGTTCTACGCCGCGTCGACCGTCAAGCTGGCCGTGCTGGTCGCGGCGGCCCGGGCGCTGGACGCCGGCGAGCTCACGCTCGACGAGGAGGTGGCCAGCACCGACACGTTCCGCTCCCAGGTGCCGGGCGAGCCCGACTACCGCATCGAGCCCGACGACCTCGACCCGGGTATGCCGCCGCCGGGCACCTTCATGCCCGTGGGGCTGGTGGTCGAGCGGATGATCGTCGTGTCGTCCAACGAGGCCACCAACATGGTGATCGACCTCGTCGGCCTCGACGCGTGCAACCGCGCCCTGGCCGACGTCGGCGCCGCCGGCAGCGTCGTCGGGCGCAAGTACAGCGACCTGGCGGCCGAGGCCCGCGGCGACTCGCACCGCACGACGCCCGCCGACCTGGCGGCGCTGATGTCCGGCGTCGTCACCGGGGAGCTCGCCGGGCCGGAGCGCACCCTCTGGATGATCGACCTGCTCGCGCGCCAGACCGACCGGCAGCTCACGGCCGCCGTGCCCGAGGGCGTGCCGTACGGATCCAAGTCGGGCTGGGTGGACGGCATCCGGCACGACGTCGCGTTCGTCGGGACGCCCGGGCCGGGCGCCCTGGTGATCGCCGTGTGCACCCGCGGCTACGACGAGGCGCACGCGGAGGAGGCGCTGCGGGCGCTGGGCTCCCTCGCGATCACCCTGGCGGAGGACCGCTAGGCGCCGTCGGCGGCGGGCCGGGCCGACGCCACCCACATCGCCGCGGCCATCGTGGCGAGCACGCCCGCGACGAGGGCCAGCGGCACCGTCCACCCGAGGGACGCCTCGTGCACGGCGCCCATCACGGTCGGGGCGAGCACCGCGCACCCGTAGCCCGCCGTCTGCACCACCGCCGACGACCGTCGCGCGACCGCGACGCCGGGGCTGCGCTGCGCCACGAGCGTGAAGATCACGGTGAAGTTGCCGCCCTGGGCGGCGCCCGCCAGCCCCACCCACAGCCACCACAGGCCGGGCGCCAGCAGCAGCCCGAGCGGCAGCGAGATCCACATCGCCGCCATCGCGACCGCGACCGAGCGGGCCGAGAGCCCGCGCGAGAACGCCGCCGGCACGAGGAACGACCCCAGCACCGCGCACAGCTGGAACGGGGCCGCCGCGCTGCCCGCGCCGGCGGCGCTCATGCCGAGCCGGTCGTGGAGGATCTCGGGCAGCCACGCCGTCACCGCGTAGTAGCCGAAGGCCTGCCCCGCGAACGCCACCGACAGCAGCACGACGAGGCGCCGGACGGCGGACCTGGCCTTCGGGTCGAGGGCGTCGAGCTCCGCGCGCGGCGACGGGGGCCGGACGCGGACACCGCCCTCCCCGCGCGGTGCCGCGGCCCGGCCCCGGGCGGCGAGCCGCCGCCCGGCGGGCACCCAGGCCGCGATCGCGACCACGGCGAGCACTCCCCACCCCGCGAGCGCCCACTGCCAGCCGAACGCCGTCGCGAGGGGCACGGTGAGCATGGTGGTGAACGTCGACCCGAGGTTCATCGTCGCGCTGTACGCGCCCGTGACCGCGGCAGCACGGCGGCGGAAGTCGCGGGTGATGACCACCGGCACCGCGACGTTGCCGATCGTGATCGCGACGCCCAGCACCGCGCTGCCGGCGAGGGCCGCCGGCACGGAGCCCCCCGAGCGCAGCAGCGTCCCGGCGAGGATCCCCGCCATCGAGACGCCGAGCGACAGCTCCGGGCCCGCGCGCGCGACCAGCACCGACGCCAGCGGCGTGCACAGCGCGAAGCAGAGCACCGGGACCGAGGTGAGCAGGCCCGCGCCCGCGGACGTGAGGCCGAGCGACGCCGCGACGTCGTCGACCACGGGGGGCAGCGACGTGATGGGGGCGCGCAGGTTGAGCGCGACGAGCAGCAGCGCCGCCAGCAGCAGGCCGGCGCGGGCGCCGTCGTCGCGGGCGGAGGGGGAGGGGTAGGACGTCACGCGGCGGGCATCTCCGGGATCATTCGTCGAACTGCGCGACGACGGTGCGCAGCAGCGCGGCGAGCTGGGGGCGCACGGCGGCGGGCAGCGCGTCGAGCACGCGCGCCTCGACGTCGAGCAGGTCGCTCATCGCCGCGTCGACCCGCTGCCGGCCCGCGGCGGTGAGCTGCACGAGCACGCCGCGGCGGTCGGACGGCGCGCGGTGGCGCTCCACCAGCCCGCGCTCCTCGAGCCGGTCGATGCGGTTGGTCATGGTGCCGCTCGTCACGAGGGTCTGGGCGACGAGGACGCCGGGGGACAGGCGGTACGGCTCGCCGGCGCGGCGCAGCGCGGACAGCACGTCGAACTCCCACGTCTCCAGGTCGTGCCGGGCGAACGCCCCGCGCCGCGCGCGGTCCAGGTGCCGCGCGAGCCGGCTGACCCGCGAGAACACGGTCAGCGGCTCGACGTCCAGGTCCGGGCGCTCGCGGCGCCACGCGTCGACGATCCGGTCGACCTCGTCGGACCGTGCCTCCACATCCATGCGCCGAGACTACTCCCGGTCTCTCGACGTCAAGAATCTTGATGGGTGTGATCTCGTGCCGAGGATCGAACTACCTCGGCCCGGGCTTCGGGCGCAGGGTGAGGGCCGCGACGACGGCGACGACGACGGCGACGGCGGCGGCGACCAGGAACGCGGTGTGCACGCCCGAGACGTAGGCGCCCTCCGCGGCGCGGACCGCGACGGCGTCCAGGCCCGTGGGCACGGAACCCTGCGCCAGGCGCTGGAGCGCACGGTCGTCGAGACCGAGCCCGGCGGTGCCGGCGTGGACGTTCGCGGCGACGACCGCGGACATCACGGCGGTGCCGAGCGCGCCGCCGATCTGGATGCACGTGGACTGGAAGCCACCCGCGACCCCCGCCAGGTGCACGGGCGCGGACCCGACGATCGCCTCCGCTCCGGCGGTGATCGTCATCCCGGTGCCCATCGCGAGGACGACGAACGCGACCGCCATGACGCCGTACGGCGAGCCGGCCGACGAGGTCAGCAGCACCAGCAGGCCCACGGCGGTGAGTCCGAGGCTCAGCGTGCCGGTCGCGCGCGTGCCGATCCGTGCGACGAGCAGGGCGCCGGCCGGGGCGGACACGATCGAGACGGCGGACATCGGCAGCAGCATCAGTCCGGCGTCCAGCGCGGTGGCCCCGCGCAGGTTGATGAAGAACATCGGCAGGATGAACGTCGAGCCCATCAGCACGAAGAAGTTCGCGGCGATCATCAGCCCGCCGGTGCCGACCGTCGTCCCGCGGAAGAGCGACAGCGGCAGCAGGGCGTCGCCGGTGCGCGCCTCGGTGCGGGCCTCCAGGGCGACGAACCCGACGATGACGAGGACGCCGAGCGCGAGCAGGCCGAGGGTGCGCGCGTCGCCCCACCCCCAGGTCTCGGACTGCACGATGGCGAAGACCGTGGCGACCAGCCCGAGCGCCAGCACGACGACGCCGCGCAGGTCGAAGCGGCCCGTGACGGGGAAGCTCGTGCGCGGGAGCAGGCACAGCCCGTACCCCAGGCCGATGACGGCGACGGGAACGTTGACGAAGAACACCGACTGCCAGCCGAGCGACGCCTCGAGCGCGCCGGCGAGCGTCGGGCCCACGGCGATCGCGATCGAGGAGACGCCGCCCCAGATCCCCACGGCCATGCCGAACCTCTCGCGCGGGAAGGTGGCGCGCAGCATCGCGAGGGTCTGCGGCATGAGGATGCCGGCCGCGACGCCCTGCACGACGCGGAACGTGATGAGCCCCGCCGCGGTGGTCGAGAGGCCGATGGCGACCGAGGCCAGCGTGAAGAGCACGAGGCCGCTCAGGTACAGCGTGCGGTGGCCGTACCTGTCGCCGAGCTTGCCAGCCAGGATCAGGGTGACGGCCAGCCCGAGGAGGTAGCTGTGCGTCACCCACTGCAGCTGGACGAACGTGGTGCCGACGTCGGCGGCGATCGCGGGGTTGACGATCGAGACGACGGTCGCGTCCAGGCCGACCAGGAACAGCCCGAAGGCGACGCCGACGAGCGTCAGCGCGGGGCGTCCGCGCAGCGCTCGTCGCTCGGGCGGGGACGCGGTGGCGTCGGGGGCGAGGGCGGGGGCGCTGCTCACGGGAGCTCCTTGGGGTGGGTGCGTGCGCGGTCGGGGGCCGGACGGCGCGGGCAGAGGAACGCCCGGGGCGCGGCCCGGGCGACAAGTGATTATGAAACTATAACTATGTCGCCAGCCTAGGATCGGGCCATGCCCGACGAGACGATCGTCACGCCCGACCTCGCCGACCTCGCCGACGTCCTCGTCGAGCTGGCCCGCCACCTGGACGTCCGTGCCCCGGAGCTGCGCGACATCGTGCCGCTCACCGGGACGGAGGTGGCCGTGATCCGCGAGGTCCACCGCACGCCGCGTCCGACGCCGTCGCGCATCGCCCTCGCGACCGGGCTCGCCCGCAGCAACGTCAGCGCCGCCCTGCGCACGCTCGAGGCGCGCGGGCTCGTGCTGCGCGAGCACACCGAGGGCGACGGGCGCACGGTCCGGCTGGTCGCGACCCCGCTGGCCGACGAGCACCTCGCCCGCATCAACGCGTTCTGGGCCCGCCGACTCGGAGCCGTGCCGGACGACGTCCGTGACGCCGCTCTCCGCGCGTTGCCGGCCCTCGGCGCGCTCGCCGAGGCCCTCGTCGAGCCTCGCGCGCAGGAAGCCTGAACTACCTCGGCAGGGCTGGTACTACCTCGGCACAGCCGGTACTACCTCGGCACGGTTCGTACCACCTCGGCGTCAGGCGGGCTCGAGCCGGACGACGACGGCCTTGGACACGGGCGTCCGGCTCGTCTCGGCCGTCGCGCCCAGCGGGACGAGGACGTTCGCCTCCGGGAAGTAGGCCGCGGTGCACCCGCGCGCCGTCGGGTAGGCGACGACGCGTTGCCCGCGCAGCACGCGGTCGACGCCGTCGTGGTACTCGCCGTGCACGTCGACGGTGGTGCCGTCCGCGATCCCGAGCGCCGCGAGGTCGTCGGGGTTGACCAGCACGACGGAGCGCCCGCCCTTGATGCCGCGGTAGCGGTCGTCGCGGCGGTAGATCGTGGTGTTGAACTGGTCGTGCGAGCGGATGGTCTGCAGCAGCAGGCGCCCGGGCGGGCACTCGACGGGCGCGAGCTCGTTGACGGTGAGGTGGGCGCGGCCGTCGTCGGTGGGGAAGGTGCGCGAGTCGCGCGGGCCGTGCGGCAGGCGGAAGCCGTTCGGCCGCCGCAGCTGGGCGTTGTAGTTCTCGCAGCCCGGGACGACGCGGGCGATGTGCTCGCGGATCACGTCGTAGTCGCGCTCCATCGCCGCCCAGTCCACGGGGCGGTCTGGCGAGCCCTGCCCGCCGGGGCGGGCGCCGAGGACGGCGCGCGCCAGCCGCGTGACGATCGAGACCTCCGACAGCAGTCCCGGCGCGACCGGCTCGACCTTGCCGCGCGACGCGTGCACCGCGCAGACGGTGTCCTCCACCGACACGAACTGTTCCCCCGACGCCTGCCGGTCGACGTCGGTGCGCCCCAGGGTGGGGAGGATGAGCGCCTCCCGGCCGACGACGGCGTGGGACCGGTTGAGCTTCGTCGAGATCTGGACGGTGAGGTCGGCTCTGCGGACCGCCGCCTCCGCGGCGCCGGTGTCGGAGATCGCCCCGACCAGGTTGCCGCCGAGGGCGACGAGCGCCTTCACACGCCCGGCCGCCATCGCCTCCACCGTGCCGACGGCGTCGAGGCCGTGCTCACGGGGAGACGAGATGCCGAACTCGGAGTCGAGCGCGTCGAGGAAGGTGTCCGGCATCTGCTCCCAGATGCCCATCGTGCGGTCGCCCTGCACGTTGGAGTGGCCGCGGATGGGGGAGGCGCCCGCGCCGGGGCGGCCGATGTTCCCGCGCAGGAGCAGCAGGTTGACGATCTCCTTGATGGTGGGGACGGCCTTGGTGTGCTGGGTCAGGCCCATCGCCCACGTGACGATGACGCGCTCGGCGCGGAGGTACCGCTCGGCGAGCTCGTCGATCTCGGCGCTGGTGAGGCCCGTCGCCGCCAGCACGGCGTCCTCGTCGAGGCCGGCCAGGTGCGCGGTGAGCGCCTCGAGGCCCGAGGTGTGCTCGGCGAGGAACTCGTGGTCCAGGACCGTGCCGGGGGCGGCGGCCTCGGCGTCGAGCACCCGCTTCGACACCGCCTGGAGCAGGGCCATGTCGCCGCCGAGCCGGATCTGGAGGAACTGGTCGGCCAGCCCGGTGCCCCGGCCCGCCAGCCCGCGCACGGTCTGCGGGTTCTTGTACCGCTTGAGCCCCGCCTCGGGCAGCGGGTTCACGGCGACGATGGCGGCGCCGTTCTCCTTGGCCTCCTCCAGCGCGGTGAGCATGCGCGGGTGGTTCGTGCCGGGGTTCTGCCCCATGATCACGATGAGGTCGGCCTGGGCGAAGTCGTCGTAGGTGATCGTCGCCTTCCCGACGCCGATCGTCTCGCCCAGCGCGGCGCCCGTGGACTCGTGGCACATGTTGGAGCAGTCGGGCAGGTTGTTGGTCCCGAAGGCGCGTACGAACAGCTGGTAGACGAACGCGGCCTCGTTGGACGTGCGCCCGCTGGTGTAGAACGACGCCTGGTCGGGGGAGTCGAGGGCGTTCAGCCGGTCCGCGACGATCGCGAACGCCTCCTCCCAGGAGACGGGCACGTAGTGGTCGGACCCGGCGGCCTTGTGCACCGGCTCGACCAGCCGCCCCTGCTGGCCCAACCAGTGCTCGGTGCGGGTGAGCAGGTCGGAGACCGGGTGCTCGGCCCAGAACGACGGCTCGACGACGAGCGGCGTCGCCTCCCACGTGACCGCCTTCGCGCCGTTCTCGCAGAACTCGGCGGGCTTGCGCCGGTCCGGGTCCGGCCAGGCGCAGCTCATGCAGTCGAAGCCCTCGCGGTGGTTCATCGACAGCAGCAGGCGCGCCGTCCGCGTGGGCCCCATGTCGCGCAGCGCCGGGACCAGCGCGTGCACGATGCCGGGCACCCCGGCCGCCCAGGTCTTCGGCGGGCGGACCTCCTCGGGCTGCGGCTCCCGTGGCTCGCCCCCGTCCCGGACGTCCTCCGGCTGCGGTGTGGTCATGCGGCGTCCCCTCTCCGGTCGCGGCGCGCGCGAGCCTCGTCGTGCCCGTCGCCGGGCCCTGCCCTCCCTGCGTCCCCGTCCTGCTCGGCCCTGTCCTGCTCGACCACGCGGTGCTCGCCGGTGTAGACCACGAGCGTCGGGTCGCGCACGAAGCCGACGAGCGTCAGCCCCGCGGAGTCCGCGAGCTCCGCGGCGAGCGACGACGGCGCCGAGACGGCGGCGAGCACCGGCACCCCGGCCATGACGGCCTTCTGCGTGAGCTCGAAGCTCGCCCGCCCGGACACCACGAGCACCGTGCCGCGCAGCGGCAGCATCCCGGCCGCGGCGGCCCAGCCGACCACCTTGTCGACGGCGTTGTGCCGGCCGACGTCCTCCCGCACGACCAGGGCCTCTCCGGTCGCGGCGTCGAACAGCCCCGCCGCGTGCAGCCCGCCCGTGCGGGCGAAGACGTCCTGCGCGGCGCGCAGCCGGTCGGGCAGGGCGGCCAGCAGGGCCGCGTCCACTCGGACCGGGTCGTCGGCGACGCCGAACGCGCTGCGGGTGAACACCGCGTCGATCGACGCCTTGCCGCACAGGCCGCAGGCGCTGGAGGTGAAGAACTCCCGGGCGAGCGCCGGGTCGGGCGGGGCGACGCCCGCGGCCAGCGCGACGTCGAGCACGTTGTACGGGTTCTCGACCGCGGCCGCCGGGCCGGGCGCGCAGTAGCGCGCGCCGGCGACCTGCGCGCCGTCGGTCACGACGCCCTCCGAGACGAGGAAGCCGGTCGCGAGCTCGACGTCGTGCCCCGGGGTGCGCATCGTCACCGCGTACGAGCGCCCTCCCACACGGATCTCCAGCGGCTCCTCGCCGGCGAGCTGGTCCTCGCGGCGCGCGGCGCGGCCGCCGATGGTGACGCGCCTGACGCGGCGTCGGACGGTGACGCGGGTCATACCCGCAGGCCTAGCAGACCCCCGCGCCGGGCACAACGGCAGCCGGGCGACGCGGCCCGCGCTCGACCTGCCGGGGACGCGCGACGCGCCTACGGTCGGGGGACCGGCTCAGACCGGGCCGGCCGTGTTCAAGGAGGAGCACCATGGCAGACACGAATCGCGCGGTCGCGTACAAGGGGCCGGGCGAGGTCGACGTCATCGACATCGACTACCCGACGTTCGAGCTCAAGGACGGCCCCGGGGTGAACCCGGCCAACGTCGGCCGGCAGGTGCCGCACGGCGTGATCCTGAAGACCGTCGCGACGAACATCTGCGGCTCGGACCAGCACATGGTCCGCGGGCGCACGACGGCGCCGAAGGACCTCGTGCTGGGCCACGAGATCACCGGCGAGGTCGTCGAGGTGGGCCGGGACGTCGAGTTCGTCCAGGTGGGCGACCTGGTCTCCGTGCCGTTCAACATCGCGTGCGGACGCTGCAAGAACTGCAAGGAGCGCAAGACCGGCATCTGTCTCAACGTGAACCCCGACCGCCCGGGCAGCGCGTACGGGTACGTCGACATGGGCGGCTGGGTCGGCGGGCAGGCCAACTACGTGCTGGTGCCGTACGCCGACTGGAACGTCCTGAGGTTCCCGGACAAGGACCAGGCGCTCGAGAAGATCATGGACCTGACGATGCTGTCCGACATCTTCCCGACGGGGTTCCACGGGGCGGTGACCGCGGGCGTGGAGGTCGGCTCCACCGTGTACGTCGCAGGGGCCGGGCCGGTGGGGCTCGCCGCCGCCACGGGGGCGCTGCTGCTGGGCGCCGCCGTCGTGATCGTCGGCGACATGAACGCCGACCGGCTGGCTCAGGCGCGCTCGTTCGGCTGCGAGACCGTGGACCTCACGAAGGGCGGGCCGGTCGAGCAGATCGAGCAGCTCCTCGGCGTGCCCGAGGTGGACTGCGGCATCGACGCCGTCGGCTTCGAGGCCAAGGGGCACGGGGCGGACTCGGACCACGAGGCCCCGGCCACCGTGCTCAACTCGCTCATGGACCTCACGGCCGCGGGCGGGGCGCTGGGCATCCCCGGCCTGTACGTGACCGGCGACCCGGGGGGCATCGACGAGGCCGCGCAGAAGGGCTCGCTCTCGCTCAGCCTGGGCACGGGATGGGCCAAGTCACTCGCGTTCACCACCGGCCAGTGCCCGGTGATGAAGTACCACCGCGGGCTGATGCAGGCGATCCTGCACGACCGGGTGCAGATCGCGAAGAACGTCAACGCGAAGGCGATCACCCTCGACCAGGCCCCGCAGGGGTACGCCGAGTTCGACGCCGGCGCCGCGACGAAGTACGTCATCAACGCGAACGGCTACCTCGACGGCAAGTGACCTGTCAGGGCCAGAGCCACGTCTCCAGGGCTCTGGTCCTGACAGCTCGTCGGTCAGGCGTCGTCGTGGGCGCGCAGGAAGCCGTCGACCAGCGGAGGAGCTGCGTGGCGACCCGCGGGCGCTCGTCGACCTCGTCGCGGCGCTGTTGCGTGAACGGGGTGACGGCGCGGGGCCGGGGTCAGCGGGACTTCGTCAGCTCCGGCTTCTTCACCATCCCGGACAGCCCGTTCCAGGCGAGGTTGGTCAGGTGCGCGGCGACCTCGGCCTTGTCGGGGCTGCGGGCGTCGAGCCAGTACTGCCCGGTGAGGGCGACCATGCCGACGAGCATCTGCGCGTAGAGCGGCGCGGCCTTGCGGTCGAGGCCGTTCGCCTTGAACTGGTCGCCGAGGATGTGCTCCACCAGGGTGGCGACGTCGCCGATGAGGCTGGAGAACGTGCCGGTGGCCTGGGCGACGGGGGAGTCGCGCACCAGGATGCGGAAGCCGTCCTCCGACGCCTCGATGTAGCCGAGCAGGGCCAGCGCCGTGCGCTCCACCAGGACCTTCGGGTGGCCGCCCTCCTCGAGCGCGCCGGTCAGCGCGGACGTCAGGGCGCGCACCTCGCGGTCGACGACGACGGCGTAGACGCCCTCCTTGCCGCCGAAGTGCTCGTAGACCACCGGCTTGGAGACCTCCGCGCGCGCCGCGATCTCCTCGACGCTGGTGCCGTCGAAGCCCTTCTCGGCGAACAGGCCGCGGCTGACCGCGAGCAGCTGCTCGCGCCGCTGGCTCGCCGTCATCCGGGCGCGCGGCGGACGCTTGGACGCGCGGGAGTCGGTGGGCATGGGGTCATTGTGCCTGGGCGTGCCGCCGGGACGCGAGGACGGCGCGCACCGCCGGCACCGACCACGCGGCGGCGGCCGCCGGGAACGCCAGCACGACGGCGGACAGCAGCACCATCACCGGGTACTGCCAGACCAGCAGGTCGGCGAGCCAGTACGTCGCCAGCGCGACGACCGACGCCCAGGCGGCAGGGACCGTGAGCACGCCGAGGACCAGCGCGACGCCCAGGAGCGACTCCAGCAGCGGCAGCACCACCCCGAACAGCCCGGGAGCCGCACCCAGGACCAGGTCCGTGAAGGCCTGGAAGAAGCCGGGCACCCGGGGGTTGCTCGCGGCGCCGTCGACGACGAACCCGATGTCGGCCGCGCCGAACCCGGCGCGGTACTTGACGAACCCCTCGTGCAGCCACAGCAGGCCGAGGGCCACGCGGGCCGCCCCGGCGAGGGCCGGGGCGACGCGCGCCGAGGTGGTGGTCGCCTCGCGGGGCACGGCGGCCGTCACATCAACGTCGCCGCGCCGAACACGGCCTTGGCCTTGTCGCAGTGCACGACGACGTCGGTGTAGCCGTCCATGCCGTCCCCGCCGCCCATGCCGTCGGTCGTGAACGTCTGGTCGGCCTCGTCGAACGCGACCTCTCCCAGCTCCGTGCCGGCCTCGACGGCCGCCTCGTCCGTGCCCTTCGCGAGGTAGAGGTGCAGGTCGGGGCCCTCGTCGGAGGAGAAGCCGGAGAGGGTGACCGTGTCGCCCTCGACCGTGACCGTGCCCTCGACGCTCTTGTCGTTCATCCCGGCGAACGTCCCGTGCTGCGCCATGGCGTCGTCGGACTGCATGTCGTCGGACTGCATGGAGTCGGTGGCGGCGGGCGTCATGTCGCCGCCGGAGCCGGCGCCGTCGTCGGCGCCGCACGCGGTGAGGGTGAGGGCCAGGGCGACGAGCCCGGTGGTCGCGAGTGCCTTCGCACGCATGAGGGTGTCCTGTCGTCTCGGGGATGGAACACCCCGAGACAAGCACCGCGACCCCGGCCGCGGGCCGTTTCTTTCAGAGGTGTAAGGACAGCCCGCGCGGTGCGGTGCCGTGCGTAGGGTCGGTCCATGAGCAGCGGCAGGGCGCGGGTGATGGTCGTGGAGGACGACGCGGCGGTGCGGACCGTCGTCGGCGACTACCTGCGGGCCGGTGGGTACGACGTCGACCTGTACAGCGAGGGCGAGAGCGCGCGCGAGGCGCTGCGGGCCGACCTCCCGGACGTGCTGGTCGTGGACCGCATGCTGCCCGGCGTCACCGGCGACGACCTGTGCCGCGAGGTGCGCCGCACCTCGGACCTGCCGGTGATCATGCTCACCGCGCTCGGCGCCGTCGAGCAGCGGATCGCCGGGCTGGAGCGCGGGGCGGACGACTACGTCACCAAGCCGTTCGCGCTCAAGGAGCTGCGGCTGCGTGTCGACGCGCAGCTGCGGCGCCGGGCGCCGGCCGCCCCGGCGGACGCGTTCACCGTCGGGGACTTCCGCATCGATCCCGGCCACCGCCGGGCGTGGCGGGGCGGCGAGGAGATCGCGCTCACGACCCGCGAGTACGAGCTGCTGCTGTACTGCGTGCAGCGCCCCGACCAGGTGCTCGCGCGCGACGACGTCCTGGGCGAGGTGTGGGGGTGGAGCTTCGGCGACGCGTCCACGGTCACGGTGCACGTGCGGCGGCTGCGGGAGAAGATCGAGCCCGAGCCCCGCTACCCCGTGTACCTGCGCACCGAGTGGGGCGCGGGGTACCGGTTCACGCCGCGAGGGGACGCCCGATGACCGCCGGGCCAGGGGAGCGCTGATGTTCGACGGCATGCTCGGGCTCGCCGACGTCGGGCTGATCGTCCTGACCACGGTGGTGTGCACGGCCCTGGTGACCGCCCTCGCCCTGGTCGTGCTGCGCTGGAACCGGCGCGGGCCGGTCGCGTCCCAGATGGCCGTCGTCGTGGGCGCGGCGGTCGCCTCGATCGTCGCGTCGGTCGTGGCGGTCATGGTGGAGATGTTCATCTCGGCGCACGACCTGGTCGTGCTGACGGCGGTGATCGTCGTGGCCACCGTCCTGAGCCTTGCCGCGGCGTGGCTGACCACGAGCCGGGCCGTGCGCCGGTCGGTGGGGACGCTCACGCGGTCGGCGCGGCGGATCGCGGACGGCGACGTCGTCGCGCCCGCCGCGGCCGGCTGGAAGGAGTTCGACGACCTGCACGCCCAGCTCGTCGACACCTCCGAGCGGCTGGCCCAGGCGCGCGCCGAGATCGACCGGCTCGACGCCGCCCGCCGCCAGTTCTTCGCCTGGATCTCCCACGACCTGCGCACCCCGCTCGCGGGGATCCGCGCCATGACCGAGGCGCTCGACGACGACGTCGCGCCCGACCGGGACGCGTACGTCCGGGCCATCCGCGGCAAGGTCGACACCGTGACCGCGATGGTCGACGACCTCTTCGAGCTGTCGACCCTGCAGAGCGGCACGCTGCGACTGCAGCGCGAGCTCGTCGTCCTGCTCGACCTCGTCTCCGACGCCGTCGTCGACGTGCAGGCCGCCGCCGCGGGCCGCGGCGTGCGCATCGCGCAGTCCGGGATCGAGGGACACCTCCTGTGGGCCGACCCGCGCGAGCTGACGCGCGCGATCGGGAACCTGCTCGCCAACGCCGTCCGGCACGCCCCCGCGGGCACCGAGATCCTCGTCTCCGCGCACACGAGGGACGACGACCACCTGGTGGTCAGCGTGCTCGACCACGGTAGCGGCGTGGACGTCGCGGACCTGGGCCACCTGTTCGACGTCGGCTGGCGGGCGAACGACGCCCGGACCGTCGACGCCCCCGAGGGCGGAGCCGTCGACGGGCAGGTCGGTGGCCACGGCGCCGGTCTCGGCCTCGCGATCGTGCGCGGCATCGTCGAGGCGCACGGCGGGTCGGTCACCGCGGCGCACGTGCCCGACGGCTTCGAGCTCGCCGTGACGTTGCCGCGCGGCGAGGCCCCCGCCCGGGCCCGCGCCTGAGCTCCGGCGCGTGCCGGGTGTGGCGCGTGCCACGGCGCCCGGGGACGCCGAGGGGCGGGACGCGTGCCGGGGCGGTGGTGCGGACCTGGCAGACTGAGGACGGACGCCCGACGGTGCCGCGCCTGCTGGGGCGTGAACCCGGCCCGGGGGCCCGATCCGCCTTGGTGTAATCGGCAGCACAGAGGTTTTTGGTGCCTTTGGTCCAGGTTCGAGTCCTGGGGGCGGAGCTCGGCACCATCGACAGAGCACACCCGAGAAGAGACGGAGCACTCGTGGTCTCGACAGGACCGGACGCCGCAGGTTCGACCGGCGCAGCACCCTCCCACCCCAGTCCGGCGGCCGTCGTCGTCCTCGCCGCGGGGCAGGGGACGCGGATGAGGTCCGCGACGCCGAAGGTGCTGCACGCCCTGGGCGGGCGGACCATGCTCGGCCACGCGATGACCGCGGCCCGCGAGCTCGACCCGCAGCAGGTGGCGGTCGTCGTCCGCCACGAGCGCGACCTCGTGGCCGCCGCCGCGGCGCAGATCGACGCCGCGGCCCTCGTCGTCGACCAGGACGAGATCCCCGGCACCGGCCGCGCCGTGCAGTGCGCGCTTGACGCGCTCGACGCCCGCGCGCACGCCGGGCGTGCCGCGCAGCTCGTGCACGACGACGCCGTCGACGACGAGCTGCACGCCGACCACGCCAACGGCGGGGACCACCCGCTGGGCGACGGGCTGGACGGCGCCGTCGTCGTCCTCGCCGGCGACATCCCCCTCCTCGACGGCGCCACGCTGGGCCAGCTGCTCGCCGCGCACCACGAGGACGGCAACGCCGTCACGATCCTCACGACCGAGGTCGCGGACGCCACCGGCTACGGCCGCATCGTGCGCGAGGTGGGCACGGGCGACGTGCTGGCGATCGTCGAGCACAAGGACGCGACGCCCGAGCAGCGCGAGATCCGCGAGATCAACAGCTCCGTCTACGTCTTCGACGCCGCGGTGCTGCGCCGCGGGCTCGGCGGCCTGGACCGCGACAACGCGCAGGGCGAGGTCTACCTCACCGACGTCGTCGCCTCCGCGCGGGCCGAGGGCGGTGCCGTGCGCGCCGTGCTCAGCGACGACCCGATGCTCGTCGAGGGCGTCAACGACCGCGTGGCGCTCGCGACCCTGGGCGCCGAGCTCAACCGCCGCGTGCTCACGGAGTGGATGCAGGCCGGCGTCACCGTCGTCGACCCGGCGACCACCTGGGTGGACGTCGACGTCGAGCTCGCCCCCGACGTCACGCTCCTGCCCGGCACGCAGCTGCACGGCGCCACCAAGGTGGAGTCCGGCGCGACGATCGGCCCGGACACCACGCTGACCGACGTCGAGGTCGGCCCCGGCGCGACCGTCGTGCGCACGCACGGCTCGCTGTCCGTCATCGGGGAGGACGCGTCCGTCGGCCCGTTCGCCTACCTGCGCCCCGGCACCGAGCTGGGCACGAAGGGCAAGATCGGCACCTTCGTCGAGACGAAGAACGCGCAGATCGGCGAGGGCTCGAAGGTGCCGCACCTGTCGTACGTCGGCGACGCGACGATCGGCGAGCACACCAACATCGGCGCCGCGTCGGTCACGGTGAACTACGACGGCCAGAAGAAGCACCGCACCGTGATCGGCTCCTACGCGAAGACGGGCGCCGACAATATGTTCGTCGCGCCGGTGACCGTGGGCGACGGCGCGTACACGGCCGCGGGCTCCGTCATCGTCAAGGACGTGCCGGCGGGCGCGCTCGGCGTCGCCCGCGCCCAGCAGCGCAACGTCGACGACTGGGTGGAGCGCCGCTGGTCGGGCTCGCCGGCCGCCGAGGCGGCCGCCCGGGCCCGCGCCGAGGGCTCGGGCGGGCAGCTCGGTGCCCAGGCGCAGCGTCAGCTCGCCGCGCACAATGCCCTCACCGGCGCCATCCCGGTGGTGCCCCCCGCCGACAGTTCCGACCCGACCGAAGGAAGCACGCAGCGATGAACAACTTCATCCCCGGCACCGGTGAGCGCACGCTCGTCCTCGCCACCGGTCGGGCGCACCCGGAGCTCGCGGAGGCCGTGGCGAAGGAGCTCGGCATCGAGCTGCTGCCCGTGTCCGCGTACGACTTCGCGAACAGCGAGACCTACGTGCGGTTCAGCGAGTCGGTGCGCGGCTCGGACATCTTCCTGCTGCAGAGCCACACCGCCCCGGTGAACCAGTGGCTCATGGAGCAGCTGCTCATGGTCGACGCGGCCAAGCGCGGCTCCGCACGCTCGATCACCGCCGTGGCGCCGTTCTACGCGTACGCGCGCCAGGACAAGAAGAGCCGCGGCCGCGAGCCCATCTCGGCCCGCCTCGTCGCCGACATGCTCAGGACGGCGGGCGCGGACCGCATCCTCAGCATCGACCTGCACACGCCGCAGATCCAGGGCTTCTTCGACGGCCCGGTCGACCACCTGTGGGCCATGCCCGTCCTGGTCGACTACGTCCGCACCCGCGTGGACGTGTCCAACGCCGCCGTCGTCTCGCCCGACGCCGGCCGCATCCGCGTCGCCGAGCAGTGGGCCGCCAAGCTGGGCGGCTGCCCGCTGGCCTTCGTCCACAAGACGCGCGACGTCACCCGCCCCAACCAGGCCGTCGCCAACCGCGTGGTCGGCGAGGTCGAGGGGCGCGACTGCGTGCTCGTCGACGACCTCATCGACACCGGCGGCACGATCGCCGAGGCCGTCAAGGTGGTCATGGACGCGGGCGCCCGCTCCGTCACCGTGGCCGCCACGCACGGCGTGCTGTCCGACCCCGCCGCGCAGCGCCTGCAGGAGTGCGGCGCCGCCGAGGTCGTCGTCACCGACACGCTGCCGATCACGGCCGACAAGCGGTTCGAGAAGCTCACCGTGCTGTCCGTCGCCCCGCTCGTGGCCCGCGCCATCCGTGAGGTCTTCGACGACGGCTCGGTGACGAGCCTGTTCGACGGCAACGCCTGAGCGACGCCGGAGGCCCGGGACGCGCGCCGTCCCGGGCCGCGGCGTCCCCGAGGGAGGCACGGTGACATGACGGTGGACGTGACCGTGGTGGTCCCCACCTACAACGAGGGACCGAACGTCGCCGAGCTGGTCCGTCGTCTCGCCGCCGTGCTCGGCCCCGACGGCGAAGGGCGCCGCGTCGCGCCCGGCGGCGTCGAGATCCTGTTCGTCGACGACTCGAAGGACGACACCCCCGCCGTCATCGAGCGGGTCGCCGCCACCGCCGCGCTGCCCGTGCGCATGATCCACCGCGAGGTGCCCGACGGCGGGCTCTCGGGCGCCGTCGTCGCCGGCCTGCGCGCCGCGACCGGCGAGCGCGTCGTCGTGATGGACGGCGACCTGCAGCACCCGCCCGAGATGGTGCCCGTGCTGCTCACCACCGCGCGCGAGACCGGCGCCGACGTCGTCGTCGCCTCCCGGTACACCGGCCGCGGCGACGCCGGCGGCCTCGACGGGCGGTACCGCCGCTGGGTCTCCAAGGCGTCCGGGCTGCTGGCCCGGTCCATGTTCCCCGTCAAGCTGCGCGACGTCTCCGACCCGATGACCGGGTTCTTCGTCGTCCGCCCCGGTGCCGTCGACCTGACCGGGCTGCGCCCGCGCGGCTTCAAGATCCTGCTCGAGATCCTCGCCCGGCAGCGGCTCGTCGTGGTCGAGGAGCCGTTCGTCTTCGGGGAGCGGTTCGCGGGCCGGTCCAAGGCCACCGTCGCCAACGGGCTGCGGTACGTGCAGCAGCTCACCCTCCTGCGGTTCGGGCGGCTGTCCCCGTTCGCGCTGATCGGTGCGCTCGGCGCGGTGCTCAACCTCGCGATCCTCGCAGGGCTCCAGGGGCTCGGGGTGCACTACCTGCCCGCCGTCGTCTGGGCCAACGCCGTGACGATCGTCATCAACTTCCTGCTGCAGGAGCGGTTCGTCTTCGCCGACCTGCGCGACGGCGCGCACGGCTTCTGGGGCCGTTTCGTGCGGTCCTTCGCCTTCAACGGGACGGAGGCCGCGGTCCGCACGCTGCTGCTGTGGTGGATCGTCGAGCGCGCCGTGCCGCACCCCGAGCTGGTGCAGGCGGTGCTCATCCTCGTCGCGTTCGTCGTGCGGTTCGTCTTCCAGGCGCAGGTGGTCTACCGCCCCCGCGGCGCGTCGCGGGCCCGGGCTCGCACGGGCGAGCACGCCCAACCCTGAGCCCGGGCCTGACACGCCCTGCCCCGAGGGGGCTATACTCGTCCGGTTGCCTCGGCGAGGGACGTCTGACGGGCGCCGGTCACCCAGGTCGTACAGGTCACGCACCTGCGACCCGGCCGCCACCCTCAGCGCAGGATCCGTCGGATTTCCGTGATCGACTGGGCGGCTGTCGGTGCACCGCGTTCTGCGGGTGCTCCCACGGCGCGCTCTCGATCGCGTCCGTCACGTGTCCCACGCCGACGCAACCGCAGTTCGCGGGGACCACAACCTCGTGGACAGCCGACGGCTCCCTCTGGCCGTCGGCACGCACAGACATCCCAGGAGTGATCCACGTGTCCGACATCAAGCTCGCCGCCGAGGCCCGCACCGAGTTCGGCAAGGGCGCCGCCCGCCGCATCCGTCGCGAGAACAAGATCCCCGCCGTCCTGTACGGGCACGGCGCGGACCCGCTGCACATCACCCTCCCGGGCCACCAGACGATGCTGGCGATGCGTCACAGCAACGCCCTGTTCTCGATCGAGCTGGACGGCAAGACCGAGCTCGCCGTCGCCAAGGACGTGCAGCGCACGCCGGTGAACAGCACCATCGAGCACATCGACTTCCTGATCGTGCGCCGCGGCGAGAAGATCGCCGTCGACGTCACCGTGAACGTCGTGGGCGAGTCGGCCCCGGGCACCATCCACTTCGTCGAGGCCCAGACCCTGTCGGTCGAGGCCGAGGCCACCCACCTGCCCGAGTCGGTCGAGGTCTCCATCGAGGGCCTCGAGGCCGGCCAGCACGTCACCGCCGGCGAGGTCGAGCTGCCGAAGGGCGCCACGCTGCTCACCGACCCCGAGGCCGCCGTCGTCCAGATCGCCGAGCCGCGCGCCGAGGCCGCCGCCGAGGACGAGGAGGCCGAGGAGGGCGAGGCCGCCGAGGAGACCACCGAGGCCGCCGAGTCCACCGAGGGCTGACACCACCTCACGCCCAGGGCGCCCGGTACCGTTCGGTTCCGGGCGCCCTTCGCGCGTCCGCGCCCTGTGACGTGCGCACCCGCCGCCGAACCCTGGAGAGAGAACGCCGATGACCGAGACCCCCTGGCTGGTGGTCGGGCTGGGCAACCCCGGCCCGAAGTACGCGGGCAACCGGCACAACGTCGGGCAGATGGTGCTCGACCTGCTCGCCGAGCGCACCGGCGCGCGCTTCTCGCGGCACGCCCGCGCCCAGGCGGCCGTCGCCGAGACGCGGCTCGGCGTCCTGCCCGGCGGGCGCCCCGGCCCCCGCGTGGTGCTGGCCAAGCCCACCACGTACATGAACACGTCCGGCGGGCCCGTCGCCGGGCTCGTGAAGTACTACGGCGTCGACCCGGCCCAGGTCGTCGTCGTGCACGACGAGGTCGACATCCCGTTCGACACCATCAAGCTCAAGTCCGGCGGCGGCGAGGGCGGGCACAACGGCCTGCGCGACATCACCAAGGCCCTCGGCACCAAGGACTACGTCCGCGTCCGCGTCGGCGTCGGCCGCCCCCCGGGGCGCATGGACACTGCCGACCACGTGCTCAAGGACTTCTCCGCCACCGAGCGCAAGGACCTGCCGATCCTCGTCGACGACGCCGCCGACGCCGTGGAGATGGTCCTCGCCGAGGGGCTCCTCGCCGCGCAGGGGAAGTTCCACACGAGGGTCTGACGCCGTGCGGATCCCGGCCTGACCGGGCTCTTCACCCGGGTGGAAAGGCCGCCACGGGGTCCTTTCCATGCCCCGGTCTCCTTACGCTCGACGGGCGGTCTCGACCGTCCGCACGAGGAGGAACCATGGGCCCGACGGTGGCACTGGCGCACGACTACCTGACGCAGCGCGGGGGCGCCGAGCGGGTGGCGCTGACGATGGCCCGGGCCTTCCCGTCGGCGCCGCTCTACACGACGCTGTACCACCCCGACGGGACGTTCCCCGAGTTCGCGGACGTGGACGTGCGCCCGTCGCGCCTGGACCGTGTCGGCGCGCTGCGGCGCCACCACCGCCTGGCGCTGCCGCTGCTCCGCGGCGCGGTCGAGAGCGAGCCCGTCGAGGCCGACGTGCTGCTCGCCAGCTCCAGCGGGTGGGCGCACCGCTACCGCGGCGCGCGGCGCACCGTCGTGTACTGCTACGCGCCCGCCCGCTGGCTCTACCAGCGCGACCGGTACCTCTCCGGGGCCTCGGGCCGGGCCTGGAAGGAGCGGTGGCGCACCGGCCTCGCCGGCGCCGCGCTCGACCTGCTCGGCCCCGGGCTGCGCGAGTCCGACGCGGCGGCCGCCGCCCGCGCCGACGTCTACCTGGCCGTCTCGACCGTCGCCCGGCGCGCCGTGCGCGAGGCCTACGGCATCGACGCCGAGGTCGTGGCGCCCCCGCCGGCGATGGAGCCGGAGGGCCCCGCGACCCCGATTCCGGGGATCGCCCCCGGCTACCTGCTCTGCGTGGCCCGGCTGCTGCCGTACAAGAACGTCGACGTCGTCGTCGCGGCCGCGCGGCGGCTCCGCCTGCCCCTCGTCGTCGTCGGGGACGGCCCCGACCGCGAGCGGCTCGAGCGTCTCGCGGACGAGCGGGTGCGGTTCGTCGGGAAGGTCGACGACGCCCAGCTGCGCTGGCTGTACGGCCACGCGTCGTTGCTGGTGGCCACGTCGTACGAGGACTACGGGCTCACGCCGCTGGAGGCGGCCGCGTTCGGCGTCCCGGCGGTGACGCTCGGCACGGGCGGGTACCTGGACACCGTGGTCGACGGCGTGACCGGGCTGTACGTGGACAGCCCGGACGCGGCGCCGGTCGCCGAGGGGATCGAGGCCGCGCTCGCCCGGTCCTGGGACCAGGAGGCCATCGGCGTGCACGTGAAGGGGTTCTCCAAGGACGCGTTCGTCGCCCGGCTGCAGGCCGTGGTGGCGCAGGAGGCCGTGGCGGCCGGGGTGCCGGGGACACAGGGGGAGGTAGGGGGCCGATGACCGTCCGGGAGTTCCTGCGGGTGATGTGGGAGGGCAAGTACCTCCTGATCGGGTCGGTCGTGCTCGCGCTGGCCGCCGCGTGGGTGTACGCCGACCGCAAGCCCGAGGTGTTCGAGGCGACCGCGACGGTCCAGATCAACGCCGTCGAGCTGGGCGACAGCACGTCGCCGGCGGCCACCACCACGAGCGTCGACACCGACCCTGGGCTCGTCGAGGCGCCCGGTGTGCTCCAGGTGGTCGCCAAGGGTGTGGCCGCGGGAACGGACCCGAAGGCGCTCGCCGCCCAGGTCTCGGGAGCGTTCGACGCCTCCACGCAGGTCATGGCGGTCACCACCACGGCGGGCGCCCCGGGCGACGCGGTCGGGCTGGCGAACGCGGTGGCGTCCGCCTACGTCGACAGCATGCCCGGGGTCATCGACGACCAGATCGCCGAGATCGACGCCCGCCGCGACGCGCTGCGCGGCCAGCTCGACGCGGTCGACAAGCAGGTGAAGGACAAGCCCAAGGACCCCCTGGCGGGCGCGGAGCGCTCCACCATCATCGACCAGTTCCAGACCCTGTCGGCCAGCAGGAGCACGCTCGAGTCGATCGTGACGCCCGCCCAGGTTCTCACTCCCGCCACCGGCTCGTCCGCCGTGGTGGTGGGGCTGCCGCGGGCCAGCATCGTCCTCCTCGGCGCGCTCGCCGGGCTCGCGATCGGGGTCGGCCTCGCCCTCGCCCGACGGGCCCTCGACTCCCGGCTGCGTGGCCGTGCCGACGCCGCGGCCGCGGCCGGCGTACCGGTCCTCGCAGAGCTCTACGGGGTGACCCGGGCCGCCAAGTCGTACCGCCGCACCCCGGTGCTGCCGATCTCGAGCCGGGTCGCCTCCCCGTTCACCGAGTCGATCCGGGAGCTGCGCACCGCCCTGCACGTGGCGATGCAGGACCGCGAGCACGCCGTGGTCGTCGTGACGGCCACCGACCCGCACGCGCCGCGGCCGTTCATCGCCGCCAACCTCGCGGCGTCGTGGGCCATGAGCGGCCGAGCCACCGTCGCGGTGTCGGGCGACCTGCGTCGTCCGGACCTGGAGGACCTGCTGCCTCGCCCGAACGGTCCGGGCACCGATCCGGACGGGCTGCGTCCCACCCAGGTGCCCAACCTCCGCTTCCTCGCCCTCCACGACCCGACGATGGACCCCGCGGACTACCTCGCGACGGACCGGGTCCGTGCGACCGTGGAGGCGGCACGGGACGCCGGCGAGGTGCTCGTCATCGACGCCCCACCCGTGCTGGCGGCGGCGGACGCCACGATCCTCGGCGCCTACGCGGACTGCGTCGTCCTCGTCGCCACCGCCGGCCGGACCGCGCGGAGCGTCCTCGCCGAGGCGGCCGAGCGGCTGCGCATCAACGGCGTACCGCTCACCGGTGTCGCGCTGGCCGGGGTGAAGGGCGACAGCCGGATGGTCTACGCGTCGACCTACGGCGAGCCCGTCGAGTCGGACCCGTCCGACGCTCCGTCCGCTGCGGTGCCCGACCCGGCCGACGAGACGGCGGACCGCACCCCGAGCGGTCCGCAGGGCACGCCGGACCACGGTGCGCCCACCAGCTCGGGCGACGACGCGGCCCCGGCCCCGGCGCGCGACGAGGCGA